>JADJFV010000035.1 GCA_016708435.1 Leptospiraceae bacterium | reverse complement strand
ATCCCTATCCTGCTAGGGATAGGAATATATTTCAAAAGGAATATATTTCAAAAGGAATATATTTTCAAAAGTATTTTTTTTAAAAGATAATTTTTTTTCAAAAAGATAATTTTTCAAAAAATATTACTTAAAAAAATCCTCTGTGAATGCGTCCCCGGAACGTCTACTGCGTATTTGCCGCTTCCGAGGGTTTCTATCCAGTGGTAGAGTATCTGGACATTTTTTGTTACTTCCCAGGCTCTGGGAGTTGGGGAGTCTGCACAGTTAGCCGCAAGCCACTGTCTGACTCTTCCGAAGTAAAGCTCTCCGCCTGCGGAGTTTAATTCTTTTAGAAAGGCTTGGATAAAAGGATGTTCGAAGAAAAATACGCGAAGTCGATTTAGAAATTCTTCTTCCTTTAATCCCGTTGGAATTGTATATAGACTCAAATCATGCACCATACAATCATATTCTACCTGTGTCGGTGCTGATTTATTTTTGTAGAATTCTTTTAGCTTGTTTATATCCTCTGACATTGGAAGAGACGATAGGAGAAAATCCTTCTTATCCGCTATATTCTTAAACTCAAAGTCGCCCCCTTCTTCATCGAGTGCCAGAAGGGATAATTGTTCTTCGATTGCTTCCATCATTCTATCATCAATCAATTGGCTTTCATCTAAAATATTTTGTAAATAGATTCTATCCTCTAATTCGAGTTTGTCTATCTTCACTCCCATTTCGTAATTGTAATTTTCATACTTCCCATAATTTAACGCCCGTGACGAAATATTCGCCGTAGTCAAATATGCCTTATCCGCATCTAAGTATAGTTTCAAGTGAAGTCTAGCATTTCGAAAAAGCGAAATCTTTTTTTCTTTGCATACTTCGTAGATTTCTAAATCACTCGCTCTCTCGAGTAAATCCTTCACCTCCCACCTCACCACTATATAACGGCAATTCTTTGTTTGGCTTAGGATTTCTTTTAATACATTGAGCTTTATATACGGCACGAAAATCGCTAGAGTTTCTGCTTCCTCTACAAATTTTAATACTGATTCTTTGAGGTTGCGTCCGTTGTGGTTCATTGGTGTTAGTCTTTTTTATTTTTAGGTGCGAGAGGGTCTATTCGATACATTTGCTATTAGCTTTTCGGCTCTACAAATAGCAAATGAAGTTTAGCTAATTCTTTTGTATCCGTGACAGATACACCTTTTGTCCACAGTTCGTTTTCACTCAGATCGCAATCATCATCCCAGCTTATTCCATAACCTCCGGAATCAACCTTTGCCGTTTTCAGGTAAGAAAGATTTTTTAATTTGTTAAATGTTTTTTTTTCTAACAAGGGAGATATATCATATTTCTTGATAGCATTATCCAGAAATAATACATAAATAGTATGTTTGTCGATGTAAATTTTATTGATTCTAGGAGGTTTTAATTGTGTTGGATTATTATCGTTAGCCATTAGTCTAGCTCCGGCAACTTGATAAAGTCTTTCGTTTCCCACATTCTAATTAATTCTGTTTGGTATTTACTTCCCCACTCTTCTACTAAACGAATAGACCGAGATGGTAAATCGCCTTCAATCATAGATAAATTATCAATTGAGAATATTCCATTGAACTCGCCGTAGATTGCGTGAAAATGTGGAGGCAAATGATCATTAAAGTACATCTTGATTGTTATTCCGTAAAAGCGAGCTATTACTGGCATATTTTTCCCTTTCAACAATTCTATTTTTCTTTGTGACTCTTGTCAAGGTAAATCTATTTTCGGTTCTTTACAATAAAGTCTGGTTGGTAATACACTGGTATGGGCTTGCACCCATACCAGGAGGGATTTCGCTCCGTTGGAGCTATCGTTAAAAGGAAAGCTCCAACGGAATTGTGTGGTATGGGCTAGCACCCACACCACGAATGATTTCGCCCCGTTGGGGCTAATAGTAAAAAGCCAAGCCCTAACGGGGCGGAATATTTAATCCCTATCCTGCTAGGGATAGGAATATTTTTCAAAAGGAATATATTTTCAAAAGAAATTTTCTTTCAAAAAGATAATCTTTCAAGAAAAATATTTATTTCAAAAAAATCCTCTGCGAATCTACAATCAATTAACAGTCTTATCAGAAATATTATTTTCCTATTCAACTTATTAGCAAACAAAAAATCTATCTCTATATAGTTCCCACGATGTCGTTAACCTAAGAACTAAATGTGATGCAATGAGTAGGAGAACAGGCATCCCTGCCTGTTTCATGAACGGAAAGGGATGTATATCATACCGTTAGAACTTCCTTAATCAGAAGTCATAAATCGTTTTGCCATTCTTCCCCAGTCGTTTCTAACTTCTTGGGCTTTGTCTTTGATGTTTCCATCTGGCAAAGTATCTTCGTAGCGCGCCCAGGCTTCGAGTAATAATTTTAGTCCGTCTCTTGCACGGGACAAACGATCAATTAATTCTTCTCTAGAAGCATCCTCAATGTCTTCGTCCACTATTTCCATCAACTTATCGTAAGCGGGATGCTCGGTGTTGAGGGTAATAATGATTGTTCCCGCTTTCGGTCTAACGGTAAAGAAAGCAGGTGTCTGAATATCTGCGTGAGCAAATACATACTTTAAACCAAAGTCTGTTGCCGTTTTAGAAATTTGCTTTGCATCTTCTACATCTAAGCCTTGATCGATTAATGCCTTTTCTATTTGCTGCGTTCTTTCTTTTATAGGTAGACTTTCTAACTCATCATTCTTAGAAGTAAAGCCTTCTTCAATCATTTCTCTAGTTGCTTTAGTCGCAATTGCTTCAGGAGTATCTTCTGTTTGAGTCTCTGCTCGTGTTGAATGAGCCCCGGCATTTTGTGATTTAATCTGCGCTCTCATGGAATATAAATTTTTTTTAATTCTATTTCCTAATTCTAAAATCGGAGCAATCGGATCTTCATCAGCTTCTAATTGATCTTGGTATTCTGCGATTGTCATTTTTCCTTTCGCAATTTCCTCGTAATCAATTTCTGCGAGATGAGAAAAGTTTGTCGCATACTGCTTGTTATTCGTTAAACCAAATAGTTCATCTAACTCCGATGGAAAATCTAATTCAATTCCCCACCATCTTTCCATTGGATCATATTGTATTGTCCATGTTTTATCTAATTCAATTTCTCTATTGCCGCGAAGAAGTGATACTCCAATATTTTTGGAAGCATGTTTCCCATGATCTCTACTTCCCGCACCTTCTCCTTTTCTTGCTTCTTTCTTGGCAACGCTAAATCGAACTTTAACTGGATATTGTTTGCCATTGTATTTAATAGGCATTTTAAATTCTCTATCGCCGAACTCTTCAAACATTGGTTTTTTGTCAAATGGAGCAGGACAAGAAGTTTTATCCATTAAATACATAGGATCATTTGGCAGAGCATACCGATCAATTCTAATGTTAATTAAATCATTTAAATTAAAGGCTACCATGCGTATGCTGCACTTCTTCTTGTCTAAAAATTTTCTGTATAAACGTCCGATTAAAAATTCAGAATTGGTAATGATCGCATCTGCTCTTCGCCATAGAATTCTATCTAATCTAGACCAAACAACTAAGGTTCCTGATTTACCAAAATCTTTTCCGATTCTAGAATATATTTTAGGAATTTTATGTTTCTTAGGTTTAGGTATTTCGATTAATTCTTTTTTCTTAATCTGATTCAAATCAAGATAGGTATATATTGCATTATCCACTCCATCTTGCCATGACCAGACTTCGACTAGTGTGCACTGCGAGATAGAAGAAGCAGGTAGACCCATTCCAAACTTTCCAATGCCCTGTTGATTTTCGGTTTCTAAGTGAGTTCCATTTCCGAATTGTAGTGATAGGCGTAGAGTCTTTTCGTCCATTCCACCCCCATCGTCTAAAATGGCTATTTGACCGATGCGGGTAATTTTATTATTCCGGTTGCCATCCACTTCTTCTTCGCCACAAAGAAGTTGCACATTCTTAGCTCCCGCTTGTAAGGAGTTGTCAATCAATTCAGCGATTGCGTAGGCTGTATTCTTATACCCGTTGTCTCTCATTGCTTGAATTGCTAAGTGAGCTGGAACTATATCATGTCTATCTGTCATTGTTTTCTCCTAAAAATAATTAGCTTTATTTTTTAAAATACATCTTCCCAATTCATAAATGCTTCTGCCATACTTCTAAACCCTGGCAGTTTAATATCTACTACTGTAATAATTTCTGCTTCTTCATTTCCGCCGGCTTCTATTCCGCGTATCGCTCTTCCTACCATTTGGGAATAAAGAACAAGCGATTTAGTTGGTCTTGCGATCATAGCACAACTTGTCTTAGGCGCATCAAAGCCTGTAGTAAAGATTCCATAGTTGCAGAGGACAAACGAAGTATCCTCATCTGATTTGTATTGACGAATTACTTTGGCTCTCTCGCTTGATGGGGTCTGCCCTGTAACGGAAAATGCTGTTATCCCGATGGCTCGTAACATAAATGCAATTAAGTTGGAATGTTCCACAGAGGCAGAGAAAAACATAATTCTTTTATGACGAAGAACAAGAGATTTTAACTTAGAAAGAATTGCTGCATTTCTAATCTCGTCTTTTCCTAGCTTGATTAAAACTTCTTCACTTAAATCTAATTCTTTTTCTATTTTTGCAATATCCGCATCTGAGATAGTGTTACCACCTTTATGCATCAATGGCTCAAAGGTAACTTTCGCCAAATATCCATTATCCGTAAGATAATCGATTGGATTTTTATATCCATCTACTTTTAAAGTAATCTTATTTCGATGAAAGAAGCTCGCTAGTTTTTCATCTTCTTCTATATTCAAATAACTTCTGCCAGGAGTTGCTGTTAATCCAATGATAGATACATTTTGTTTGCGACTTAGGATTTGTAAGATTCGATTGTAAGACTCGGCAACTGCTTGGTGAGCCTCATCCATTATGATAAGAGAAACTTTATCTGATAAATCATTGATAAACTGGATTTCATTTTTTCGAATCGCACTATACATCTTAGCAAGTCCGGCAACTATGATTCCGTCTTCCATTCCATCTTCCCACTGCGAAGTAGAATAAAATCTTTGCACTTTAATCTTTCTATTTCCAATCGACTTCCATGCTTTCTTAAACTCACCCACCGCTTGCTCGCATAATTCCTCACTATATGCAAGCCATATAACAACTGACGGTTCCTTCTTACGAAGAAAATCACAGATATAATTCATCGTAGTTCTAGTCTTACCCGACCCCGTGGGCATATGCAGAATTATCCTCTCAGCCCCATGATTCAATCGGTCTTCTAATTCCCGAATCGCTTTTCTTTGATGAGAAAATAGCGCATAACTAGTATCAGCCTCTTCCACTGGCAGAACGACAACTTTCTTATCTAACTCTGGAACTTTTAATTCAAAGAATGTAAAGAGAATCTCTTCTTTCTCCGATCCTCTTTCAAACTTCAATCTCTTTAAGCTCTCATACAAACTTCCATTCGCTCGTAATCCCAACCTACCATGCAAACTCTGTATCTCATCTGTCCGCAGCAAATCAATGATATGCGCTCTCGTATCATCCTTTAATAACAACCCTTCATAATGAAATAATTCCACCACCAACTTCTTCAACTGCGAAGGCGTAGCCTTTTCCGGCATCACCTTCTGTAACAGGCTAATCGATGTATGCCCGATTATATCTTGGATGATCTCATCATCCGCACGTGAAAATAGTTTAGCTAGGTTCATGGTGTGATGGTTAGTCGCCGATTTAATGGCTTTGATGTTTAAAAATTAAATCGAGAAATGCCATGTCGAGAAGTGTGAAATTAACGTTTTTATCCATTTCTTCCTGTAATAAAATTAATCCTCCATTTGTATAACTTTCCAATGTTTCGATTAAAGCATCAACAATATGGTTCGGAGATATACTGCCTTTTTCTAACTCTATGAAGTCAACTTCTGTTTTAGCCACACATGCTATAAAAATACTTTCTTGTAAAACGGTAAACTCACCTCGATCTTTTCTATTTCCTTTGCTTCCCCAATGTTGAATCGGATGACTAAAATCTTGCTTTATTGAATCTACTGGAATTTTCAATCTTTCGTTATTATATAGACCAAGAAAAAAACAATAGATATAAAGCTCATAATTTGTATTAAATAGTTTACCCCTATCTTTTTGGGTTCTATCAGAGCCCCCGCCTTTTTTAGTTATCTTATCAAATAAGTTATCAGAGTATTTTTTATCATATTTCGGAGTCTTACTTGCCCATTTTTTAAATAAATCAAAATCTTCCATTTTATAACTCCACTACTTCTGTATTAATTGTACTTAGGTTATGCTCATCAAAAGGTCTTTGTAATTTAACCCAAAAGGCTTTGTCTCTTTTAATATTTCGAAACTCATTTTTGATTGTTAAATTTCCATTTTTCAAATCTCTTGTTATAAAATCTTTAATGAGCAGTATTTTCTGATTTCCAACTTCATTCAAAACATTTAAGAAATTTGTAGTTTTCAATTCTCCGAAAGTAGATGTAGGGGCGTCGAAGATCATGGGATAATCATCCGAACTAAACTCTTTTGCAAGCTTTGAGATTGCAAATAATATTGAAATGTGCATAGATGTCTTTAAAGAGTCATTTGGATTTTCAAATATACCATTGTCCTCAATTAATAAAACGTTTATATTAGCTTTTGTTCCTATTAATTTTTTTTCAAATTTAATATATCCTTTAAATGCATCTAGGTTAATCTTCCCGAATATTTCATTTGTCTCTCTTTGCAATTTTTCTATAAAATCATCAAACTTTCTTTCTTTTGTATCATTGAAAATTTTTGAAATTGTATCGTATAAATCTCTTGCCTTTACTAAAATTGGATCCTTTGTCGTATTATATCGCGTAGCCTCTTCCTCCAAATCTTTCAATTCATTTACTAGACCATTTAATTTTTCAGTAAATGTTATTTCTTCTCTTTTACAATCCCATAAATCTTGTATCCAGCTTCTATAATCTGTTAATTTGTTTTGAGACCTTTCTTCGGATTCATTCGAAAAAGAAATAATTCTGGACTTTTCTTTTTTTTCCGAAGCTAACTTATTATTTAGGTCATTAATTTCTTCAAACAATGAGTGATTACTTTGTTTTTTTTGTTCAATGCTTTCCATTATATCTTCCGCTAGCAAACGGTTATTTCTATGAGTATCCATAATAAATCTTAATTTACCTAAATAATCGTTTGAAAAAAGAAATTGTTCCTTTTTCTTTTTCGCTCCTCCTTCCACTATTTTCTTGTATTTCTCGAATCTACTTTTCATAAATATATATGCATCCGAGCCGATAGGCGCTGATCGATTACATACCTTGCAAATTTCCTCTTCTAACATATCACGCATTAGATCGACTGATGGAACATCAAAAGGTAAATTAGCTTTATGCGCTGTTATTAAGTCTGCCTGCCCTTGTTCGTATGCAATTTTTTTCTGATAATTCGATTCCTGCTCCCATTTCTCTTTTGAAAAATTTTCAATTTTTCGACAGTATTCATTGAAAACAGATTCAAAATCACGTAAAATCCATTTCTCATCAAATAAATACTTTGTATAATCTTGATCAATTAAATCTTGCTTTGATTTGATAGCTTGTTCTAATTCAGCAATCCTCTTATTTAATTTTTCGATTTCTTCTGAATTTGCAACAGAACTTTCATGAAGCTTTATTTGCTGTTCTAATATATTTTTATTATTTTTAATTATATAAAGTCGATCACTGAAACTCTTTACTTCTTTTTCTTTCTCTTCAATCTTAGTTTTAGCTATCTGGTAATTTATACTATCTTTTTGAGATCGTTTACCTGCTTCGCTAATACTTTTCTCTCTTATTTTTCTCATCTCAGAAATAGCCTTAGTATAATTCTCATAGTCAGATGATTCAGAAAAGGCAGCCACTAGCTCATTGAACGAGTCCGGTTTTTCTAAAATTCTAAATTCTTGTTCTCCTTTAAACATCGAGAATCTACGATATCTTTCAGGAAATATCTCACTAAAAATCTGCTCAGCACGGGCATGCTCTCTTTCTCCGTTTACCTTATCTACAGTGGCAGTTAGCATTACCTGTGAAGTAATAAAATTTAAATCAGATTCTTTTGTTACAACATAAGATCTTTTTACATATTTAACTTCATTAAATTGTCTCACTTCAATGGATACGGATACTTCAAATTTACCACCAACTGAGGAATCTTTTTTTTTCTTTGCTGAAATTAATTCTAATAGCTTTGGCTCTTTCCCATCAATTAAACCTGTAAACATCCAATCAAGTGCTTCATAAAACTTAGTTTTTCCTTCACCATTTTCCCCAATAATAATATTCAGACCATCAGAAAGATTAAATGTTTTCTTTTCATAGTAACATAAATAATTTTCTATAATAATTCGATTTATTTTCATATCATATCCTTTACGGTATTAATTTTCTTCATCATAAGTGTATCGATACCAACTGCACCGGATCCTTTTTCGACCTGTTCAACAATAGTTGCTATAGCAGATATCAGCAAGTTGCCGCTGTTCTTTGCTTCTTCTACTTTCTTAGGTATGGTTTCTTTATTAAGTTTAGTTTCACTTAAAACCAATTCATGTTTCAGAAATTCAGTTAAGATTCTATCTGTTTTTGACATTTTACTCTCCTTTACTTTGTGAATGATAAATTATAATCATTTAATACTTTCTGTAATTTAGTATAAGTTTCCATTTTATTCATTGATAGATCAGAAAATTCAATTACTCTCTCTAATTCATTTTTTATTAAATTGCGTTCCATCGCATACGTTGAAATACCCGCTGATGGAGGAATGACGACAAGATCATAAATTCTGGCGTATGTTTTATCAATATGGGGTCGCAAAACACGACCTCTTCTTTGAATAAATTGCCTCGGATTTCCAGTACTCGCACAAAAAATAGCAACTTCGGAACGAGGAACATCAATCCCCTCATCTAGACACTTCATTGAGACTAAAACATGTCTATCACCTTGTTCAAATTCTTTTAACACATTATCTCTATTATACGTATTTGCAATAAACTGTGAGATCATTACTGATTTATCTATATCTCTCACAATTCGAGAATACTCATCTAAGAGTTTAATATCATCTTGACTCTCTATTTCTGTTTCAACATCTGAATAATTATTCTCAATTCCCTCTGGCGCATAAACGAGAGTATACTTTAAATTACCCTTTCGTTTGAATTCAATTTCTATAATTTCTCGAAAGGCCTTTTTTTTATTGTTCGCTTTATGTATAATTCTTTTTCTTAAAAGTAAAAGCTTTTCAGCCTCAGGCGAATTTTTAAAACCTTCTTTATCATTAAAAAATCTAGCTAGCTTTTTAGTAATTTCAAGATACTCTTCAAATTCTTCATCAGTTAATTGCACCAAATAAGGATGATATGTGTAAGTGCACAGGAAATTCTTTTGTATTGCTTCTTTCATTGAAAATGAATAAACATATGGATTATTATCATTGAAAAAACTTTCGATTTCTCCATTTCCAGCTTCATCATATTTTCTATTTGGAGTAGCGGATAGACCAATTCTTCTATTGATCGCTATCTTTGGAAGCAATCTAAGAGTATCCTTAGACCCTAAGTTGTGAGCTTCATCTGCTATTAATAAAGTGGAAGGCGGAAGTTTTCTAAAATATTCCTGTAGTCTCTCTTTTTTGAAAGATGCATATGTTACAATGATGATAAAAGAAGAATTTGGTAATGAAGCACTATTAATGAAACTCTTTAATCCCTGTTCCCATTTACTTTCTAAACTCACTAAAACAAAATTTCTAAAATTAAACTTTTTTGCTTCTTCATACCATTGGTTAAGCAAGGAAAGAGTTGGAACTATTATAACCGCATTGAATCTTTTTTCCTCATGAAATTCTTTGAGTAAGCAATACAGTGCAGTAATTGTTTTTCCTGTCCCTGTTGCCATCGAAAATATTCCTTTTTTACCATTCTATACCCATTTCTTATATGCTTCAATCTGATACTCTCGCGGACCACTTGGATAAGGAAATCTTGGTTCTTTCGTTATTTTTTCAAATTTCTCAGTTAGCTTTGCGAATAACTTTTTTAAATGCTTATTATCAATAATCTGATTTTTTTGTGCGATCAATTCTTCTTCTTGCACTATCAATTCATGCAAGGATTTATTTCCAAATTCATCTTTGATTGCGATTAATATATCATTAACCTCTAAGTAATCAACGAAGTCTGCATTGCCGGAAAATATTGTATTGAAATATTCTTGTTGGCTATTAATTATATTTCTATTGGAAGGATTATTTTCCCAGCTTAGATGAATATCTAACTCTTCTAAATTTTCTAATAATCCATATGAAGTAAAATTGCAGGATGCTTTAAACCGAACCTGATTTTCCCCATCAGAAAATATTCCGGATTTGTAATGCGCTATTCCTTTTTCATTTTTAGGCTTAATAATTTTTATCTGAATTTTTTCATTTGCAATTAACCAAGCTAAGCATTCAAAAAAATGTTTACCGTAATCATCAAGTATACTCTTTAACCTTTTAATATCCGTAATATCTATTAGGTTATTTTTAATACTTCCTTCTTGTCCTTTACTGATTGCATCTTTATCTTCTTGAGAAAGGACATTGTTAATTATCATTCTCATAGTTCCGTTCGAATGTAAAAAATTTGCAAACCCAATAGATAAAACATTTATTGCAGAAGAACTAAAATACCCTAACAACAAATCAAAATTATTACTATTAACTAAACCTTCTAAGTAACATTGCAAAGGCTCTTCATCGCTTCCAGTTCTATAAGAGCGATTTACAGACCATTGACTTTGCATTAGATTTTTAGGTTCAGGCATTTAATTAATCCTCTTTCCCACTACAGGGCTGAATGTATTCAGCCCCTACGCGAAACAATTCTTCATTGATAATTAACAATTCACAACTAATCATTATTACCCCCACCTTCGCGTCTTTGCGGCTTTGCGTGAACCACCCCATTAATCATTAACAATTCACCATTAACCATTATCCCTCCTCTTTCAACCGACTAATCAACAGTTGACGCTCTTCTTTCCTAAGAGAACGGTATTCCGTGAGTATCCGCTCGATCTTCAAGTGGGACGATTCCCCAGGCGAAGACATTAATGTTGCGATATGTAGCTTCGAAAGCTCACTTGTGAGTTTGAATTCGTATTCTAGAATGGTATTGTCTTTCCAGTAGCGGGGGTGGAGGTCGCATAGAAGAGAGGCAAGGGATTCTAGGAGTGCGGTTTCGGAGTCGTATTTAAAAGAGAGACGCTCGAATAGTTTTAAGAAACTGGCGTCGTGGGTTTTGAGTAGACCAAGTTTGTATTCGTTTTCCGAGCGAAATTGAGCGAGAGAGGATAACAAGTCTTTATGCGCTAATGGGGAAGAAATGTAGGCGCTTAGGAGTTTTACAGTGTCGGCGGACATACGAGAGAGAAGAGATTCGTAGTGGCTGGCAATTTCTTGTTTGGCTCGGCTTAGTTTGGTGATGAATTGGACTAGACCTTTTTCGTTTAGAGTGTTTAGGTCGTAGCCGAAGAGTTCGGGGATTTCTTCTAAGAGAAGAATTTCTGGATTCACCGAATGAGAGATTGCTTGGAGAAAACGGGAATTAACCTCGGAAAGCTCTTTCGTCTGACGTGTGCATTCGGGAAGTTTGGTATACCAGTAGAGAAGAGAAATCACAGAGCGATAGATTTTATTTTCATTGATCTTACGTGTTTCTAGAATGCGTGCTTCTTCTTGGCTTGATAGACGAGCCGATTCTCCGGGGGTAAATATCTTTGGAATTTCTAAAAGGTATTTTTCTAAGACTGCATTCGAGCGGATAATACGGATTTTGAAATTCTTTGGATTCGAGTGTAGCTTTTCGAGTATATCGGAATTGATTTCCTTTTCGTATCTATCATCTTCATAGAGAGAAAAAGAATACGACTTTTCGAGAAGGGCGGCGAGAAAGTAAAATGGAATCATCTCTGAATACATTCCATAAGGCTCGGAAGTGAGAATTTCGTAGAGCCTGTCTAGATTGCGAGTTTCGGATTCTTCGAGTAGATACTTGTGAATAGCCTCAAATACTTTTTTCAAACCTTCGTCTTTTCTGCCTAGATAGTCTTCGGGGGAAGTAAACTTGAATTCAATTCGTTTGTCTTCTTTTCTAAAAACATTTTTTACACTGAATAGACTGCGAAAGATGGCTACATCGGGACCATAACCTTTGTCGCGTAGACCTAGACTTGTATCTCCTGAGATCATATCCCGTAGGATTTTTTTTCTAGTATTGCGGATAATTGGTGATATCTGCTCGCGGTTGATGAACTCGGAGTTTATCTTTGGACAGAGAGGAAATCGTTTGGTTAGAATCTCAGAAACTATTTTTTGGAGAGAGTCTTGTTTTTCATAACCAATTGGTGCGACTAATTTTGATTCGTCTCTTCTGAATAGGGCTCGAATTGTAAATTGAAGTTTTTCGTATAGATCATTTAGATAAATACGGGCATCGTTTTTTACACGCGAGTCTTGCCTTATGATTTCGGGATCTTCTGAAATTTTAATACAAGCAGAATACTTTCTTAGAGAAGAAAAGTCTTGGAAGTTATGCTCGGAGAATACAGCTAGGAAATTTTTTCCTGTTTCTTCTTCGGAAATAATTTTACGTAGTGTTTTTGCGGACTCTGTATTTGGATTTCCGAGGTAATAGAGAATTACCCCACTTGCACCGGTGCGTTTTTCTTTTTCTAGTAAATCATTTAGATATAGAGAGAGATACTTCTGTCTGTCTGTCTGTCTGTCTGTCTGTCTGTCTGTCTGTCTGTCTGTCTGTCTGTCTGTCTGTCTGTCTGTCTGTCTGTCGATCAATCGATCGATCAGAATTTTCGTCTAATTTATATTGAATGAATTCACGAATGTCTTCTTCTAAAATAAATTTTCGCGCGTAGAATCTAGATGTGAAGAATTCGGCGTTATACGAATTTGCATAGACGGGGCTTAGTCGAAATGTCTCTTCGAGTGTTCTTGTGATTGAGCCTATTGACATAGAAGGAGCAAGCTCTTCTATTTTACTTGCTAAGTCAATCGAGCTTCCGTAATAGATCAGATACGTCTTATTAGCCTCTCTGTGAAGAGCAAGGTTTGATGTGACTAATTCCTTTAGAGGTGATTTACAATTAGCCTCTTCTAGTCCAAGGGAGAATGCAATCCACTTTACTGTTGCGGGAAGTAGATTCGGTCGATTGATTACAGATAATACAGTGAGTGCTTTTATGATTCTAAATTTATCTTTATCCGTTGTCTCTGCAATTGCACTTCTTCCATAATGCCAGCGCGTAAGTAAGGAATCGTCTAATCCCAATTTGTCGATTGTGGTATCAAAATAATCAAATAGATCGTCTAGGTATAAATGCTCTGTTTTCTTGCGAGAAGGAATATCAGAAAGATAACCAAAAAGGGTTCTTTCATTTTGTCCGAGTAGATTACATAAAAGAGGAAGTGCGACCAAGTTCGATATATGAAGAGGATAGGCTTTATGAGAAATTTCTTTTAACTCAGGTCCGATTTCTTCTTCTAAGAATGGATTGATTTTCCAGGCTCTTTTTATTTCCCCTAAAAGAATTTCATCTCGTCTCTCGGTTAATTTAAAGTTTGTATTCTTACGGAGGTAATTCGCAATTAGCCCGTAGGTGTCTGCTAACTCTTCTTGAAAATTAATCTGATAGAATCTGCCTTCTATCTTTAACCATTCCTTGCGACGATCAGAAGAAATTCCATTTAGATATTGGGAAATTCCTTTGTGTAAAAGTAAGTAGTGTAGGACTGTAAAATTTTTAAGTCGTAAATTGTATTCTGCGAAGTCTTGTAAGAAATCTAAATCCCCCGAAGACACAGCTTGCTCTCGCGCCAATAGTCGATTAAACTCATCATTAAAGATAACAAATCCAGAAAAACCAAGAGAAGAACAAAAATCCAATATAAGTTTATAACCCAGAAAGAAATCATCCGGTTTAGAATAAGCCTCTGCGATTTTAGAAATAAGTCTCTTCGCGTCTCCAGTCTTTTTTTGCCAATCCATATCTGTCTTAAAAAAAGAAAACAGTTCATCGTAAAAATTCTCTCGACCGGCAAATATCTGTAACCCGCTAAGAATTGCATCGAGTAGATTTCGTCTTAGATTCTCTGACTCGCCTACCATATAAACAGGAATGAGTCTCTCAGAGGAAGCCAAGTATTCTCGAAGTGGTTTTTCGATTTCAGCGCGATAGGATTTATTTTGTGATTCTAGAATAGCAAGTAAGTCTTTGTTCCAGGGCTTGTGATTGTAAAGGAGAGTTCCCAGAAACAAAGCAAGATAGGATTTCCCCGAGCCGGGCGGTGCCGTAATTGTCCCAATTCGTTTTCGTTTTTCGTTTCCTCCGAGTGATTCTAAGACAGTCCGAATCACAAGAGAGCCTTTTTTAGAAAGATAAAAGTCCTCTAGACGAGGAGTCGGGTCTTGTCCATCAAATCCAAGATTGACAGAAGGCAAAGGCTCATTAGCAGATTGTAATATTGTATTTATTCCCATAGTGCTGACTTACTGGATAACCGAAGCTTACTATTGTTGTCAAGTACGTTGGGTAATTTTATTATGGTTTTGATAAGATTTTATTGGGGAAAGTGAGAAGGCGGGATATTAATAAGAGGTAGGATAGGCTTCCTAGCCTGTCCGCAAGAAGGATAGAATTTTTGTAGTAAGAAATTTGGCTATTTACAACTACACTGATATGGGCTTGCTCCCATATCAGGAGATATATCGCCCCATTCGGGACTTAGCTTTTTACTATAGCTCCAACGGAGCGCAATACCTCCTGCATAGTCTGATAGGACTATGCAGTGTAATCGATAAAGCAGAAATTTACAGAATTGAAAAGGATTGACAGAAGAAAAATAAAATCGAAAATGAAGGGATGAAAAGTGTATCCATATGAACATCATCAAGGACATTCTAAATATTTTAGACTATGGAAAATTAACGAGCACGTATAAGCTTTGTTTGCTGCGCTCGCTCATTGATTATACATTTGAAAATTTAGATGCAAAACCAAAATACGGTTATTATTTTATTCCTCTCATGGAAGTGACTCGAAAATTCATTTATTATTATTGGATATTAACTGAAAAAGGAATTCCACAAATTGGTGGAGGAAGGCAAGTTGGAGTTAAAACTAGTATCAATGCATTTATAAAAAAAGAATCCGGTATTTTAATTCCAGAGAATGAGCAATCCATCTTTAATTTTATGAGTCATTTGGATGATGAAAAAGAAATTAGTCCTACTATGATTGATCTCATGATTGAAGTTCGAAATATTATTCTAGAACAACCATTACAGTATATTCCAAATCTAAAAGGAAGTAATTTAAAACTATTTAATTTATTCTATCAGCCTGTTAGCGGTGAATCAGAAGTATCCAAAGATAGCGGAGTATACTCATTATTCTCAATTGATTATGAATACACCAGAGAAAATGCACGAATATTATCTGGTAGGCGAACAAGCATTATCCAGAATGCTAAGACTTGGAAAGATTTACTCGATACAGAAAATACTTTTATCACTTTTCCGGAAAGAATCTACGAGGAAATAGCAGAAATGCGAGTTCTCTTAAGAGATTCTATTTCGTATCGTTGGATTGAAAAGAGTATGGAGTTTGCAAAGAGTTCTGGTCGTGAAAATGTATTTGATGATTTAAGTTCTCTCTTTGATTTAAAAGAAACCAGAGATCAAAATACAATTCTACACTACAAAAATGTTTATCGAAAACACGGGCTAACAAAGTGTATTTACTCCGATGATCCATGCAGTGGTGAATTCCCGTTAGACCATCTTCTACCTTATTCCTTTTTTCCAAATAATTCATTTTGGAATCTTTACCCTATTCGAGATACCAGTCTTAATAGTAAAAAATCAAATCATCTTCCAGATTTAGATTTAGATGAGGCTTTAACACAAAGAATTAAATCCCATATCGACAAATGCTTAAATTTTGAAGATGCATTTATCCAGCGAGATATTCGTAAACTTTCTTATAAACTCACTTCCTCTGATACCATCTTGAAAGCGGCTAATACCGAGAAGGTGGAAATTATAAGCAATCATATCTTTAACAATTTCTCTAAACTTAAAAATATCGTTCCAGGGGATACCTGGAAGTATTCACAGGCTTTATAGGTTTTGAAATACTTTTTATAAATACATTCAAATTGAAAATGAATTTCTACAACTACACTGATATGGGCTTGCTCCCATATCAGGAGGTATTTCGCCCCATTCGGGGCTTTGCTTTTTACTATAGCTCCAACGGAGCGTAATATCTCCTGCATAGTCTGCAAGGACTATGCAGTGTAATCCGATAAGACAAAAATTTATTCAACATTTACAAATTCAAAGATGATAAGACAAAAATTTATTCAACATCTATATACTTCAAACTTGATAAAACAAAAATCAATTCACCATCAATAAATTCAAAGATGATAAAGCAAAAATCAATAAACAACCCCGAAGTATCTTGAATCAGAGAATTTACCTTTGTCGTTTTTGGCGAAAATGTAGCCGTGAATTAGATGTCCTTTCCAAAAAGAAGGGACAGGTAAGTGGATAAAATCGGTTTGCCGCTTGGTGGAGAGGATGATTGGAGTTGGGTAAGCTGGATCGAAGAGGCAAATCACTATATCATCCTGTAATTCCTGTGATTCAACATTTTTCCAACTTGCACTGATTTTACCTGATTGTGATTGCAGGGTAAATTCGTTTGGAATATCTAGAAGTCCTCTTGTAAATTCCAGCTTTGCATAATCAACACTTAGATCAGATTCATTTTGAATCATTGCTAAATTTACTCTCGAAAAAAAATCCTTTCTAGGACTTGCTTCTGGATTCGCCAATTTAATAAAATGAAATAAAGCCTTAAATTTACTTGCTAAAGAATTTCCCAATTTGAATTCATTTCTTATCTTCTTCTAGTTGGGAGAAGGCTTGTCCTTTTTAGGTTTAGGCATTGCCCTAATAACTGTATTTCCCTTGTATTCTGCGAAATACACATTTCCAAGTTTGCCCTTTACGCCACCTAAAACATTTCCTGTAAGTTTTGCCATAGTATATGTTACTCCTATAATAACTGTATGATTACTATAGTATATCGGTCACTTGCATTCGTTTTCTGATCGATTTTTCACAGATTCATCTCAAATCCTGGTCATTGCCAAATCGAACCCAAACCGAAGGCTAATCGAAGGCAGACCGAAGGCTGGAAGAATTCATTGTAGTTTTAACAAATAGTTTTTTTACAGATAAATTGAAGTATAGATTTAATTTTTACAAATAAATTAGATTGATGAATCTTTACAAATACACTGATTGATATGGGCTTGCACCCATATCAAGAGATATTTCGCCCCATTCGGGGCTTGGCTTTTTACTATAGCTCCAACGGAGCGTAATATCTAAGCCCTATCCTGCAAGGGATAGGAATATTTTTCAAAATGAAATATTCTTCAATGAAAGAATCATCGAATGAATGTATTGGAAATTTTCCTTTCGAATCTATTTCAATCCCACACGTATTTTTCATCGTATTCGATTTCGTATTGTTCAAAGTAATGAATCAATTCTTCTTTAAATTCGAATTTTTTATGATGAAATTTTTGGTTCTCGATGTATTTACTAACTCTATCTACTCCGCGGGGGTTAACAGAGAAAGCCGCATATCCATTTTGCCAATAGAAGTTTTTTAGCTTTGGATCTTTTGATTTCATCCATTTAGAGGAATGAGCTTTAATTTCTTCCACTAATTTCATCAATGCAATTTTTCTGGATAGAAAACAAAGAATATGCACATGATCTAGATATCCTCCAATTTTAATGGGCTGACATTCATATTCTTTACAAATTCCACCTATATAACTGAAAAGTTCTTCTTCAACAGATTCAAGAATCAAAGGCTCTCTATACTTAGTGCTGAAAATAATATGAATATAATTTTTAACTAATGACTGTGCCATAGAATTCCTCTTTTTAATTTTAGACTAATCTTTATAACTAGACTGATATGGGCTAGCTCCCATATCAGAAGATATTTCGCTCCGTTGGAGCTATAGTTAAAAGGAAAGCCCCAACGGGGCGAAATACCTCCTGCATAGTCTGCAAGGACTATGCAGTGTAATCCGATAAAACAAAAATTAATTCATCATCGATAAATTTAAACCTGATAAATCAAAAATCAATTCACTAGACTGATATGGGCTAGCACCCATATCAGGAGATATTTCACTCCGTTGGAGCTATAGTTAAAAGGAAAGCCCCAACGGGGCGAAATACCTCCTGCATAGTCTGATAGGACTATGCAGTGTAATCCGATAAAACAAAAATCAATTCAACATTTATAAATTCAAAGATGAAAAAACAAAAATCAAATCAACATCCATAAATTAAAAGATTAAAAATCACTTCAACATCTAAAAATCAAACATGACAAACCAAACAACCCTCAGCATCATCTTCCATGTTGAGTGCATCTTCGAATGAGAGTTCAGAGCTGAATACGTCGATGAGGCGTTTGCTTTTCTTTTGTTTGTCGCGCTTAACGCGTGTTTCATATTGATCGTGGCGGCGTTTGATTCCGTCTTCGTCTTTTAGGATTTGTTCAAGAGTGCCCCCTTGGATCCATGTGAAGTTTTGAGCCGAGCCGTCTTTGTTAGAGGTTTCGTATTGTTTTGCTTTTTCGTATAGGTGAGGATGATTTTCCTTTAGCCCCAACCATTCTTTTCTGCGTTGGAAAAAACAGAAGTAGCAGCCCGAGCGAGTTCTCCATTTATAATAATCAGGTAGACCAAGACCACTCTCGTCTAAGATGCGCATAACGCCTTCTTTGTCGATGCCGTGCTCTTTGAATGGGTATTTAGGCGTTATGTTTGTTTTGCTCGAAATATATCCTTCGCGGTTTTCGTCAGCGCGAATTCCTATATAGCTAATTACCACATCATCACCGATATAGTCTTCGAAAGGTTTGATCTTCATATTTGCCGTGCACCAGCGGCTACGGGCAGATGGTAAGTAGCCGGAGAAGTCTTCTAAGAATTGATCCCAGGTTCTCTCTGCTCTTAAACGAACGATCTTTTTTCCGAGGTAAGTTTCTATCTTTTCTAAGTAGCTGTATGTTTCGGGGAGTTCTTCTCCTGTATCGCAGAATACAAATTCATACGCCTTGTCAGGAAAATTCTTCTGTAGAAATATGGCTAGAGCAGTGGAATCTTTTCCACCCGATAGAGAAACAATATGACGTTCCTTTGGCATAATCCTTATTCTTACATCGGACATAATTAAGCAAGTAGATTTTCTCTTAAGGATTACCACCTGTTACGAAAATGCCATTTGGATTGGTTCCGGGAGAATAGGACGTGACTAGTGTAATATTTCCATTTGTCGGATCTAAGTTATATAAAGTAATGTTATTCCCATTGTAACTTGAACTATAGGCAAATTTTCCCGAAGGGTCAACAATAATTCTGTTAGGCATTATTCCTCCGCTGCTTGCTGATGTGCCAGCAGTGATTGCACCTGTCGTAAAGTTAATAGAATTTGTCACAACGGTTCCGATTGTGCCTCCTGCACTATACGCGGCATACACATATTTGCCCGTAGGATGAACAAACACGGATTCAGGAGCATTTGCGAATGTAATAAAACTTCCCGGGGTCACAGCTCCAGTAGCTAAGTTGATTGAATAGGGAGTAACTTGGTTTGCGTTCAGTTCAGCCGTAAACAAAAATCTACCGTCAGGCGAAATAGCAACACTTCTAGGATCATTACCAGTTATGATTGGCACTCCCACTTGTGTAAGAGATCCCGAAATTGGGTCAATCGAATAAATATACATATTATTTGCCCCGCCATTGACTACATACGCATACCTTCCACTAGGCGCTACTCGAATCCAGCGAGTAGTCGCACCAGCCGGAGCATTTGCGCCAGCCGTTAAAAGTCCAGTCGTTGGATCGGCCTTATAGCAAGAAATAGTTCCGCTATTATTCGCTACATATACAAACTTACCCGTTGGATCAACTGTTACTGAATTTGGACCTGTCCCTGTGGCTAATGCCGAACCAGAGGGAATCAAATCACCATTAGTATTATTGATTAAATATAACTGAATGTTATTACTTGTATTTCCAATGACATATAGGTATTTGCCGGAAGGATCTACTGCAATATCTCTAGTTCCAGATCCAAATCCTACGGTAGGTCCTGCAGTCAATATACCTGTATTCGGATTGACTGTGTATACAGAAATATTATTGGTACTAAAATTGGGAACGTAAGCAAACTTAGCCGTTCCGAATAGCGAGCGTAATTTCAATGTAGCACTTACGCTACCTGCCGAGTTGCTTGCCGTAATCACATAGTCAATAAGCGCAGTTCCAACAGAAGGAGTTCCTGTTATCGCACAGGTTGCATTGTCAATGAAAAGCCCAACCGGCAAAACAGGATTTGCCGCACAACTTGTCACAGTCCCTGTTATCGCAGGAGTTACAGAAACGATTGAGACTCCCTGTGTAAATGTATAAAAGTTTTGCGGATAACTTAGAGAAGTCGGAGGCGTAACGGTATTAGCCGGATTATTACCTGTAGGATTGGAATTTCCTGTATTTGTAGAAGAGCCTGTATTCGCGGAAGAATTATTCAGCAAAGGATCTGCGCTGGAAACTCCACAAAAAGAAGACTTATCCCCTAAGATTATTTTTAATTGAAATGTCCTTTGGAAGTAACTCGAATTTGGAGAACAGGGATTTTCATACTTGGCAGGATCGCAATGCAAACAAAAAAGAAAAGACAGAAGAATAGAATTCCGAATAAACCTAATTGCTTTCCGAATTAAGACTGGGCTAAATTGAATTTGAGTTTGAATTATATTCATAAATTTTGCGAGTAGTATAACAGTTTCTTT
The DNA here is from genome assembly GCA_016708435.1 of Leptospiraceae bacterium. NCBI lineage: Bacteria > Pseudomonadati > Spirochaetota > Leptospiria > Leptospirales > Leptospiraceae > Leptospiraceae bacterium. The sequence goes on along the minus strand of JADJFV010000035.1, from coordinate 300,754 downwards.
ATTCTTTGCAATCAAAAAAAACAAATCCATTTTTTTAGAATCTCTATATATAATAAAAAAAAATCTTATTTAACAAGAGTGGATTTTTTTAAAAAACCAAATTTGCCTATTGACAAAAAAGAAAATTGGGTTTACATTTACTCCACTATTCCTTTAAAGCAATGAGAGTTTACATACAATCTGGAAATTACTCTACCAGCAGGTTTATTATTCCTAAATGCGACCTAAGGCAAACTGAAATGAAAACAAAAAACCTCAATAAAAAAAGTTACTTTCCAGAAGACCAGAGGCTATCCATCGTGATTGAGCAAAATCCAGCAGCCATGGTAATAACTGATTTAGGGGGTAATATTGAGTATTCGAATGCCAAGTTTACTGAACTAACTGGATATACCGCAGAAGAAGCCCTTGGAATGAATTCAAGTGCTTTGAAGTCAGGAAAAACAGACCCAAAAGTATACAAAGAACTTTGGTCTACGATTCTAAACGGAAAGACTTGGAGAGGAGAGTTCATCAATAGAAAAAAAAATGGCGATGAATACATTGAAAATGCTGTTATTTCACCCATCTTTGATAAAGCAGGAAATACAATAAATTACCTCGCTTTGTATGATGACATTACAGAGCAGCGCAGAGTAGAAGCAAAAGTATTAGAGCAGCAAGCAGAATTAGAAAAACTAAATGAATTTACACGCATTATCAATTCGACGATAGACACCGCTACAATCTTAAAAGAAATCTATACTTATATTTGCGAACGAACCGGTTTTGATATTGTATGGATACTGCTGGTAAATAAAAAGAAGAATCAAGTTTTTTCCGACTCAACACTTTCCATTTTCGGTTCTCCTGAGAAATTGGACTTCGACTACTTCAGTCATTTTAGAAAAAAAATAAATGAATCCCTTGGTGTCATTTATCAAACCTATAAAAATCGTGTCCCATTTTATTTCTCCAATGCTTACAATTTCAAGAGAACAGTAACCAATGTTTACAATGGCGAACAATATAAATTGAGACGAACTGATTTCGAGATTCAACGAAAAGGCAACCTTCAATCCATGTTACAAATTCCACTGATTCTACAAGACGAAGTAATTGGAATTTTAAATCTCACAGTCCAGGATAAAATCATTGAAATACAAAGTGAAGATATTAAAAAATTAATGCGCTTTGCAGATCAAATTGCAGGAGTCATCTTCAACGCACATCTAGTAGAAGAAATGCAAGAAGCAAAGCGAGACGCTGAGATCGCAGAAAAGATTGCACTGATGGCGCAAAAAGAAATGGAGCAAGAGAAAATTAAATCCGACCAGCTACTACTTAATATCCTCCCGGAAGAAATAGCCAGAGAGCTAAGAGAAAATGGTTCAACTGCTCCGGTTCATTACAAGTCAGTTTCCGTAATGTTTACTGATTTCAAAGGCTTTACACAAATTGCAGAGACGATGACTCCAAATGAATTGATCAACGAACTTGATAGCTGCTTCTCCTATTTTGATTCTCTCATGGATAGATTTAAGTTGGAAAAATTAAAAACGATAGGCGATAGCTATATGTGCGCCGGAGGAATTCCTATTATCAATAATACACATCCAGTAGATGCAATTCTCGCTGCCTTAGAAATTCAAGCAGTCATGAACGAAGCAAAAAAATTAAGACTATCCATGGATCTTCCTTTTTGGGAGTTACGCCTGGGTATCCACACAGGCTCCTTAATCGCTGGCGTGATTGGAGAGAAGAAATTTGCCTATGATGTCTGGGGAGATACTGTTAATATTGCGTCACGAATGGAAGCAAGTGGCACTCCTGAAATGGTAAACATTTCTAAATCAACATACGAAATTGTAAAAGATTTTTTTCATTGTGAATATCGAGGAAAGATACCCGCAAAGAACAAAGGATATGTAGAAATGTATTATGTGCGCGGAATTCGAAGTGCGCTCTGTCTCGATGAGGAATGCCGCATTCCTTCTTTTAGATTTTGGATTCTATACGATCGACTCAGAAATGGTGAGCCACTCAATGTTCATGATTTAAAAGATCGAAGGATCGGACGACAGGATACACGCCTGGATGTAAAGGAAAGAAGAAGAATTTCTTACAAGGAAAAGAATTCCAAAGCGGACATTTCAATCGAGATAGAAACGGAAAACTCACCTTACGCAAGGTGAGTGCCAGCGTGCCCAGCGCTGAAGGTGGGTTTTACACCTAACGGTGGGTTTGCTGCCGCAGGCTATTAGCTTTAATAACCCATTATATCTTTCTAATATTTTTACTTTGATTTAAAGGTTCACAGTTGAATTCTCTAGCCAAAAATGAGTTACTAGTTTTATAAAAGTTCAAAGAAAGGATGGTTCTGGATATGGTGATAATAATCTTGGTTGAACAGGTCAGTAATATTCTCTTTCACATGATAGAATTTTAGAATCGCACTCACTAATTCAATTTCCTCTTTCATGAGTCTACGACCTATTAGACGTAGAGCAAAGATTTCGGATAAGCGAAGAAGTCTATCTAAATCCCCTACTTTATTAATATCCGCTACAAAAAATTCTTGATCCGCCACTAAATCTGACATAGACTTAGGAAAATGCCATGTTTTAAAGACTTTTAAACCTATTTGCACATAATCCGTATTAAACTCTTCCCTTTCTATACTGACTAGAGTTCTTGCTCCATTTCCGTATTGGTCCAATACATGTAAATATTTTTCTGGCTCATTGAGTGCAAGCATTGTCATTCCAATTTTCATTAGAATGGAATGAATAAATATTTCCTTATTCAATGGTTTCAAGTTGAGAGGTGCACTTAAGTCAAGAGCAATGAGTCCAATTAAAATTGGAAACTCTTCTAAGTATTTTTTATAAAGCGGATGACGAAGCTTAGCCGTATATCTCTGTCTAAACTTTACCAAAACAATATTATTAATTGTCTTGAGCCCCATAAGGGTAATGGCGTCTCGCAGTGTATTGATACTACCTGCTCTACCATAATAGGCAGAATTGGCTACTCTCATTAGATCCGCACTTAGAGATTTATCCGGGGCAATTATATTTTCTAGCTCTTCGCTTCCGCCCATTTTTTCTGTGTCAAATAAAATTACTTTATTTAGAACTGTGGGCAGTGGAGGAATATGCATTTCCTGAAAATTGACTCCTTTCGGTTTGTATCCGATTACAACTTTTTGAGTCAAATCATCTCTCTTTAGTATGATCTTCAATTTATCATAGATTACATTTTTAGAAATTGGTTTCACCAAATAGGCATTTGCCTTTGTCTGCAAGATATTTTCAATTAAGTCTTTTTTAATTGAATCAATCATGAGAATGACTATCATTTTAGAATACATCTGATGAATTTTTTGTATAAGAACTAACGCATTGGAATCGGGTTTATAATCAATCAAAAGAATGTCTATCTTTTCAAAGGAGAGAAGAATTTCGTTTATTTTAATCTCCTCTTCGCTAAATTCATCTTCCTCTATTTCAGTTTCATCTGTTTCTATCTCAGTTTCTGCTTTCTCTTTGGCTGGCTTTGGCTTATCTGCAACATTCCCTTCAAAAAAAGAAATCAGTTTTTCATCTGCATCAATTACTTTGAATTCAGCGATGCGAAAGTATTGCTCTAAGAGCCTTCGCTCTAAAGCAGAATGGCATAAAATCATAGTATTGTATGGTTTTTGTTTCTTTCGATTAATTCCTAATGCAATTTCTGTCATAGCAATTTAACAGACTAATAATTTAGTCAATTTATTTCCATTCCTTTTTATGATTTCATAACTCTAATTCTAAAAATTGATGCCTCGCTCCAAAGACTTCTTCTCGCAGATTAGACAGGCGATGCCATAAAATCCATGCATCCTTCGCTCTCCTGAGGGGACTTGGTTCTATCAATTCAGCAAGAAAAGAAGAGATCCGTTTATCTACATGCGAAGGAAACTTCTTATTATCCACATCTCCCCCAAGAAGGAATAACATGGATTTGCCGATAGAATAAATATCAGAAGCAGGAATGGGTCTTTTTTTAAGTTTCACTTCTGGTGCACTGTAAGGCTCATTCAAACAACCGTATGTTTCATTCGTTGTATTTGCATTTGGAATAGCAAATAAAAAATCAATCAAGAATACATTGTGATCTTCCGGTCTAACAATGATATTGCCCGGTTCAATATTTGCGTGGATAATTTTATTATAGTGCAAAAAGCCTAGAACACTGAGTAGCCTCTCCATAATCCAGCATACATGCTCGACCGGAAGTCCATTTGGATATTTTTCTAGAATACTGAATAAATCGTGACCTTCAATAAATCGTTCAATGAGTCCCAATTCTCCTTCTGTAGTTCTAAACTCGTCAAAGAATACAGGCAGTGATTTATGTTGAATCGATTTTAGAATCTGAATTTCTCTTCGAATTAAATCGTTATCGGCTCTATCACGAATGATTTTTACACAGACTCTTTCGACACCTGACTTAGATGTCCTAAACTCACCTCTAAAAAGATTTGCATAATCTGCTTCCATGAAATGCTCAAAGATACGATAGACTCTAAGCTTCGTTTTGATTTCGAATGAAACTTCATTTGCCGAAGAAGAAATTCCTTTGCCATACGTCTCTAGTTCTATTTGTTTTTTTGCCTGTGAATTGAAATCATTTATGATCCCACTGATCTCACCAGCCAAATAGCGAGTATACGCATCAGCAAGAGAATACTTATCGGGATGAAATTTCTTAATTAGCTCTTTGTATATTTCATTTAGAGATTGAAGTGTTTCAATCTTAGTATTACCACTTAGCTCTCCAAACAAATTCTCAGGAGAATTCATCTGCGATACTTTAGAATAGAATTCTGCTAGTTCATCTGGTTTCATTGCGATTCTTTAGATATCTATCAATTTCCGGACGCAAAATCTCAATTAGCTTCTTATAGATTTCTTTTTTAAAATCTACGATTGTATTTGCCGCGTTCTTGAGTGGAAAGAATTGAACTGTCTCAAATTCTCTCTCATGCAAATCTAATTTACAATTAGAAGCAGGATAATCCCAATACGCAAGAAACCATTTTTGAGTCTGTCCTTTAAATCCTTTCATATGAGGTAAATCTAAATTTGCCGGAAAGTCATAACTCAACCAATCAGACACTTCATATACGAACTCTGCATTATCAATTCCAACTTCCTCGTAAAGTTCTCTCTTAGCGGCGACTAACGGATCTTCATTATCATCCATTCCCCCTTGCGGAAACTGCCAGGAACTTCGATGGGGAATTCTATTTCCCAAAAGAACAAGTCCTTTTGCATTAAATACTACTACACCAACATTCTTTCGATACTTTTCCATTTTAGACTCCGTTAAAATTTATTGTATTCAATGCGTAAGAGCGACAAATCATCGTATATCTCTCCAGTTTTTAAAATCTCAGTGAATATCTTTTTTAAATCAGTCCTTGCATTCTTTACATGAGTGAGAAATAAATCATAATCATTGTTCATCTCTCCGCTTGAGAGTATTATATCATCTCGTCCATCTGAGCCAAGAAGCAAAACATCCTTATCCGCCAATAAAAAAGAATTGATATGAACCCTTTCTTCCATAAGCGGTGACCCTAATTTACAATTCATCTCAAGTAAAGGAAGAAAACTGGTATTCTCATCTCGAAACAAAACAATCGCAGGATGCTCTGCATTGACATAAACCATTCGACCGGATGCATCATCAATGATTCCCATGTTGAGAGAAATCATCATCGAACCTTCAAACATAATAAACACATTATGCAGTTCGATAAACGCATTCGTAAGCCAACTTTCTGCTGATTGTTCGGCAAAGCCGGGTTGCAATGAAGTTCGTTTCACAATGCTTTCAAAAATAGAATTGAGAACTAGAACTCCGCCGGCACCTTGCATAGACTTACCCATTGCATCTGCATTTAAGAAAACAGTGACAGGTCTATGCTGAAGGAAAATACTGTGCGCAATACAAGTATCTCCCCCAATCTCATGGTTGTTCTTATGAAATACAAATTTCTTTTTCTGACTAATCAAAAAATCTACTTTTATATTTTGATTTGTAACGGCTTTCACGCATAACGGCTCCAATAACAAATAAGTTAAAAAATAATCACCATCTTGACTGAGCTTTAATTCATTTACTTTTGTAAGAGCAGTTTGTAATTCTTCTGTTCTATGAATTACTTTTTTCTCTAAGTTCAAATTCAAGTCTTCTACTTCCTGATGAACTCTCACAAATCGATTAGAAAGAATAAAGGCAAGACTCAAAATAAAGACAAAGAAGCTGTATTCTAAAGTTCTTTCAAAACGAATCACTTCTAAGTGAACAAGAATGTCACTTATCATACCCGCGATTAGAATCATCCAACCGGTAAACATGATTTTTGCATCAATGCTATTTTTAATAAAACCATTATAGATAATAATAACGAAAATAAGAAAAATAAGCGGTGGATAAAGAAAAGGAAGCACTAATTGATTTAAAAAATCATTCCATAAATTAATATCAGAGGTAAATAATATGTAGCCGAAAATCGAAACTAAAATAGTAATTGGGATTAAATTAAAGTAGTGAAAATATCGGATAAACTTATTTTCTGTTCTTACGAAGTAATAACGGAAGAATAAATACAACGCCGGAAAGAGAAGCATTAAAATTGCATACTCTGTTTTCTTGTAAGCATAATAGCTATATCCAAATTCAAACCTCCATTGACTACGAAGAAGCTGATATACTACAAACAAAATAGCAAACATTCCAAAATAAAAATTCTCTCTATCCTTACGACGACGCAGGAAGAGAAAAATGAAATAAGCCCCCACTGTAAAATAGCAAATCAAAAAAATAACAGGCTTTAAAATGGAAAAATAATAATCCCTTAAAACTGCCTTACTTCCACCAAGAAAAACATTCTCTCCCCATACGCCAACACTATCACGGAAGTATTTACGAACACGTATAAGAAGAACGTTAGGCGAATTAATCTTTAGAGTTTCTTTGGGAATCTTATAGAGTCTACTCTTATCATAACCCTGCGCTTTATCAGAATCCCAATCTCCCGTTTTACCAATCAAGACTCCATTGAGATAGGTTTCATCTCTATCGGAAATTCTTTTGAGATAGAGAATTTGATCTTCGTCAGGAATATTGTGAAGAGTGAATACCTTTAGATACCAAATAATCTGTGTATCTACCGAGACAAGCTTTTCGCCTATCGGATTTCCGGGAACAAGAGCGGGTTTCCACGCTTCATCTTGTTTATCTTTATCTTTGAATTGGTTCAGCAGATACTTTGTGTAAACCTCTGGATTAATTTCATTTGATGTTACCCACCAGGTATGCTCTTCCTTTGGTGGAGTATTCAAGTCTTCCATTTCTTTCGTTACATCAATTACTTGGATGTCAAATTCTTTTGCGCTAACTTGAATAGACACTAAGGCAAAGAATAAAAACAAAAGTATGTTGCTTATAATCTTTGTCATTAGAAAATTCATAGTCACTCATTGATACAGAGTATTCCTTTTTTGTAAATAGTAAAACCTTTTCCATAAACAAAATTGACAACTAATCAGCATCAATGATTGCCACAAAGGCAATAAGGCACAGAGAAAAAATGAGACAATCCAATACCCTCTTTGGCAAATCTTTAGTCTTCCAGGATTTCCTCATCGTCTTCGTCATCTTCCAAGTCATTTGTTTCTTTTACCTTGGTTTTTTCTGCTTGCGGCTTATCATTCTTAGGCGAAAGTTTAACAGGAGGAGATACTTTAGTTGTATTAAATGTCTTAATTAGCGTTGCTTTTAGTTTCTCAGTAGATAGATCGAGTGGGGTTTTGCCTTTACTATCCTTTGCTTTTTTATTGGCACCATTTTGTAGTAAATACTTTACTATATCCAATTTGCCTGACTGAACTGCAAAGTGTAATGGAGTGTAGCCGTTTTTATCTTTTTCATTTACAGCCTCTGGTAAGAGTAAAAATTTTACCATTTCCACATTCCCATTACTACATGCCCAATGCAAAGCAGTAAATCCATCTTTGTTTTTACCCTTGACTTGCTCTTTTAGAAGAGCTTGGATTTTGATTAGATCTTCTATTTTATTATTTTCTAAAGTAGGATTTGTAGTTGCTGCCTTAGTCGTTGTCTTAGGAGTTACACTATCCATAGACTGCAGATACTCTGCTACTTTTTGATGCTTATTTCTGTTGGCTAATATTAGAGCAGTTCCATATGGATAATAACTAGATTCAATCGTTCTATCTGCTCCCGATACGGTAAGAAGTTTTACTACCGGTAAATGTCCATTTTGCGCTGCGAACATTAAAGCAGTATTATTGTGTTCGTTTTTATGATTGATCTTTGCCCCGGATTCAAGTAAGAATTTTACTACGTTTTCATTGCCTTCGCGGGAAGCGAGTAGTAAGGGAGTATTTTTGCTATTATCCTCAGAATCAATTTCCACTTTTGCTGATTTAAGTAGTTTTAAAATTTCTAACTTACCAGTGAGACTTGCCAGATGAAATGCAGATTGTCCAATCTCGTTTCTTGCATTGACATCTGCTTTTTTACTTAAGAGAAAAGAGACTAGTTTTACATTTCCAGTTCTCGTCGCAATCATGAGACTTGTATTTCCATTTGCATCCCCGTCTTCTAAGTTCGCATTTTTCTCTATCAGATAATCAATGACTCGAGAGTAATCATTTTCAATTGCATAGAGGAGAGGTGTAATACCAGCAGGGCTTCTATCGTTAAAACTCGCTCCTTTTTCTAAAAGAAATTTCACTATCTCTAAACTGTCCGTTCTAGACTTGTCCGTTAGATGCAGAGAGGAATTCTTTGTAACATAAAGGATTGCTGTAAATCCCTCTTCGTCTACAGCATCAATACTAGCACCACGTCTCAAGTATTTTTGCATCTCTTCTAAATTGCCATCCTTCGCGGCTTCTACAAAATATCTATCTGCTAAGTATAAGGGAGTATTATCCGCTCCTTTCTCTAGAAGATAATTTACAATAGGAAGATAACCCTCATTAGACGCCCAACGAAGAGGAGTCCAACCAGTTTGATTTTTTGAATCTACCTCGGCTCCTTTTTCAATTAGGAATTTGACTAAATCCATATTACCAACAGAGGATGCATTCGCAAGAGGTGTGTCACCGTTTCCATCTTTCTGGTTTATATTGGCACCCTTCTCTAACAAGAACTTAGTCAATTCAAAATTGCTTTTCATGGTCGCAAAATGTAAAGCAGTATTTCCTTGTTCATCGCCAGCGTTAATATCCACACCATCTTGCAATTCCTTTTGCACTTGCGGCAAATCTCCTTTAATCGCTGCACTCAATAAACCAAGAGAAGCCTCGTCAGTCTTTGCTTGTAAAAAACTTTGGGATAGAATTAAAATTAAAATTAAATAAATTGATTTCATAGTTGTCTCTAGTCTCAGTTTTGGGTTAGGGTTTGCAAATTCAAGAAATTAAAATATGATATTTATCATATTTTAGAAGCATTAGATGGTGTTCTTTCCTATTGATTTCGTCGCAATATCTGAAATCATAGCGAGATGCTAACAGAAACTGAACTATTAAACCCTCAACATGTATCAAATGTAAAAGAATTCTGGAAATTTCAGAACTTCCAACTAGGGATTCCCTTTATCGACACACAGCATGTTTGGTTGGTATCATTGGTTCTTCACCTAAATGCGATTATCAAAACAGAACACGATGACCAATTAGCAGACACATTCAAGAAAGCAATTGCAGAAGCATTCGAATATGCAGACTCTCATTTCAGAGCAGAAGAAACTTTGTTCACTGCATTTTTTTTTCCCGGAAAGAGATGCGCATATCAAACAACACGGGGCATTTATTCACTCACTTAAAAAATTAGTTTCTCAAGCACAAAAGATAGATCGCACAATGGCGGAAAAATTATTTCGTTATTTGCGTCATTGGTTATCAGAGCATATTTTAAAGGAAGACAAGAAGTATGCGCAGTTTCTCATTCAAAGAAAATCTAATCTGGAAGCTTTTTTTGAAGAACGTGCGATTGACGGCATATTCATATTATCCCTTGAACAAATGGAATTATACAATCAAGTTTTTTCAGCCAAAGACTCCAAAGAAACTTTAGATCGAGAAGGATTACTTCGCCACAAGATCAAAGACATCTGGACAAGATTTAAATTAAAATTAGATATTCCACTCATTGACATCCAGCACCTGTGGCTAATCAAAATTGCCTTCCAGTTAGAAATGACAATGCACGATAAATCAGACAATAGACAAGCAGAGATCAAGGAGCTTTTGCAGGAAGCAATTCTCTATGTCACTGAGCATTTTCACACAGAAGAATATTTAATGGAAAAACTAAATTATCCGTATCTGCTAGGTCACAAACAAAAACATGCGACTCTTGTTTATTCTGTTCTAGAAAGAAAAGCAGAAATCGAAGCAGGCAACGACCGCGCCGCGAATCTTCTCGCAATCGACTTAAAAGAATGGCTCTTCTCTCATATCGCCCTCGAAGATAAAAAGTTTTCCCAAACCATCAAAGAAAAGCGACACGAAGGAATCCAACTCACCAAAATGCTCATCGAAGAAAAAGAAGTCAAAATTCGAAAAGGACAATTGGAGCTTTATAAGAATATTGTATTGGGAGTTTAGAAAAAGTTAGTTTACATTTTTCTTTCAAGACTGAATACTGGAATTGAAACATAATAGCTATTCTGGTTCATTGGAATTTTTTTTTTAGACAGGATTAACAAAATTTACAGGATGATCACATTTCGAAAACCATTATAACTTGAGTATATTTATTTTGAGTTCACCTTACGTATAAGAGTAAAACTATGAATCATTTTATGAAATTAAGAATATTAGATAAAGCTTATAAATTAATAGCCCGGCGGCAGCGAACCCACCGTTAGGTGTAGACCCAAATCCAGCGATGGGCACGCTGGTCATTCACCTTGCGTAAGGTGAGTTTTTAATTGCTTATGAAAGTCCAAGATAAAAAAATTACGATAGATGAATACTTAGAGAAAGAAAGACTAAGTGATTCTCGCAGTGAATTCATCGCAGGAGAAGTATTTCCATTCACTGGTGCTAGCTTTATTCATAATTTAATTGTCTCAAATTTAAGTCATCTTCTAACTCAATTACTTGATGAATCTTATTACGTTATGACTGCCGATTTAAAACTTTGGATTCCTTCAAAGCAAGCCTTTGTTTATCCAGATGTAATGGTCATTTCAGGTGAGCCAGAGTTTCAAGCGGATAATCAAGATATTCTCACCAATCCAATTTGTGTAATTGAAGTTCTTTCTGAATCTACCAAGAATTATGATAGAGGAGAAAAATTCGAAATGTATAGGTCAGTTCCCAGCATTCAAGAATACATTTTGGTTGACCAAGAAAGAATTCATATAGAGCAATTTATTCGAAATGAAAGATTGAATTGGGAATTAATGGAATATAATTCTATCGAAGGTAATTTTGTATTATCCTCTCTTCATATAGAATTTAATTTTTTCGATGTTTACAAACGAGTAAAAATAATTTAATCCTATACTGCCATTTTTATTCGTATAATTACTTCTTTCCTTTTGTGGAATTGTTTAGTTCAAGTAATAATTTTTTTAAGTTATTTTGAATGCACCTTTCATCGGCAACTTTCATTCGTTTAAATCCAACCAATTCTTCACTGACAGTTGCAGTGCCTGATTCAGTGATGACGAAGTCTTTGACGACTGTGCCTTTATTGAAAAGTGTATATTTTATTTCAGCGGTTACTGTAAAATCAGCGCCAAATGTCGGTTTATCAAGCCTTATAATTTCTGCTTTCAAATCCCAATCTTCCTTTGTTTTATCATTTAGAGATTTAAAAAATTTAGAACCAATAACGGATTTTCTAAGTGCTTGAGTGATTTCTACATTGGTTAATAAAATATCTTTATCTGCCCCAGTCACAAAGGGGATAAATACCGAGTTGCCAATAGGAGTTGTTGCTTGAAAGTCGATAACGCTCATATTCTCGTGTAAGGCGCTTCGAAGGCCTGTTGCACAATTTACGAATAAGAGAATAACGGATAACAAAAAAAAGTTTTTTAAAGATTTCATAATGGCTCCTAGATTATTAAAAGAAAATAAAAAAATACTTGTCAACCCATTTAAAAAATTCTAGCCTGAAAATCTATGCAAAGTATAAACAGATACGCAATATTTTTTTTTATCACTCTTACCCTCTCTGGATGTTTTAGTCATCCATATATAATTACAAAGAGTGAAGCTCCTAGAAGAGAAGAATCTATCAAACTCAGATTTTTTACAATCTTTGGTGCAGTTCCGATTTACAATGATTTGAATCCAGAAACTGTTTGTCCGGGAGAAAGAATTCGGATGATCAATATATATGATAGTATGCTAGATGGAGCGTTTTGCGGTTTGAGTCTTTTTCTTGTTTGCCCCCATACGGTAGGTGTTGAATGCGTAAAATAATTTTATTTATTATTCTATTTTTATTCTCGTGTTATAGCTATGAGGTCATAAACAAAAAGGGCATAGACGAATCCAAAATTGTAAAATTAAAAGTTCCAATCAGGCAAGAGCGAGGTTCTGGCTACCATGAGGAAGAAGACATTTCTTTTATTTGTGCACCCAAAGAAATTATTTTCATTAAATTTGCAAATAATATGCCACAAGAAGTTTGGTGCGAAAAATAAACTCCATCGAAGAATTAGAACAGACACTCCACCTACTCGAAATAGAGCAGGAATATGAGCGTAGCGAATACGAGACATTACTTACGGAAACAAGTCCGGCAGAGAGACAAAAGAATGGTGTAACCTGGTATCCTGTCCAAATTGATATTGAAGAAGTCACGTCTAATGAGCGTCTAATTCTAAATATCCGCACAAATCCCGAGAAAGCCAAGGATCATAAATTTCATTCGGGTCAGACTGTTTCTATTTTTACAAACAAAGAAGGTCTTTCGAAAGAAGAAAGAAAAGAATATCGCGTCTATGGAACGATTCGTAAACTAAAAGATGAAACGATGCTAGTCATGATTTCTGAGTCCGAGATGCCAGATTGGTTTGACGAAGGCAAATTGGGTGTAGACTTATTCTACAACGAGACAAGTTACAACGAGATGAAATTCGCTTTATCGAAAGTCATTGCGGCTAGTAAAAATAGACTCGCCGATTTAAGAGAAATTTTACTCGGTTACAGGCAAGCCTACTTTGAAGATCAGAAATTTCCACCTTTGACAGAGTTGAACGATTCACAGAACAAGGCTTATTCGCTTGCTCTAAACGCTCATGACTTCGCTCTCATACAAGGTCCACCGGGAACAGGTAAGACTACAACTCTTGTGCGGATAATCAAAGAAGCCGTTAGAGAAGAAAAACAAGTTCTAGTCTGTGCGGCAAGCAATAACGCAGTAGATTTGCTCGTAGAAAAATTGGCAGCTCTGGGAGTAAATGTTCTTCGAATGGGAAATCCTGCCCGTGTTTCTGAAAATTCTGAGCAGTATACATTTGACGCAAAACTTCTTTCGCATCCTGATTACGATACAATTCAAAAGTATAAAAAAGAAGCTTTGCAAATCCAGAAGAAAGCTTTCAAGTTCAAAAGAAATTTTGGAAAAGCAGAAAGAGAAGAGAGAACTGCACTTCGTAATGAAGCAAAAGAGCTATTTTCCATTATCCGCAGTCTAGAAGTTTCGATTCAAAAAGATATTCTAGAAAAGTCAGAAGCAATATGTTCCACGTTCGTAGGAATTACAAATTCTCCTGCAAGTAAAATGCATTTTAAAACAGTCTTCATTGATGAAGCAACGCAAGCCTTAGAGCCTGCTGCTTGGATTGCTGTTATGCGAGCCAGCCGAGTGATATTTTGCGGAGATCACAAACAACTTCCACCAGTAGTAAAATCTACAGAAGCCGTGCGCGGCAAACTAGACGTATCCTTATTTGAGAAAATTATATTCCGATTGGAAAAAGGGAATATTGGCCACAGAGGCATGGATTCGACAAGCTCACCACAGGCTCCGACCCAGAGTAAGGAGAGTTTAGATTCGGTATCGGATTCTCCATTTGTTCTATTGGATACTCAGTATAGAATGAATGAAGAGATAATGGATTTTTCGAATGAATTGTTTTATCATGGTCACTTAAAGGCTCATTCTTCTGTAAAAGAGAAGACGTTAGACGCAGTATGTGGTTACTCGGAGAGAATTTCTCCGCTTTGTTTTATTGATACAGCAGGCACAGACTCTGACGAAGAGTTAAATGAAGAGACTTTAAGCATTTCCAATACAAAAGAAGCAGAGCTTTTACTGAAGCACCTAACGCTTTGTTTAGAAAAATGGAATTGGAGTGCAAAGCAAAAATCCGAAATTAAAATTGGTATCCTTTCTCCTTATAACGATCAAATTAAAACTCTGCGGGATTTATTTGATAAAACAAATTTACAAAAAGAATACAGCATTGAAATTTCGACAATCGACTCTTTCCAAGGAAGAGAGATGGACATAATATATATTAGCCTCGTTCGCTCCAATGACGAAGCAGATATTGGTTTTCTCTCCGACATCCGACGAATGAACGTAGCCATGACACGCGCCAAATTGCGATTAGTCGTTCTGGGGGATAGTGGAACAATCGGCAACCACGAATTCTACAAAAAATTCTTAGAGCATGTGGAGCTTCACGATTCGTATGAAAGTGCTTGGGATTATCACGAATGATTTTTCCCATACTTAGTTTGCAAAGTCTATCCGAATTCAACGAAAATCATAAACGAAAAAAAAGAAGTTTCATCGATTAACTTCGAATAATACTAGGAATCTTAACGCCAAAAAAGAAATTGAAACTACGATGAATGAAACACATAAAAAACTATTACGAAACTATAAAATAAATTTCTGGTTATACGCAGAGGCATTAGGAATAGCGATGATCCTTCCAACTGTCATAGTATTCGCAATTGCCTTTATTGACTTCAACGTTTTGCAAATTCAAATAATACTCTTTGTTTCTACCTTCATAACGTTACTCGCGCTAGTGATATCATATTTTTTGAATATTAAAACTCTAAACCCTTTCATTGAATATTTGAATCTTTCTGCTGATGAAAAGCAAGTTTCCGAAGAAGTATATTCTACTGCTCAACGTAAATTTACCTTGATTCCAAAATTTCATGCTTTTGAAATTTTAATTCGATGGATCATAGGAATAATATCTGTTTCCATTAGCCTCTACTTATTTACGGATACCAGAATCTATCAACTTACTAATTTAATTGGAATCGGACTTTTCGGTGGAGTCCTCAATGGACTTTGGGCTTTTTCTGTGAACGAATATCTAATTGCTCGCGTGGCAAGCACAGGAATATTTAACAAAAGTATTAAAGATCAGGGACAAAACAATAGTAAACTCTTTATATCTCTCAGCATTCAAATTGGCTCTGCCCTATTTTTATTATCCGTTTCCATTTTAATTGTATCTTTCAATCTCAATTCCAAAACTCTCACAAAAGCATTTGAAAATCAAATGAACAATATAAACGAAAGTAATGTGCAAATTCTGGAAAATTTCTACGGTGCCAGAGAACAAGATATAACTAAATTTGCAACAGATCCAGAAATTATAAATTTAGTGAAAGAGAATAACTGGAATGCATTAAATCAATATTTGTCTCTTTACATGGTTAATTCCAAAAATTACTACGAAGGAACATTTATTTTTACCCTCGACTCAAGCTACACAATCGTTGCGAATAGCTCCACAAAAAAAGAAGGCATTGGTCTTCAAATGAAGCAAGTCCTTAGTTCCCAAAAAAACATAGAAGCAGTTCTAAATGGCAAAGTTCATTTTAGTGATTTACAAATTTCTCCTATCACTTTTCATCCAAATATTTTAATTACCGCTCCAATCAAAGAAAACGGAAAGGTAATCGCTGGAGTTGGATTTGCTTTTATGATTGGGGATTTCACACAGGAAATTATCAAAAATGTAAACATTGGATCAAATGGATTTCCTTTTGTATTAACAAAGAACCTAACAGTCATTGCCCACAAAGATCCAAAGCAAATTATGAAAAATAAACAAACTGAATTTTTTGCTGATTATCTTAGAGACTTTGAAGATAAAAAATCATTCCTATATACCGATGATGGAAACATCAGAGCCATGTTAAAACAAATTAGCTCTAAGTATAATTTTATTGTGGTCAGCACTATTTTACAAGAAGACTTAGAAAAGCCTGCCCTAGTAAGTATACGCGATATTTCTATCATTACACTGCTTACTTTAGTAGCCACTGGCTTTTTTATCTATCATCTTTTGAATTTAAAATTAAAACCACTCGAAGACAGCTCTTTTATTTTAAAACAAATGGCAGAAGGAAATCTAACAGGGCAAATTAATATTATCTCCATGGATGAAATAGGAAACATTGAAAGAAGCCTCTATTCATTCACCAATAAGCTATCTTCCATTATCCACAGTGATATTCAAATAGCAAACAATCTAGCAAACTCAGCCGATGAAATGCATTCAGCACTAGATAATCTTTCGAGCAATACGCAAACGCAAGCAGCTTCGTCTGAGGAAATTTCTGCTTCGATAGAGGAAATTTCTGCCGGTATTGATAGTGTAAACGCAAGAGCAGAAGATCAATTTTCTAAAGTGACAATTCTAGATGGTAAAATGGCAGAACTCACAGAAACTATTTCCTCGATGGCGGATGAGATAACAAGCATTAGCCGAAACGTATTAACAATTGTAAAAGATGCAAGCAAGGGAGAAAAATCTCTCGATCAGATGAATGCAAGCATTTCGAATATTAGTTCTAGCTCCAAGCAGATCACAAACGTAATGGAAATAATCACCAGCATTTCGCAACAAATCAATCTGCTTTCACTTAATGCTGCCATCGAAGCAGCAAGAGCCGGTGATTCCGGTAGAGGTTTCGCAGTAGTAGCCGATGAGATTGGAAAACTCGCAGATAAAACCTCTCGAAGTATCAAAGACATTTCTTCTTTAGTTAGCACAAACCAGACTGAAATTGCAATGGGTAGTAAAATCATTCAGGATACAATTCAGATTATCCACAAAGTTATTGAAGGAGTAAACTCTTTTCAGTCAATGGCTGAAACCCTGGAATTACAAGTAAAGATGCAAAAGTCAATCAATTCGATTGCAAATGAAGAAGTAAACAGCTTAAATCAAATGACTTCCTTAATTCGAACAGCGATGCAAGAACAGAAAATTGCTATTGAAGAAGTGGCTAAGACTATTTACGGGATAAATGAAATTACCCAGTCAACAGCAGCCGGTGTAGAAGAGCTAAATGCCAGCTCACAGGGAATTGCAAACACAGCAGATTTGCTAAAAAAGGAAATGAGCTTCTTTAAGTTAGATAAGTAAAATGAAAGCAAAATATTTATTAACCGCGGTCATTTTACTTTTTCCGATTTTTCTTTTTTCAGAGACAGTGACATTTCTAACAACTGTAAAATCAGTAGAAGGAAAAGACAAAGGATCAGTTGGAGATTTTTTAAATCTTCTAGTGAATTACGCAAGCAAAACTAAATTCAATAAATCAGCCGAGGAGTTTCACGGCTATCTAAGTAAGTCCCTCGATAAATTTGACTTTAAAGATTTATATAATTCCAAGTATATGAAATCATCGGCTAATGGCTATAAGTCAGTTACATATGCAGGAGTGAATTCGCCCGAAGGCTTTAACGTGGATTTAATAGATAGCAGCTTTGAAAAAATTCCTATCCAGAAATTCGGTGACTTTGGCGTAGAGTTTTCACTTCGAAAGAATGAATCATCTTCTGTGGCTAGTGGATCTTATGCGAAGTCAAATTCCTATTCAGGAGATTTAAAGTTAGATCAATATCTCGGAGTCTTATCGCATGAAAAAGGAGCAATCTTATTGGGCTCCTTATTATCCCTACTCGACATGGAAAACTTAGATAAAGTGAATCTACCAGCCTCTAAGACATTTTCGAATTTAAAAAATTCAGAAAATAGAAAGGTATTAGATCTACTCATGCATGATCTTCCTTCTGTAAGTCGATTCCTGAATCAATACTTTGCTGCTGACTCCCTTCTCAAAGATCAAAATAAAAATGACAAGCGGGTAACAATGGTTATCTTAAATGGAAGGATTAACAATCGTTATGTGCAAAATCAATATCCCTACCTGGCTGAGTATTTCGACGATATAAGTGAATTGGGAAATATTAAAATGCTTTTCTATAATTCTTCGGGTAGTCGAATTTTGGAAATAAATATGGAGAGTAAGTCACTTCTACTCTATTGTAAATTCTATACTGCCGGCGGAAAAATTATTCCCTATTCCACAAATGACGGAAACGACGAATTAGATTTTTCAAAAGCATTTGCTCTTCCTACTTTAAGTCTTTATAATTTTAAGATTCTGATTTCCTTTCAAGCTACCATCTATGGGCTTGATTTTGATAATAAAGAAATTACTGTAAATGGAATCTTTTCAAACAAACCAGGAGAGGGTAATCTATCTTTTGCGCTAAAAGATTTTTCTAAGACATCTGTTTCCGGTGGATTCTCTTACTTAATTCCCTCTTGGGCAATTGACCTTGCGATTCCCGGAAATTTAGAAGAGTTGATTTATCATTTCACCACTGTATTAGTCCATGCCAATCAGGAGAAAGGAAGTTTTCTAAAACTAAGCTGGAAAAAGAAACCTTCCGCTTGGAATTTCTCTCTTCGTTCCGAAAGTGAGTTTGTGGATAACTTCTTTATCCGCTTCGGACTAAAAGTTTTTAATTATAAAATTCGTCCTTCCAAAGAAGCCGGGGAAGAGCTATCCAATTTCTTAGTTCAAATATTTGATTTAGCAAGAAAAGACGTTTTAATATCCAATTAGATTCTTTGTATTCCTTACATCGCTAGGTTTTATAAAATCGCCCTTGCTTTCTTTTTAAGGTATATCTTGTTTAATCGTTTATTCCTTGACAAAAAAACCATGTCAACCTAGTGTTTCCCTATGACTTACTTAATACTAATATTAGCATTTTTTTCCACCATGACTTTTGCACAGGATACCCAGCCCAGCGTCAACGCTGCACCTCCAAAGAAGGCAGTCATAGGCTTCCAGAAAGGACAGTTCTATTTATCAGCGTCAACTGGTTTGCTAACTGCCAGTGGATCCTTGATTGATACTGATAGGTCATACAATGATACTCTATCTACACAATCCCAATTAGGCTTAATAGAAAACAAGACACAACCCTTTGTAACTCCATTTAAGTATAAACCCAGTGGGTCAAATAGTGGAAGTTTAGAATATTCTCTCACAGATAATATTGGGGTAGGTGTTTCTATGTTACAGTTTTCGATTCACGGAAATGGGCAAAGTAGGTATCAAAACTATTCAAATACAGGAGCCTCCGGGAATTCGAATTACGTTCGCACTAAGGATCAGACTTTATATTCTGTTCCAGGTAGCTATTTAATGTACAGCGGAACCAATATGATGTTGTCAGGCAGTTACCATTTCATTTCAAAATCAGTCTTGGATCCGTATGTTCATTTAAAAGCAGGAGGAGGTACTTTTTTAAGTAGCTCTCATAGAAATTTATACGATGATGATAAATACTTTTTAAAAACTGGTGACTTCTCCGGTCTTAGTAAGATTGTAGGGATTGGTGCTGGAGTTAATTTCTTCATTCTTGAAGAAATGGGAATTAAATTTGAACTCGAACATTACAGACAATACCTATCCTCTACTAATTTTAGTTCGAAAACGTTGGACACAACGCATGTTCAGATAGGTCTTGTATTCAATTTAACGACCTTGCAATCTGGTGTTCCTAAGGTACAAAAGTAAACTAACGAGAACCTATTAAAGTTCTAGATTTATAAAAAAGTTTGACAGTTTTCCTTGAATAAATCCTATTAGGCATAATAAGTAAAGGCCTGTTTTGAGCTTTAGCTTGTTAAAAAACTAGGAGACAAATTATGTTAAGAAAAATTTTGATGACTTTGGCTTTATTCCTTGCAGTTTCTGCATCGGGTAATTGTGGAACTTTTATTAATGCCTTGAGTGCAACCAAAGGATTGCATGGGTACGACCATAGTGGTTTTATTTATTCAAATACTTCAAGATCAGAATCCGTGACAGACAGCATTGGTACAAAGAAAGGGACAGCTTGCCAAAGTATGGTGCTTTATTTATTTGCTTTTGGCGATGCTTCGTTGCCTGCAGCAAAGGCAGCGGGCAATGTTAAGGTAGTTAATCATGTTACATATGAGAAGACAAGGGTATTTGCAACTCCATTTACACTAATGATCGGACCTTATATGAAAGATTGCATTACTGTATATGGAGAATAGGATGGGTAAGAACATGAAAAAAATGTTAAGACTCTTTTTCCTAATTTCCTTTGCTCTGACATTCTCTGCCTGCGTAACTTCCCCACTCCCCCTTTCTATGATTTATGGAAATAACAAAGGAACCATGCATGTATTCCCAAACAAAATAGGAAAAAAAGTAGGGAAGACCTGTAGTTTAATGGTCGGATTATCGTATCTTCCTTTTTTTATCATTGGAGATAATTCCGTGAAAACAGCAGCAGACAATGGCAACATCACGCAAATTAGCTTAGTAGACTTTGAGCAAGAAAATTTTCTTTTCTCAGTTTATTCGAAAACTTGCATCATAGTCTACGGAGATTAAATAGATTAGATTATTTAATTCTTTCTTAAACGCAAAAGACTAAAGATTATTTACCTTGCTCTTTTAAAGTAAAAAGGAGAAAACCTTTCCACTTTTGCGTTTAAGATTCTTAGTCCTTCCTTTTCTAAAGCAAGTTTTCGGTTTGACCCTTAGCCTTCTCGTAAGAATATGGAACTAGAATTTATGCAAAATCTAGTTGTTCAAAAATACGGTGGAACTTCGGTTGGAACTACGGATAAAATCAAAAACGTAGCAAATCGAATCAAAGGTTATCATGAAAACGGCTCTCATGTTGTAGTAGTTGTCTCTGCTATGGGTCATGCTACAGATGAATTAGTCGATTTAGCTGAGAAAGTAAATCCAAATGCTAGCAAACGTGAAATGGATATGCTACTCTCTACGGGCGAGCAAGTTTCGATTTCCCTCCTCGCAATGGCTTTAGAAGCGGTTGGCGTCCCTGCTCAATCTTTTACTGGCTCTCAAGTGAAAATTATCACAGATGGAAATTTTTCAAACGCCAAAATAGAAATGATTGATCGCACTCGAATCGATGAAGCACTTGCTTTGGGCAAAGTAGTAATTGTCGCAGGCTTCCAAGGTATCGACCGAAATGAAAATATCACAACTCTTGGTCGTGGTGGAAGTGATACGTCTGCCGTTGCGTTAGCCGCAACACTCGGCGCAAAAGAATGCGAAATCTACACAGACGTAGATGGAGTCTATTCCGCTGACCCAAACAAAGTAGCAGGCGCAAAAAAACATGCTAGAATTACATACGATGAAATGTTAGAACTCGCGAGCCTTGGTGCTGGTGTTCTTCATTCTAGAAGTGTGGAGTTTGCAAAAAATTATGACGTAGTCATTCATGTTAGATCAAGTTTTAATCATAATCCCGGAACGTTAGTTGTAAGTGAGGATAAATTAGTGGAAAATGTAAGAGTAAGTGGAGTCACAATCAAGAGTGAAGAAGCAAGAGTAACCATTCCCGATGTTCCGGATAAGCCCGGTATGGCGGCTGAGTTATTTGGAAATTTATCTTCCGCAGATATTATAGTAGACGTAATCGTTCAGTCTTCGCCTGCCAATGGAAAAAATACAATTTCATTTACAATCTCGCGCAAATCTTTAAAGGATGCAACACCAATACTAGAAAAATTTGCTCAACACCATGGAACAGGAAAAGTAGACATCGACGATAAGATAGCAATCGTATCGGCAGTCGGTGTTGGAATGAAATCTCACGTCGGTGTAGCGGCTACTATGTTTAAGGCGCTCGCTGCAAACAACATCAACATCGAAATGATCTCAACTTCTGAAATCAAAATTTCTTGTGTAATCACAGAAGCAGATGCAAAAAAAGCACTACAAGAAATTCACAAAGCATTCGAGATTTAAATTAAAATGAATAATTGAGTTGTTGAAAAATTGTCACCCTGAGGCTCTCGAAGGGCGACTTTACTCAATAAAGTCATGGATTCTAGAGCCTCACCATGACACCGTTTTTCTAATTTTTCAACAACTCAAATTAAGAATTCAAAATTTTGAATTCTTAATTGTAGAACTCACTTAAGAATAAAATGATTCTTCTTCTTATCAATTACAGAAAGAATTTTTTTATCCAATGTCCATATCTTGCATTCTAATTTGTAAGCAGCGTAAATAACTACTGAATCAATCAGTCCAACACCTTTGCTGATTAGCTTCTTCGAATAAGATAAATTAGCCGCATTGAATAAAAGATTGTCTTCGGAGTATTTTGTTAAATTCTTCCAATACTCACTTATTATTTTTTGCTCTCTTTCATTTTTACAGCCTTGCGCTAATTCTGAGAAGACTATTTCTAGTGCGATAACTTCTCTTTCTTCAATTAACTTTTTTACAACTTTATAATAAGGATCTCTGGCTTTAAAAAACTCAATCCAAATACTTGTGTCAAGAACCACCATTTATCTTTTTTGGTTTAGCTTTCTTACTTTCTCTGCTGAAAAATTTCGCTCAAAGGTAAGAGGAGTCTCTAGGACAAGAGAGTTTAATTTTTTCAACTTCTGCAAAGCAATCCAATCTTCGAGTGCAATCATAAGGGAGTCTGTAATATTCTTGCCATTCGAATACTTTTTTACTTCATCAATAATAGTATCAGGAATGAGTGCGGTTACTTTCATTCTATTAAAATACGATATGGTATCGTATTTGTCAAACATAATTTGTGGAGTTTTAATCATAATATTAATGCATCCTCTGCTGCTGGTCGAAATCCTTTTTCTACTTCTTTTGTGTGCGATTGAAATAAATCATCTAGACTTGTAATTTTAAAAACGGGGTGTTCTAATTTTCCTTTCTCTTTCATAAAAATTCTTTCCTGCGCAATTCCATCGATGTGAATCCAGGAATCCATTCGTTTACTTTCTTCAGAACCAATCTCGACTACGACTAAGAATTCAAAGCTTCCAAATTTTTTAAGATAGATATGCAGTTTTTCCAAATCACAACTCACGATATCCTGTCGAAATAAATGTGCCGGCGAAGGATGATTAACCGGTGAATGCAAATCATAATACCGATTTAGAATATGAACGATGTGTTTAAAATCCTCTTTTCTCTCGACTAACTCAAACCATGCAGATTTGCTCTTTGCTTTTCGCTTTTTTTCTTTTGTTTTAGTGCCTGGCATTTTGTATCCTCACTTCCCAACTTTGGGCTTCTAAATTACTAGGTTTAAAAAAAATAATTTGTTCAGTTTTTCTTACAATATTTACGCAGTTGAGCAAAAAACATTAGCTTAAGTGGGGTTGTTTAAAAAAAGAAAAAGCCGATACTTTTACTATGCAATTTATACTTTTATTTCTTCTATTTATTTTACCAGTCCTGGCTGACGATTTTTATGAAGAAACACTTGCACGCGCATACGCTGCCTTTACCGAAAAAAATTACCAGCGCGCAATTCAAAAACTAGATTTAATTTTTACAAAACAGGAAGAA
This sequence comes from Leptospiraceae bacterium, assembly GCA_016708435.1. Lineage (NCBI taxonomy): Bacteria > Pseudomonadati > Spirochaetota > Leptospiria > Leptospirales > Leptospiraceae > Leptospiraceae bacterium. Next base: position 277,028 of record JADJFV010000035.1, on the reverse strand, counting down.
AGAGATTGGCGCTACTACTCTATCCGTGCCGAGACTCATGAAGCTTTAGGAGAGGAAGATGCGGCTATTGAGCATTATACGTTCAGCATTGCATTAAATCCCGCACAGAGCGAAGTGTTCAAAAAATTATATGAATTAAACTTTAAAATCCGTAGACCAGTAAAATCCTTTGATTATATAAGACTCTATTTAAGTCAAAATGAAAAAGATATTTCCATGCGATACAGAGCATTGATTCTTGCGAAAAGATTGGGCAACGAGGAATACGTTCGTTTTGCGCTAAAGAAAATTCAAACACAGAATACCTATGGCGACGATAAGAAAAAGATTTTTGAAAATATAAAAAACCTTATTTCTAAAAAGAAATTTAAAGAAGCAAAAGAAGAATCTAAGAAATATCTACCCTATTTTCCATTGGAAGAAGAATTACACAATGATTTACAAATCTCAGAAAGAAATTTTGACAGCAAAGGAAAGGACATGGAATCCGCTCTCATCGACACAGCGGTTCTGCTATCGGATAACCAAAAGTATTCGCTACGTCTTGCCTATTTTTACAAAGAAAAGAAATTGTATTGGCAGGCATTGAACTTATTCAGACGGGTCTTTTATCTTTCCCTTGCTAAAGATGGTTTTGCCCTGGACACAGAAACAATTTTATTCTTAAAAGAATGCTATGCAAATTTGAATCTTTCCAATGATGTGCGAGCCTGTCTTTCTCTATTAGAAATTTTTCAAACAAAAGACAAGCCAGATTTAGCTGAATGGAATTCTCTGAGAGTTAACTTTAACAACAATCGAGAATTTTTAATTGCAATTTTATACTTTACAAAAGCGAACAATCTAACACAGGATTATGAAAAATTTAGGTCAATACTCCTAGATCGAGATGAAAAAAAAAGTGATTCTGAGTTAATGAATATATACTCTGTATTTATCTACGACGATTTCAGAAACACAACTCCTTAAAAAACTAATTGGAATCTTATGAAAAAATCTTGCACATAAACAGTAAGTCAGGTATGTAAGTAACAGGTGGAATAAATATGAACTCAATAACGATTGGCGGTGGATGCTTTTGGTGTTTAGAGGCAGTATATCAATTAGTAGAAGGAGTAAAAGCGGTTACGTCCGGTTATGCGGGTGGTCATACAAAAAATCCCACTTACAAAGAAGTCTGCAATGAAACAACAGGTCATGCGGAAGTGGTGCAGATTGAATTTGAGCCAAGTATTATTTCACTCGAAAAGATCTTTGATATTTTCTGGACAGTCCACGACCCTACTACCCTCAATCGTCAGGGCAATGACGCAGGCACACAGTATCGCTCCATCATTCTCTTCCAGGATGAGTCACAAAAAAAAATCGCCGAAGCATCCATTTCTACAAATGCGGCTAATTGGGCGAATCCCATCGTTACAGAAATTGTCCCTCTTGAAATTTTTTATCCGGCAGAAGACTATCATCAAAATTACTTCCGCAATAATCCTTACAACTCTTATTGTGCCTATGTAGTCAAAGCCAAAGTGGATAAATACAAAAAAGTATTTAGTTAATTGATGTTACCCGTATGAAAAAAACAATTCGTATAAAGCTTTTCTTGGGTATAACGCTATTATCCCTCTTTATTTCTTCTCTACTTGGATTTTTCTTTTATGAGAGTTCTATCAATATTCACTTAGAAAAAATCCACGCAAATCAAATAATTAAAACTGAATTATCTAAAAAAGATATTTCTGATGCGAAAGAAATAGGTATCAATTCTGCCTCGAAAGTGTTTATTATTACATTGATTTCTACTCTAATCATTACATTCTATTTTGCAAATTTTTCCATCCGTTACATTGAATCAATTCACGAGACAAATGCAGAAATACTACAAGCAAAGAACAAAGCGATTGAACTTGCGAGAAACTTAGAACTCGAAATACAAAATAAAACGGAAGAATATATACAAGTAAAAGAAAATGTAGAAAAGCTTACAAAGGCTAAGAGTGATTTGCTTGCCTATATGAGTCATCAAATCAGAACCCCGATGAATTCCATTCTTGCAGCAACCAATCTCTTACTCAGAAACAAGCCTAAACAAGAACAGACTTCCAATTTGGAGATTCTTAAATTCTCAACAGAAAATCTATTAGTTATAATCAATGACATCCTTGACTATACAAAGATTGAAACCAGTTCGATTGAATTTGAAAAGAAGGAGTTTAACCTTTCACTGCTAGTCAATAGTATGCGTGATTCTTTTGCTCTAATGCGAGGAGATAAGCCCTTGGAATTCGTAGTTGAGGTAGATGAGCGCTTGCCAAAGAAAGTTATAGGTGACCCTGTTCGTTTGTATCAAATTCTTAATAACCTTATTCTCAATGCAATAAAATTTACTTCAAGCGGAGGCGTTCATTTGTTCTTGAAATTGAACTCTTCGTCTAAATCTAGTGTAAAAATAGATTTTTCGGTTGTAGATACTGGTATTGGAATTCCTTCCCATGAATTGGATTTCATCTTTGACGATTTTACGGATCCAAAGTCGAAAATTCAAAACACAGATGTAGAAATTGGATTAAGACTCTCCATTACAAAAAACCTATTAGAATTGCAAGGCAGTAAAATTTTTGTCGAAAGCCAGCCAGACATTGGAACTAATTTTTATTTTGGTCTTGACTTTGACTTACCCGTTGAAGAATTTTCGAGCATTGAGAAAGAGAAGAAAGAAATAGAACCTTCTCTTTCTCATGTGAAACTATTACTAGTAGAAGATTATAAGTTAAATCAAATGGTGGTAGAAGAATTTTTAAATATTTGGAATATTTCTGTAGATATCGCGGATAACGGTAAGATCGCAGTGGAAATGGCAGATAAAAAAGAGTATACAATCATTTTGATGGATTTACAAATGCCGATTATCGATGGTTATGAAGCAACGCGTTTAATTCGCTCTCTTCCAAACAATAAATATAAAACAGTCCCGATCATAGCACTCACAGCCTCGGCTATCCAAGAAACAATTACAAGAGTTAAGCTTTCAGGCATGAACGATTACATCACAAAGCCATTCAAGCCCGATGTTCTTTATAAAAAAATTGTTCAATACACATCAAAGACCAGTTGATTTTCGAAAAACAAAAGTTTTGATTGTAAAATTTCTGGCAGAATAGTTTAAAGTTATGTAAGGCACCTTATGGATAACTCCCTTTTTAAAATTGTAACCTTTACCCCCGGATCCTATATCACGCTCGAAGGCGAAAGAAAACCATCGACTCAGTTTTTTATCATCAAAGAAGGCAAAGTGAATCTAAAGAGAACCTTTCCTGTCGCCAATGAAAAATCGAGTGAAGTAATCGGACCTGGAGATTTTTTCGGCGTCATTTCTGCTATGAGTCAATATCCGCAAATTGAATCTGCAATCGCTATGAGCAATGTAACCCTTATTTCTGTTGGTCAAAATCGCTTTGGAGAACTCATTCAAAAGAATGCTGCACTTGCAATGAAAATCATTCGATTCTTTTCCAAAAAATTGCGCGAATTTGACCAAGGACAAACAAATAAAACAATTGGCTCTAAAGTATCAGGAGAAGAAGACCTCGCACTTCTTTACCAAATGGCGGAAAATTATTTTTCTCAAGGCAACACAGATAGTGCGGTTTATCTTTATCAAAGCTATTTAAAGTATGTTCCCAAAGGAGAATTTGCGGGCAAAGCAAAAGAGAAATTAAAAATGCTTCACAAACCCTTTGAAATGGAAAAAGTCAATGGGGCTAACAGAAGTTATACGCAAAATCAAATGATATTCAGTGAAAATGAGCCCGGTCAGGATTTATTCATTTTACAGAAAGGAAAAGTCAAGATCACAAAGATTATCAAAGACAATGATGTTCTCTTAAACATTATGAAACCGGGAGATATATTCGGAGAGATGGCTCTTCTTGATAATAAGCCTCGTTCTGCTTCCGCAATCGCCACAGAAGATGTAGACCTTCTTGCAATCAATAAAGCGAATTTCGAAACAATGGTGCAAACACAGCCTCAACTTATGAGTAAAATTATCACCGTTCTATCCGAGCGAGTTTGGAATGCCTATAAAAAAATTGCGAATTCGATGATTGAAGATATTAACGGGCGCATTGCTGATATGCTTTTAACGTTAGTCGAAAAGAACCGCGTAAAGATTGCTCCAAAAGCAGAGCACAATTTTCAACTGGGAATTTTTGACCTTCTAAAAATGTTAGGGCTAACTGATAGAGATACAAATTTAATTATGAAGTTCATGACCAATAATAAATTCATTCATCTCGATGGAGAAATTCTTATGTGCTCTGACTTGGCACTCTTGGATCGTCTCGTTCATTATCACAAAGAAGGAAAGCGTAGAAATTAAAAATAAATTGGATTTTGTGTAAAAATCATTTGATAAAAATCCTAATTCAAAAAAACTGACAGTAATCTTAAGGGCCTGTAGCTCAGCTGGTTAGAGCACTCGCTTGATAAGCGAGGGGTCACAAGTTCAAATCTTGTCAGGCCCAGGAACAATATCCCGATTCATTGGGGCTTTAGCTCAGCTGGGAGAGCATCTGCTTTGCAAGCAGAGGGTCATCGGTTCGATCCCGATAAGCTCCACATTGGACTTTTCATTTTTCTTTGTATCCTATCTCGAAATATTTTTCCTTGCCTTGAATATGATTTGCCTGAGATAAGATAGATTCGTAAACTTGCATAATGCCACAACAGAAAACAAATCCCAGATCAAGAACTGCCAACTCCCAAAAATCCTCAGACTCAAAGAAAACGGTTTCTGCGGCAAATACAAATAAACCAGAAGAAAAAAAGAATTCAATCAAGGAAAAATCAATTAAAATAAAAGAGACTTTCGATAAAACAGTTTCCGTTGTAAAAACAGGTGCTATTAAGGGAGCTACGATTCTACATGGTGTCGTCGGTGATGCATTGGAAGAAAATGCAAGCTCTCTAGCTCGTAAGATGCAATTTTATAAAGGCGGGAAGCCGATTAACCTGACCAAAGAAGATATTATAAAAGCTTATCCAAAGCCTACTTCTAAAATTTGCATTCTCGTTCATGGTCTTGCCTGCGATGAAATGATGTGGAATTTTCCAAATAGCAAAGAGAATTACGGTAATTTGCTGCAAAAAGAGATGGGGTATACACCATTTTACCTACGATACAATTCTGGACTTCACATTTCTGAAAATGGAAAGCATCTCTCGACTCTCATTCATACTCTATTTAAAAATTATCCAACCAATATAAAAGAGTTAATCCTAATTGGGCATAGCATGGGTGGACTCGTTGTTCGCAGTGCTTGCTATTATGGCGACAAACAAAATGTAACCTGGATTTACAAAATTCGAAAAGTTTTCTTCCTTGGCTCTCCCCATCTAGGAGCACCATTAGAAAAATTTGGCAATGTAGTAACTAACGTATTAGAGCATATACCAAATACATTTGTAAAAATGACTAAAGACGTAATCAATCTTCGCAGTGCGGGTATTAAAGATTTGCGCTATGGCTATTTACTAGACGAAGATTGGAAAGGGAAAGATCCAGATACTCTCTTAAAGAATTCTAAAAACTTAGTCCCTCTTCTAGAAGGCGTATCTTATTATATCATTTCAGGAACAGTCACCGAAGATCCTGAGAGTATTTTTTCTGTTTGGTTTGGAGATGCTTTGGTTCGTAAACCAAGCGTCCTCGGAAAAGACAAAAGCGGCATACACACATTACCCATTCCAGAAGAAAATCACAAAGAATTTCCGGGCTTCGCACATCTAAAACTCATGCATGATCCAAAAGTATATGAGCAGATAAAAGAGTGGAACCAGTAAGAATTTACTGAAAAAGGATTGTTATTCGGTAAAGTCAACGTAACCTCTGATGTAAATGTATTTAGGTGAGTTTATTCCCAATAGATTTCAAAATATTTTTCAGGGAATAAATACTCTTCTCCTGTATATCTATAATCCGAATACGATGAACTGGATCATTCTTCTTAGAAGCCTCTACAATGTAACAATCCGCAACTGTCAGCGATACTTTGTGATTGTCATTTTTGATACATTTTGCCCATTTCGTTTTCATAATCGGATCATTTAGGTTCATAGCTAATCTTTGTTCTTAAATAAAGAAATTTTCTAGAAATGGAGGAGCGGGCAATAACATTAAATTTAGAAAGAGAAAAAAGAATCAACCGCGAAGGGCACGAAGAACGCGAAGAAATGGCAGGATTCCTTGATAAAATCCTTCGTGGTCTTCGTGCCCTTCGTGGTGAAAAATCCTTATCTTACTGACATTGAGCAAAATTAAAAAGGAATATACAAAAAACTAAATCAAGTTAAAAAGAATTTGAAGAGGAGTATAGAAAAGAAATGGATTTCGAAATGAAAGATAACTATGATTTTATGAATGCAAAGATTCGTCCTCCATTAATCAAGTCTCCCAAGGATTTTAATATTCCGATTTATCTAGAAGAGGATTTGCGGGAATACTTTTTTGGTTATACTAAAGAACACAAATTAGACGAAACCGTTTATATAAATAGTCTTCTTAGAAGAATCAAAGATAGGAAAGAGTTTTAATGAAATCTCTACTCCTATTCTTATTACTATCACTTACAATTTCCCCTGATGACAACAAAATGCTTGAGAAATACAAGAAGCCATTGGATGCATCGATTTGCAAAACAAAGAACTTTGCAGATTGTCTCGCATACAAATACATTCAGCATTACCACCCGAATGCAAAGGATGCAGATTGGTATCGCAATACAGCCGTTACCCATTACTTTGATTATAAGGTTATGTATCAAAACGAAAGAGAAAAAGGAGAAATTCTCTTTTCCTTTCAGTCTTACTCGGATGGACTCGAATGGAACTATTACGAGGACTCTGTTATTATCCGTATCAAAGAACCAGTCAAGCTAGTAGATTCGAATACTATCCTCAAAAAAATAAATGAAAAACTAGAATCAGACTTTGATGAGAAATTTAAGATCGAAAAAATAACAAAGACAATTAGTCGCAATCTAAGACAAAGCCAACCTACGCCAAAAGAATATTATTCCATCAAAGAAGAGATTAAATACAAAGTAAAAGTAAATAGCAAAAATATTTCCTTTAATGGAGTCGGGGATAAGATTGATTAGGCTGACTATTCTAACTCTTTAAAAGCCTCAGTATCACCGCCTTCTGAGCATCCAGACGATTCTCGGCTTGTTGAAAAATAATAGAGCGCTCGCTCTTTACAATTTCTCTAGAAATTTCATAGCCGGCGTGTATTGGCATATCGTGCATTACTTTTGCTTTAGAATTTTTTAATAACTCAGAATTAAGTTGATAGGGCATCATCATAGCAATTCGCTCTTCTTTTTCTTTTGCATAAGAAGGCTCATTAAAAAATTCCATATCCACCCAAGTATCTGTATAAACATACTCATTGTTATTCACTGCATGTTTTAAATCAGTTTCCCAAGTGAGAGTCTTGTGATCTGTTCCTCGTTTTACAATATGATCAATTACAGCGTCTTTTGGCGCAATCGGGGTAACAAGTGTTAGATGCACTCCAAGTGCGGCAGTTATCCCAATAAGAGAATTGACTACGTTATTGTGAACACCCACATAGCAAAGAGTAGCCCCTTTTATACTGCCTCGATCAAGGCATATGGTAAGCATATCAGCTAAAGCTTGGCAGGGATGAAATAAATTACAGCAGCCATTGATTACAGGAACTTGGGAGCCAGACTTTAAAGTAAGTAAGTCCTCATTTTTTTTCATGCGTGCCATGATAATAGAAACATTGCGCGATAAATATTCTGCCTCAAAGTCGATATCAGAGAGTTGAAAGTTAGAAGCTCTCCAATCTAAATAAATCGCATGACCTCCAAGCTCAGTCATTCCTGCTTCAAATGAGACTCGTGTGCGAGTTGAAGTCTTTTGGAATAGCATAGCCATTGTGCGTCCCGCCATATGGCCTGCAAAGTAGACGCGGTTGTGTTTTACATAAACAGCAAAATCTAATATGGATTGAATTTCATCATCTGACCAATCACTCCAACTGATCAAATGTTTTACAGCATTGTATGACATGTTATTAGTATCGGCTAGAGTGAGTCATAGATTTATGAACTAATCTTAATAAGGCTTTTGTCCGTTATAATTTCCCGGTGGTGTATAGTTACAAACCCAGAATTGCGAATTGTCGGCACATACCGCTTTGCCGCAACCCACTTCTGTAGAATCTTTCCAAACTATTTGTGTATAATGTCCGCAAACTTTACCGGAAGCACAACTGTTGGAACTATAAGTGTAATTTGCTTTTTCGCTGCCCCAAGCATCTGTTACTTTTGTAGATGTAATATTTTGTGGTTTAGATGTGCCATTGGAATAAGAAATTGCACTTGCCCAATAAATATTTTCTCCAAGTCCCTTGGTTCCACTATGCTTCATTTTGCATCCTTCGCCTTTTTGTTTAATAGCATAAGCTTGTGCAGTTGCCGCAAGAGTTGCCGACCATTTCATACCAGGTGCTCCAATTTCTTTTCGATACTTATTATGTGCAGCAACCATTTCTGTTTGCTGAGCTGTGTCTAATGCTTCATCTGCATATACGAAACTAAACAAAGCACAAATTGCTACCAACTTTAAAATTTTTTGAATCATATTGATTCTCCTTTAAGAATTTTTTTAATTGAGTTCCATTTCTATTGTTTTAAAATTTCTGCATATAAAATAATTGAACTTAAAAGTTCACCATCAATGGTAAAAGAAAGAGAATACTTTCCTTCCGACGTGAATGTCACTCCGGCAGTATTAAATGTTAATTCAATTACTTCTTCTGGATTTTGCGATTGAAGTTGACCGGTAATAGGTAACACATCCTGATTTGTTTCAACATTTGTCAGGGTTAAGGCAAATTCATGTTTGCCTACAACGTTCGTTGCGGCGGCATATACCCCCCACGGTGCAGTTTGAACAGGAAAAGATTGTGCAAAAATTTTACTAAATGTTCCAATGATTCCTTTCTTACCATTGTTCTCTACAATAATTCGATCTGCAAATAATAGCGCAGTGCAAACTGGTTCTTTCATTTTTATGTCCTTATAAAAAACTAACGTCCCATATTTTCAATTCTCCGTCAATAAATTTTGCTATCGTAAATTTCGCGTTTATTCAAATTTGTAATTGGAAATGACTAATGAAACTTTTACTAAGCCAGTTTTAATAAATCGGTTTAATCTTAATTTTAATGACAAACTTTTTGAAGAAAGTTTTCGGGATAATTATTATTGGGGCTCCCTTCTTATTCATAGATTTGCGATCATTCTTGCAATTATTCTCTATGCTCTTTTTGCATATTTAGATGTATGGATGTCGCCGAACTCAAAAGAAAAGATATGGTTCATTCGATTTGGAATCGTAGTTCCTATTTTGATTTTTACTTTTTTTTCAACTTTTTATCCTTTGTTTAAAACAATCAATCAACTCCTATTTGCATTTACTAGCACTGTACTTGGAATTGGAATCGTAGCCATGATCGGCATTGCCAAAGAACAAGAGTTAGGACATAATTATTATTTTACCGGTTTACTTTTGGTCATCATGTGGATTTATACTTTTTCAAGATTGCGATTTGTCTTAGCAACTATCTCTGCTTGGATCGTAACTACTTCCTATTTTTTTGTGATCATTTTTATTCATAATATACTCAATTCATCACCCGCGCTTTTCCTAAATTATTTATTCTTTTTTTTAAGCTCAAATATCATTGGAATGTTTGCAGTATATTATTTTGAATATTATTATAGAAAAAATTTTATTCATATAAACAATATAGAACTAAAAAGAGAAAAGCAACTAAATGAAAGGCTAATGAAAATTGATAAAATCAAAGATGAATTTTTGTCAAACACTTCTCATGAACTAAGAACGCCTGTTCATGGAATAATCGGAATTAGCGAATCACTTATAGATGGAGCAACTGGCAAGCTTACAGAAGAAACAATCAATAACTTACAAATGGTCGTAGCTAGCGGCAAACGCCTATCTAACTTAATTAATGATATTCTAGATTTCTCAAAACTCAAAAATCTAGAAATCGAATTGCAAAGTAAACCGACAGACATTAAACAATTATTTGAAGTTGTAATTTCCGTCATTAAGTCTACTATTAAACGAGATAATGTTTTATTATACAATGAAATTCCTGATTCAATTCCTCTCATCTACGGTGATGAAAATAGAATTCAGCAAATTATTTATAATCTAATCGGAAATGCTGTAAAATTCACAAGCACGGGCTACATCAAAGTATTCGCTCTGGAAAAAGATGACTTTATCGAGCTATGCGTGGAAGATACAGGAATCGGTATACCGGAAGAAAAGTTCGAAATCATATTCAAATCTTTCGAACAAGCTGATAGTTCTATCGCTCGTAGTTACGGAGGAACTGGAATTGGACTTAGTATAACTAAAAAATTAATCGAATTACATTCAGGAAAAATATGGCTCGAATCAGAAGTCGATAAAGGAACAAAGTTTTATTTTACTCTTCCTAAAAGTCAGAATCAAAGAAAAGAGACGCAAAAAGAAAACTCCATTGAACCAAGTATTAATCCTATCGTTCCGGTTGAAGAGCCAGTGAAAGTTGAGGATAATATTGATTTAACAAAGTCTTTGACATTAAATGAAGAAGAGAAAAACAATTCCAATATTCGAATTTTAGTTGTAGACGACGAAAGAATCAATGTTCAAATTCTTACCAATCATTTATCATTACAAAATTATAGCGTCGATACAGCATCTGATGGCATTGAAGCATTAGAAAAAATAAGAAATATGGACTACGATCTTGTGCTTTTAGATATAATGATGCCAAAGATGTCTGGGTATGAAGTTTGCAATAATTTACGCGCTGAAAACTCTCTTTATGATTTACCAGTTATTATGCTCACTGCAAAGAATCAGCCGCAGGATATAGTTGTCGGATTTGATATGGGGGCTAATGACTATTTGATTAAGCCATTCGAAAAGAGTGAACTTTTAGCAAGAGTGAGAACATTAGTCTCGTTAAAAAAATCAGTTAGAGAAGCCATAGATAATGCCAAGCTAGCTAACACAGACGCACTCACTGGCTTAAACAATCGACGCTTTCTATTCGAGCAGGCGAATAAAGAATTTGAAATTGCAAAAGAGGGTAATCTTGATTTATCGTTAATGATGATTGATATAGATCACTTTAAAAAATTTAATGATACATATGGTCATGATTGTGGCGATGAAGTTATTAAACTTGTAGCAAGAGGAATTCTTAAATGTTGTAGAGAATTAGATATAGTAGGTCGATATGGAGGAGAAGAATTTAGCGTTCTACTTCCCAATACAAAATTAGATATCGCTTTGACGATAGCCGAAAAAACACGTAACTATATAGAACAAAAAAAATATCATTCAGAAAAACACGGAGACTTGCAGTGCACAATCAGCATTGGAATAGCGAGTTTCAATCAGAATTTAGTTCGGGTCGAAGACTTATTTAAAGATGCGGACAATAAACTTTATGCAGCAAAACAGAATGGAAGAAACAGGATAGAAATAGCATAGGCTGAGTCTGTTACATATGTTGATAAAAAACTGGCTTTTCATTTTTTTGAAAACGTCTAACCTCATAGTGTAGATGATAGCCAGTAGCTCTTCCTGTGTTACCAACGCTACCGATTTTTTGTCCTTTCTTTACATGGTCACCGAGGCTAACAGACATTTTGTCCAAATGACCATATCTAGTTTCATAGCCCATGATATGTTTAACAACAATTAATTTGCCATAGCCGCCCTTTCGTCCCATGAATATAACTTCGCCGTCCGCAGAGGCTATTACATCAGTGCCTTTTGGCGCAGCAATATCAAGCCCTCCGTGAAAGGTTTTCTTTTTTGTAAATGGATCTAGTCTATGTCCAAAGCCAGAAGTTAGATAGCCTTCATTGAGCGGAGGATGAAAAGCGAGTCCATAAAAAAAAGATTTTTCTATTTTACCAAGTGTCTTTCCTGGAACAAACCATTCATCCCGACGCTTATCAAAGATAATCAAATGGTTCGGCATACTATATTTTTCTGCAAGCTTGCCGCGACTACGCTCTGACTCGGCAAGATTTTCTGTGTCATAGACTCCTCGCATATTGGGGATAAGAAGCGTCATCCCCACTCGTATATCTTGTGGTGAACTAAGAGCATTGACCGATGAAATCGTATCTATATTCATTCCAGTTCTTGCCATGATGCGAAAGAAATTATCCCCTTGCACTACTGTGTATTTGTAAAACTCAAGTGGAATATAATCATCCGATTGACTCTTAGATTTGGAAACTCTTAAGTTAAATTTGACTTCACTTCTTAGTTTTTTAAGAACTTCATTTTCATAATCTAGGTTCTTTAGTAACTCAATTGGAAAAAGAAAAGTAGGAAATAAAAGAATTAAGAATTGAACAATATAACTTTTGTAGAATACTTTAATACTACTAGACATGATGTTGCGAATATGATTCCAGAATAGAAATTTTAAATCTCTATTCTTTTTCATTTCCAGTAGAACTTTTTCTAAACGACATTTGCACTAAAAAAGAAATCTTTAACAAATTGAAGCTAATTTCAATTAGCCGAAAGCACCGGATCTCAATTTATCTAACGGATAAATGAGATAAACTGTCGTAGTTGTTTTAGCTTGCGTATAAGTAAAATGCTCGATTGGGTTAAGTCCCATATTGTAAAAGCCTTCGTCAATCATCGCAATTCCAAACCCGGCAGATTCTTTTTCATCCAAAAACTCTGGACGGAAATAATCAGAAGAGCGTCCTTCTAAAAAGAGTTGGTAATGCTTTTCTCTTGACTCATTGATTCTATCCATATCGCCTTCCATAATGGGAGAATCATTTTTAATTCGAATATAAAGTTCCTTCTCATCTAGACGAATCTTCATAGAAATCTTGCGATTTTCTAACTTCATTTTTTCCCGAATCGAAAAAAGAAGTTCTTTGTCTGATTCAGAAATTTCTTGTTTTTTTACTCGAACCTTATCTTCTAAAGATAAAATGCTTTGAACAAGTTTTTTTACTTTTTCAGGAACAACATAGCGTTGCATTGCATCTCTTAGGGCACTTGTATCTAGAATAATTTGAAGGAGTCTATCGATTTCCTTATCGGAATTTTCCACATCTCTCAATTTGTTCGCTAGCTCATTCTTAAAGATAGTGAAGCGAATATTCCCTTTAATGGCATTGAGAAGAGCTTCCATGAGCCCACTAAAAAGATGGAACGATGAAAGCGGATCGGCACCAATGCGCTCTAAAATTCCATTGATAATGGCTGAAATCAAATCCCTGGTGTCACGTGTAAGCCCTTTAAGCTCCAAATGGATATGATTTCGTTGAATGATTTCATCCAGATTGGCTGAAATCTCTTTGCTGTTTAAGAATTTTTTCTGATTTGCCATATTCCCGTGTTCATTACATTGGTTTTTATAGTACTAGGTCAAAATTAAATTTCCTATACTTTAAATAGTATCGCCAATACTGCAAGTAGGATTTACATTTATGGAAATAAAAAAATACTTTGAGTTAAAAACTCCAGACTTGGGAGACACAGATAAGATTGAGCTTATCAAGTGGTATACGCAAGTAGGAGAAAATATCAAAGAAGGGCAAGAAATCCTCGAACTAGTCACAGACAAAGCAGCGTTCCCTGTGGAAGCACCGGTTAGCGGAATCCTTTCGGAAATTCGAGTTCCAGAAGGCTCTGTTGTTCAAAAGTATGAAATCTTAGGAGTCATGGAACTCACCTCCTAATGAAATTCATCCATATTTCTGATTTACATATTCCCACCAAAATCCCGATTTTTGCTCTCAGAGGCAAAATGATCAGTGGCTATTTGAATTTTGCTTTAAGAAGACGCAAGCTGCACCCATTTCAAGCCATTGAGAGACTAATAGAATTCATTCAGAAATCTGATTACGATTGCTTGCTATTGTCAGGCGATATAACTAACGTTTCGCACGAATTAGAATTTGCTGAGACTAGAAAAATTCTAGCCCCCATTCTCAATGAAAAGGCATTTTTAATTCCAGGCAATCACGATCGTTATATGACAAGTTCTGTTGAACCAGTAGACTTGTATATGAAATACTTCGGTGAATTTTCAGGCAATGTAATTCCAAATGCGGATGGCGAATACATTCGAGTAAAAAAAATCAAAGACCTCACTCTCATTGGTTGGGATTCGAACGAGCCTACACCCATCGCAATCGCCACAGGATTTGTAAAATCAAAAGTAATCAATATAACCCAGAACTATCTCAAAGCAAATCAAATTAAAAAGTATGCAATCGTTTGTCATCATCCTATCTGGAATCCCCCGGACGGATTTGAATCCGAGTACCACAAGATGAAAAATCGAGATGAAGTAACAAGCTCTCTTTTGAGTCAACCTCCGCTTGCTTTTTTTCATGGACATTGTCATTCCAATTGGATTCGAAACAAAACAGCGGATACTCCCTATTATATCATCAACTCTGCATCTAGCACCAGATTATCCGGCAACAAGCATAAGACTGGCTTTCATGTGGGAGAATTAAAAGAGAACACTCTTGCGGTTAAACGTTATAAGCTTATAAAAGACGATCTCAAATACAAAGAAGACCCGCTTGTTTGGTATGAGTAAAATACTACTTGACAGAGTCTTAATTGACTTTAATATTTAACTATGATCTCCGCAGAAAAATTAAACCAATTAAAGGCTTTCTGTTCAGTAAAAGATATTAAAAAAGTAATTCTATTTGGTTCTCATGCAACCAATGATGAATCTAAAAAAAGTGACTTCGACTTAGTTTTAATATATGAAACTGCAAAAAGATTTTTTGATAGATACGAAGACTTTTCTGCTTTATATCCAATCTTTAATGATCGACTTGACCTGCTCCTATATACTCCGTCTGAATGGATAATGATGAGTAATCGCAAGTTTATTCAATCCATCAATAAAACAGGTATTGTTCTCTATGAGCAGTGAAAAATTAAGAACAGAAGCAACTAGATACCCTGACGGACTACCCGATATTATCCCCTCCGAAGCTTTTGGAAAAGAAGATGCTGATACTGCGATCTGATGGAACGAATAAGCATTCGGCTTACAGTTGAGTAATTTTGCATCGATTTTTTTTTCATATTTTTCTCAAAGATAGGCAAATCTAAATATACTCCATCTATATCGTTACCTCCCAGAAAGGAGTAATGCAATGCCATTAAAAGCATTTCTTCCTTCGCTTGCTTTGTCGCAGACTGAATACATTTATTTTTATAATCTTCTGCTCTAAGTTTAGAAGAAAGTATTTCAACCTTACCATAAAACTTAGCATAAAAACACTCATGCGGCTTCTTATTAATATCCTCAGGAGCACCCGCCCATCCAAAAAGTTCTTTTCGAATTACCGGCTTATTAGGAGTATCCGCACACGTAAAAATTATGAATAGAATTGGGAGTAAATGGATAAAAAAGTTCATATTTGAAATTAATAATCGGCATTACATTGAAGCTGTCATTCTAAAAATTTTCTGTTGAAAATTCCTACTCATTGATATCCCCGACAAAAAATTTCGGGGATGACAAGGAAAAACCTAATTTTTATTTCTCCGTGCCTCTGTGGCTAAACTTCTTCTTCTGTATGAAGTATTTCTGGAAGTCTCTTCTTATAAATCTTTTCTTGTTTTAGATCAACGAAGTAGACAGTGATTTCGGGAAAGGCAATGCAAAGACGAACCCAACCATTCTTCATGGATTCAATTCTTTTTTTCATGTCTTTCAAATATTGAATAGGCATTGCAATGATGATATGATCTGAATCAGGTTGCTCTAACTGAGCAAAGGCTCGAAAGAAAACTTCATAGAAATCACGGGTAGCCGCACGTGCTGTCGACTTATAGCCAATTACCTCAACATAGAGAACGACATCATCTTTTTCAGCAATAATGTCGGGACTCACTCCAACTATGTCTTTGTGGTGATTCATCTTATAGCCTTGGCTATCCAATTTTTTACGCACTAACTCTTCTACATGTTTTCTCTTGATTTGTTTTTCTTTTTTATCTTCCATTGTGCGCCTCAGTTCGAACTTCTTACATTTTCACAGAATTTGTTGCTATTTGCAACCATATTATTTTATTGCACTGCGGTTAATTTAAAGTATTTCTCTTTGTCACCCAAGTCAATGGCTTCCCCGGGAAGCACAAATCCATCTAAACGATTCTCTTTACTCAAAGCTTTAAAAATGAGAGCCAAATCATAGAAACTATTTTCTGGAATTTCTTTTAGGATAGAAGCTTTTAACAGACTCATCCCAACATAAAAATAATTGCCCTCTTTAAAATAAACCTTCCCGTCTTGCAAATCTAAACTGGTATACTCTGCTTCTCTTTCAAGACGAGACAAAAAAAGCAAACAATCGCCTGTATAATTTTGAATCGTTAATCTTAGATCTTCTGGTCTTGCGGTCAATTGAACATCTGGATTTAGAGTAAGAAAGTTTTCGTCCTCGCGGATACTTGTTTTTATCCCCTGCTTAATGCCACCGCCGGTTCCTAAAATCTCTGGCTCATAAGAAATATGAAAAGTATACTTAGAGTTCTTCTTTAGATGCTCCTGAATTTTATCTGCCTGGTAATGTGTATTGACAATGAATTCAGTAATTCCTAACTCAGCCGCAAAGTCAATCGTGTGGTCTAATAATGTTTTACCCCGATAAGGCAATAGCGGCTTAGGAAAATTTGCCGTTAAATCCCCCATGCGCTTTCCAAAACCGGCTGCTAGAATAAAACATTTCATTTACCGCAGCAAATATCCATTATCCTTTGCCAGATTTATTAGTTTGTCTGTAATCTCTTTGATTGCTGCTTGTGTAAAAGTTTCTTTGTAGTTCATAAGAGCAATTCGATAGGTGACTGATTTTTTATCAGGAGAAATATTTTGTCCTGTGTAAATATCGTGAACCCAAACAGATTGAATCTCGGAGACTCCAAGCTTACTTACCAGTTGCGCATAATTTTCAGTAGTCGCAGCTCTGTCCATTACAAGAGAAATATCCATTTGGTCCTGCGGGAAATGAGAAGGTGGGACAAAGGTAAATTTTTTATTCTCTGGAAT
Organism: Leptospiraceae bacterium; assembly: GCA_016708435.1. Lineage (NCBI taxonomy): Bacteria > Pseudomonadati > Spirochaetota > Leptospiria > Leptospirales > Leptospiraceae > Leptospiraceae bacterium. The sequence continues at coordinate 259,837 of JADJFV010000035.1, read as the reverse complement.
GTTAAGTCTTTCAATGGCATCAAAAAAAAGTTTGCCGATTAAAACTCTTCGTTTTACATTATAGGCATCGTTGTATTTTGGATGAAGAAAGCCAAGCTCGGCAATTACTTCTTCGTTTAATTTCCATTGTAGACAAGCATTTGGATGAAAATAAGATAGGCTTCCTTTTTCTAAAACAATATTCTTAAATCCGAATAATCGAAACAAAGTATCTATATCATTTCGAACTGCGAGGAAATCATTCTCTGCATCGACAAGCTCATTTGACTTACGATTGCGCAAAACTCCAAATCCGAAAAATCTTTTTTCAGAAGCAAGCTCATCTGCTTTTAATCTTGTGATAGGTTCTTCCAAGTTCAAATATTTTAACAGTTTCAAATCTGTCTGCGTTAACAGCAATATGTTTTAAAATGGAAGGGTAAATGGAAGTTCTAAGAAACTTAAATTCATCCGGCATCGAATTCGCAATTCCCAATGCAGTGGAATCTTCTGATTCAAATTTCGTATCTTCTTCTGAAGCAAAGGAATATTAAACACTTCCGAATAACCAAGATTATGCGTAAAGATTTGCTTTATCGCACGTTCTATTTCTCGCTTGGAATTCTTTGTTACAGGTTTCACATCTGAAAGTAGTGGCTTACGTTCAATTGCCGCATAACCTAGAGATCGACCTACTTCTTCAACCAAATCTTCTTCGATGGTAATGTCATAATTATGACGATAATGCGGAACGATAACTACTATATCATCTTCTTTTGTGCTAACATGAAATCCTAGTCTCTGTAAAATATCTACGATTACTTTCTTTTCAAAAATAGTTCCTAGCTTTGCATTTAAGAAAGTAAATGTAGTTCTGATTTCCTGTTTTTCTTTTTTATGCTCAAAGCCTGCCGGCTTACTTGCTGTCAATGCAGGACAACCATTTTCTTTTAACAATTCCAATGAGCGGTTAATAACGGGTAGACTCGAATGGGAATCAAGTCCCTTTTCATATCTGACAGCAGACTCAGTTCTAATCCCTGTCGCACGAATAGTCTTACGAACATCTTCTCGTTTAAAGACTGCTGACTCTAAAATAGCCTCAATGGTTGTATTTGAAATCGCCGATGTATCGCCACCCATTACTCCTGCAATGGCAACAGGAACTCCTGCATTAGAAATGACTAATATAGCAGAATCCAATTCTCTTTCTGTTTTATCTAGAAGGGAAATTTTATCCTTATTCTTTGCATATTTTACTTCTATGGCAACGTCGCCTAACTTTGCTTTGTCAAAGAAATGAGTTGGTTGTCCCATTTCAAGCATTACATAATTGGAAATATCCACAACGTTGTTGATGGATTTAATCCCACATTTCAAAAGTCTGTCTTTGATTTTAGGAATCGAATCTTTGATTGTAAATCCCTTTACACTAGCGGCAAAATAAGAGTGTGCGTTGTCATTTTCAAATACTTTAGGACTTAGATCATTTGAAAATAGAAACTCTGTTTCAAATGGATCGTATTTTATTTTAATTCCTAGTTGGGCGGCAAGCTCACGAGCAAAACCAAAATGACTCCAAAGATCGGGTCTATGAGTAATGGATTTGTTATCGATTAAAATGATTTTATCTTCTGAATCGAGTAGTTGACGTAGACTAACTCCAAGCTTTGTAGAAGCGGCTAATTTCATTAGTCCAGTTGCTTCTTCGCTTAGACCAAGTTCCTTTTCGGAACAAAACATCCCAAAGCTATCGACACCGCGAAGCTTTCCCTCTTTGATTTCTTTTCCATCGGGGAATACAGTTCCAATCATTGCAAGCGGAACGATTTCTCCTTCTGCTACTTGGGCTCCGGTGACAATTTGAATCTTCCTTGTTCCAATGTCGGCAACGCATACACTTAGTTTGTCTGCATCGGGATGTTTTTTTACTTCGACCACTTTCGCCGATACAATCGTAGACAGATGCTCTCTATATTCAGAAACATCATCTATTTCACAAATCGATAGACTTATCTTTTCGTAAATCTTTTCAAACGGTATGGATTTAAAATCCGCAAAATCATTTAGCCAGTTATAGGATAGTTTCATAGTTTTGTTGTTTTTGCCTTTGACTTCGACCCCGCTCTCAGTTGGCCTGCACGGAGGCCCCCTTCCCTAGAGGGTAATGTTTATTTTCCTTTGTAGTATTTTTAGTAAATAATTATAATTTCATTTTAGGACTAGCGTTAGCGATTGAGGCGGGTGCAATTAAATCGCGGATGCGATTTATTGACAGTAGCCGAAAGCGCGGCGGCGGTTTTACGGTGTAGGGAACGGTTTGAAACCGTTCCCTACGACGATTGATTTCGCCGCAACGCCCAGCAGATTACGAGAAGAATCTCTTTACTACTTCGTCTGGTAATTTTTGTCCTGTGATTTTTGCTTTTTGGACTAGTTCCCAGAAGTAGCGATAAGTTGCGCGGTCATGGAGTTCGCCTGCGTGTTGGATTGGTCCCCACTCTGCGTCTTGTGCTGCGAGTAAAATTTCACAAGCAACTTTTACTTCGCTGTAGTCAGGTGTCATCGCATCTAAGATCGCCTGGATTTGAGTTGGGTAAATAGACCACATACGTAAGAATCCAAATCCGTTTCTAGCACGGCTTGCATCGCTATAAGTTTGGTATTGGTTTTTTAAGTCTAATGTAACGTTATGCGCTGGAATCACTCCGTGTGCAAGAGCTGCTGCAACAACTGTCGCTTTCGCCTGACGTAATAATTCGTGCTCAAATTGTCCCGGGCTTCTCATTGCAGAAGCAGGAATTGCCCCATGGTGACCGGAGATAAAGTCCATTAGCCCGAAGTCAAGAACTTGCATCCAAGGTAGCGCGGCAATTGCTTCCACATCGAGAAGTGCTCCGTGTGTTTCTACCAATACGTGAATTGGAATTTCTCTTTTGATGTTTGCTTTTTTAGCAACGTCTTGGATGTAAGAAATCATCTCAGCTACTTGTGCAGCTTTTGTTGGTTTTGGGATTGTGATATAGGCAATTTTTTCGCCAGCACCAGGAACAACGATATCAACATCTAATTTCCAATGTGCGTTTGAATAATCATGAATACGAACCCCACTCATCTTGTGAACGTTTAGATCAGAATTTTGAATTCGCACGATCATTTCTGCGTGTTCTTTTTCTTTTCCTGTTTGTGCTCCGTCTTCGCAATCCATAGTGATGTCAAAGAGTCCGCCCATTTTATTTTGAAGCTCGAGTGCTTTGGTGATGAGTTTCTCAGAACCAGCGAAATGCTCGCAAGCTGGGATGATAGGGAATGGTTTTTCTCCCGAAAATAATGCTGAACGTGGATGTTCTAATTTTGCCATAAATCTACCTCTTGCCCTGAAATCCTATGGGCGTATTTTTTAAAATTTCTATTCTTATACTATGGCTGTAAAAGGGACTATGGAGTAAATTCAATTTTTGGGCAATTCAAAGCCAATTACTTGAGTTGATACAAGCAAAAACGACCTTTTCCCAATCGTTTTGCCTCATACATAGCTTGGTCTGCATGATGTAGCAATGTATCTGCAACACTCGCATCGTCTGGAAATACGGTAACTCCAATACTTGCGCTTACATTTACTGATTGATTTTGCCCAAAGCCGACTGGTTTACTTGCATCTTCCAATACTTTTCCTAAAACTCTTTTGTAATCCTGTGTATTCTTTAAGTCTCCGATTAAAATTACAAATTCATCTCCACCGAGTCTAGCCACAGTATCCTGGCTACGCACAATTTTACGAAAACGATTTGCTATTTCTTTTAGGACTATATCGCCTACCGCATGACCAAACTTATCATTCACTGGTTTAAATCCATCTAAGTCAATATAGCAGATTGCAAGTGAAGTCTTTGTTCTTTCGGAATGAGCGACAGCCAGACTCAATCTATCTTTGAGTAATAATCGATTCGGTAGACCGGTTAACGCATCGTGATGTGCGATTTTTTCAAGCACAGTTTGTTGTTGAATCAAATGGCTGACGTTCGAAAACACTGCCACATAATTGCTAATAGCTGCTGATTCATTTTTCACTACCGATAGTGTAAGCCATTCTGCTTCTACTTCACCTGTCTTACGGCGATTGCTAATAATTCCACTCCAATGACCGGACTCATTTAGCATACTCCAGAAGCCTTCAATTTGTTCTTTTTCCTGCAAGCCAGACTTTATATCACTCAAGTCTCTTCCAATCACATCGACAAAGGCAAATTCTGTTACCTGACAAAAAGAAGGATTGGCTTCCATGATTTTAAAATCTGAATCGGTGATACAGATTGCATCTAAGGTATTGTCGAATACGTTTGCCGCCAAACGAAGCTTAGCCTCTGCTTTTTGACGCTCAGTGACTTCTCGTAATAATTCGAGTGTGCGACTAGAAAGACTATCATACATAGAAAGAATAGTTTCAATGAGCACTTTTAATACTCCACTCATTTCTTCGTCTGCCGTTTTCTTAGATTCTTCTAGGGTCAACCCGGATTTTACTGCTAAGGCAACTTTTGACATACGCTTATCACTTTGCAAAATATGAAACGCTAACCAATGAGTTAGAAAAGAAAGGACATCTTCTAAAATATCATCTATTGGTTTCCAACCTTCTTCTGCTTTGAGTTTTAGAATATCATTTACAAAGTCAGAGTGCTCTTGCTTGTGCGCATAATTTAAAGTATCCTCTCCGAGATATTTTTCCCAGATATCTTCTTCGTATTGAAAATGATAGAGAGCATATTCTGTTAGCTCAACAAAAATTGAATTGAGAGCGATTGTATCGGATCTGAATGCCAAATGTCCTGCTAACATATTTAGCAATTCAACAAGACGTTTGTGCTGTTCATCTATTTTAGAAATACCAGTTTCAAAATTAGTATTCCAAGGAAAAACTTCTACCATCTTAATTTGCAATTCATCCTTTTTATCCATTGCGATTTCCGTGTAAGAGCTAATCTAACTCAAACTCGATTCACTGGGAACTTCTATTAAGAAATAGCCACTCTTTTGACTCTCTCGAATCGGTATAAAAATCCGATTTACATCTTTTCTTTTGATATAAATTCCTAGCTCTTCTGAATCCTCGGGCGTTTTCTCAACGTTTGCCTCTGGATATATTCTTTGAAAGAAAGCAATGATCTCTGGAATCGTATGAAATGTCTCGATTGTTCCACCGACTTGATGATTTTCTATTCCAAAAAATTTAAGTATCAGTTCAAATATCATGATTTTTATTCCTCGCTACTTCTATATCCAGAATTTATAATAATTCTAGTAAATCAATCTGATTTTATTCTTATCCTAGAAATCAAAGTATATGAAACGGATAATATCGATTATCCAAAGAACTGGTTAAACCAAAAATATCTTATTGACAGGATTATGAAGATTTACAAGATGAACTTCGAAAAACCAATAGGTCTTTTTTTAATCTCATTTTGGTATTTATTAACTTAAAAAACTTCTTTTGTTTTCAAATTTATGATTCCCAAAAGATTGGAATTTCAATTGGATAAGTCAATGAAAAAAACAATCTTACTTCTTTTAATCACTCCCCTTTTATTTTGTGCGTCTTTTCCTAAACAAAAAGAGATTCCAAACCTAGAATCCTCTCTTGAGATTAAAACCTCCCTGATTCCAAAGTCAGGCAAAGGGGTATTTACCTCTCAGAGATTAGAGGCTGGAATTGTTCTTGGATCGTATAAGGGTAAATTGATTACAGAGGAGGAATACAATGCGTTAGTAGACAAAGACCAATGGCAATATGTAATGTGGTTTAAAGACTGTGCGAAGCCTTATCTCGAAAACTATGTAGGCGCTGATGGCAGGCAGGAAGGCAATGTATTTACTAGAATGAATTATGCTCCAGTAAAATTCCAAAATGTAAAATTTGAAAAGATATGTGATCCTCCTTATGCTCTTATAAAAACGTTACGCGTAATAGAGGCCGGTGAGGAGCTTTATGTAGACTACGGTCCCGACTATGATTATGAATTTATGAAAGACAAAGAGATTCAAAAGTTTTTTAAACAGTCCAAATAAGTTCAGTTACAGTATTTTTTTTGCCAAATAAAAATGCATTCTGGGAAAATTCTTTTGATAAAAGTTTGGCTTCTTCTAAATCAATTCCCAAGATACAAAAGGATTCTTCTTTCCAATTGCCGTCAGGTGACTCTCCGATTCCTTTGATATAAAAATACTCTTTCTCTTTGATTTTATCTTCTAGTTTCTGGGTTAATCTTACATTTTCCTCTTCGGACTTTAGCACGGAATATGGATTAGCCGCTGTGACGAATACATAGGTTTCTTTTTCTGACTCTTCTAAAAGTAAATTCATTTCTTCTGAAATCACTCCAACACGCAGTAAAATTTCTTTATGTTCTAGGATTACTCGATAATTCGTTTGCTCATACACGGTTTGCAATTCCTGTGAAATTTTGAGAGTCATTTAGTTTTTGTTTTCAAAATAAATATATGAAAATTCAGAGTTCATTTTTCCATTACGACCCGAAAGCCGTAATAGTTTTCTCTCGCATCCTTGGGAGCAAAAACTCTAGCAGATACTCTCAGCATTAAATAAGAATCAAACCAACTTCCACCCCGCAGGACTTTATTATTTTCCTCTTTTTTTTTTGATGAATTCACTTCTTTTTTCTTAAAATAGTCTGGATCGTAATCGTCTTCACACCATTCAGAAGCGTTACCCGCCATATCATAGAGTCCGTTCCCGTTTGGCTTTTTTGTTCCTACAGGGTGTGTGGATTTATTTGAATTTTTATTATACCATACATAATTATCGTTCATATCAATTCCCCAATAGTATCGAGTATCGACTAGATTAGTCGATACAGAAAGAGCAATCGAAGCCCTCGCCGCATACTCCCATTCTGCCTCTGTAGGTAGCCTGTATTTCTTTTTTTCTTTTGTGCTTAGCCAATTTGTAAATTCTTTTGCATCGTTCCAACTTACACAAATTACAGGATGATCTTCTTTTTGTTTCATTCCATGACAACTCTTCCAGGAGTTCGCAAAACCAAGAGTTTCCGCATCTGTCTTATAGCCAGTATCAAAAATGAATTTTGAAAACTCACCTTTGGTTACCTCGTATTTGCCCATAAAAAAAAGTTTATCAATGGAAACTTTTCTAGCTGGTGTCTCATCTTCATCACAGCTAGAATCCGCATTGCTACAACCCATTTGAAATTCTCCTTCTGGAATTTCAACCAGTTCCATCGAAATAGAATTTTTGATAGAAGGCAAAGTTTTTTGATTTAGATTTTTCAATCTAGAAGCTAACTGGCAGGAAAATAAAACTGTTATAATTAATAAATGCACTATATTTTTAAATAAAAACAATTTGATATTCCTTATAACTTTAATTTTATATGCATTAGCCTGTAGTAGCGAATGCCTAATGCTGTTGACTTAAGGAAAAGAAAAAAAGAATTAACCATGAAGGGCACGAAGAACGCGAAGAAAAGACAGGATCTCATTACAAAATCCCTTCGTGATCTTCGTGTCCTTCGTGGTTAAAAAATCTTAAGTTTACAGCATTAGATAGCAAGCCTTCCACTAGGTACTAACAACAATGAAGTTTATTAAAAAACTATTAAAATTCTTTGCAATCTTATTTCTTTTGTTTCTTGCGTTACCACTCGTTCTCTATGTTCCTCTTTTGTTTGATAAGAATTTTTACAAAGACTTAATAACGCAGAATGTAGAAAACTATTCTGATTATAAATTAAGCTTAAATCAATTAAACCTTTCTGTTTATCCAGATTTACGACTTGGTCTACAGGAAGTAGAGCTAAAAACAAAAAAAGAAGAAATACAAATTTTAAAATTACAAGAAGCAAATCTAGCTGTATTTTTTCTTCCCTTATTTGCTGGCGGCAAATTACAAGTAGACGATCTCTCTTTTAAAAATGGGTATATCGATATAGCTGCTTTGCTCAATTCATTTCCCAAAACAAAAGAGGAAGTAAAAGAAGAAACAGAAACTGATCCAAAAGAAATCATTGATTTATTAAATACACGCCTAAGAGTAAAACAGATTCTACTAGAAAATGTAGAAGTAAAAGTAAAAACTTTCTCTAGAGAAATTCTCCATGAACCAATTGCTAAAGAAATCAAACTAAGCTACGAATCTTTTCAAGAAGCTACAATTTCGCTCAATGTAGATTATGGGAAAACGAATATTATCCTCACAGGCAATGCAGGGATTTCTCCAGATAAGCTAGACTTAGAATCTTTATTCTTCGATGCGGAGCTAATTCTAAGTAACCTGCCATTGCAAGAATACGCTCATTATCTAAAGAGTATTCCTTCGCTAAGCGTGGTAGGTTCAAATCTAAATCTAAAAGCCAAAACAAAAAAAGAAAAAGAGCAAATGCTTTTAGTAAACAATCTAGATTTAAAAATAAATTCAATTTTGTATAAAACAAAAGAAAACCTTTTAAAACGAATTGCTCCGATTAGTTTAGCAGGTAATATAGACTATCCCCTACTTTCTAAAAAAGTAAAAACGAAAGATTTACGATTAACTCTTCCGACTCTACTCGATTTAAAGCTTGATTCTGATTTGGATTTTACTTATCGTCCTAATATTCGTGCAAGCGCAAACTCTTCGTTTGTTCACATCACGCCGATTTTAGAATTAGTAAATTCTCTTTCCAATCCAGAAACTAAAACCGAACAGCCAAAATCAGAACAAAAACAATCCGAGCAAAAGAACCTAGAAGCATTCATTGACTTAAAGTATACAGCAAATCATATCAGCTATGAAAATATTGACGTATATAATTTCTATGCAAATACAATTTTAAAGAATACTTCTCTCAATTACAATCTAGGGCTTAGAAAGCTAGCAGAAGGCAATTTGCTATTATCCGGGGAAGCAGATTTAAGAGATGGAGTCTCGACAAGTGCCTATCTAGAAATCGAAGGAGTAAACTTAGAAAAAATAACAAAGCAAATCCTAAAAAAGAAATTTGCCGAAGGAACTCTATCTACCTACGTAAAACTCCAAACAGACAATAAATACGGCGAAAAAGACTTCCTAAAAAATCTAACCCTTAGCGGTTACAGTCAAATGAAAGAAGGAGTGCTACTCGAACAAGCTGATATTCTTTACCCAATTCGATTCTTAAATAAAATCATTCCAACAGACGACAAATTAAACTCAAACATTTCCAAGTTTAATTCGATCGACATTGACTTCGCTCTAAAGAACCAAAGATTCAAAGTAAAAAACTTAGATATGCAAGGCTTTGTATTTAATACAAAAGGAACAGCTGATATTGGCTTAGAAAATCCAACAGAAGACATTCGAGTCAACTTAGCAGTATCCACACGCATCGCCGGAGCAGGTATAAAAATTCCACTCGTCTATTCTAAATCAAGTTACGTTCCACTGAGTATCGACAAAGTATGGTTAGCCAGTGTCTATGCAGGCATGACAGTCGGTGGTCCTGTAGGTGCCATGATAGGCTCTGTATTATCCGAAAGCGCTGGCGATGCATTTAAAACCATCCGAAATAAATCCAAAGAACAATTCGATGAGAATAAAAAGAGATTGTTATTGGAGTAAAAGATTTTCCATTTAGCAGCTAATACAAAATTACCCGAATATCTTATTCCACTTTTTATACCACTAAGAACACAAAGGATTTCACAAGGCTCACAAAGTTTCTTTTTCTTACACCAAGCTCTTAGTGCCCTTTGTGGATTTTTACTTTGTGTGCTTTAGCGTAAGCGTGTTAAAATCTTTTTCTATTTTCAAGCTCAGGCTAAACCTATTTTTCCTCTGCACTCTTATCATACAAAATAAATTCCTTTTTCACTTGCTCATAAGTTTTCCCAACATCATCCTTCCCATCGAACGCAAACTTGGTATTAGGCGGTAGTTCTTTGAGGGTGATTGTGAAGCCGGGGACTGTTTCCTGTTTCCATTCAAAAGGAGAATGGGCAGTTGCGTTATAAGATCCGCGAGGAATTGATGAGTTCGGGTCAATAAGTATTTCTAACTGATAAATTTTACCAGATTCAAAATTAACGGGGGTCTGTAAGCCTCTGTGAACAAATTGATCAAAGTATTTCTCCGGAATTCTATTTTTATAAAATGGATTTTTCTTCAAATACGAGTATCTCGCCTCATCATTCGTATAATCGAAATAGAGTTTAACACTGAGTATTCCCTCTCTCGCTGGAATTGGAAATAAATACTCAGACCCTATTGCCATAAAGGTGCAATTTCTTCTTGTGATGCTAGAATTCTCTGAAATTATTCTTTCCTTTATTTCAGAACTTACCTGATATTTTTCTCTATCTTCTTTCGGAGGGTTTAATAGCACTGCCCCGCCGGTTAGTTCAATATAAATTGGTAAGGCTCGCTCTTTTCTTGATTTACCTTCAGGGCTATAGTCAATATCGTAATCTAAATACTCATCGCCTAACTCCGGCATTTTTAAATATAAGAAAGCATGTTTATCCTTTAGCCGCTCTTCAAATGTTCTAGTTCTATTCTTACAAATGTCTAGTTCACGAGCAGTTTCTATTTCTCGAGTCAATCTTTGTTGTGCTTGACAGGTAGCACTTGTCATCACACTAACCGCAAATAAATTATTATACCCAAACAAAAATAGCAAGAGCGCAATTGATTTATTTCTTGAGAATATTTTTTTCATTTTTTCGTTCTACTTTTCCAGTAACTTGGTTTTCTACTACAATGCATTACTGCTAAAATTAAGATTGTTGAATCAGGATTATGTTCTTCCAATGAATAGAGAATTCAATACGGAAAAATATTCAATAGACATCGCCTAACGTCTTTTCTAAGAATTGGATATGATTTGGGTCTTTCTAAAATTAGTTTTATTTTTTTCTCTACTTCGCTAACAAATAGATTCGCAAGCTTTTTGTTTATTTGTAAATGATAATCTATTGCCTCCTCATATTCTTGTAAAGCTTCAGGATGAAATTCAAATCTCATTATTTTAATCGCTTTCTAGCTTGAGCGAGAGCTTTCTTTCCTTCTATACTCTTTATTTTCCCAGAAGTCAACTCCTCTCTTCTATCTGATGCAATTTGTATCCAAGATTTATCAATAGAAGATAATGTTTTTACATCAAGGCTAATGACTAACATCTCTGCGAGCTTTGCTCTTTGTATTCCATTTAAAGAAAGTGCCTGTTTAGATATTTGTTTTAAAGACATTGTAGTTTCCATAATTTTCAATTGTAATCGGATAACACTATTTTGTAAACTAAAAGAATTATCGCTCCATGACTTCCGAAACTTGTCTCCGAATCTTTTATTCCACTTTTTTTAAAACTAAGAACACAAAGGATTTCACAAGGCTCACAAAGTTTCTTTTTCCAACACTAAGTCCTTAGTGCCCTTTGTGGCTTTTTACTTTGTGCGCTTTAGCGTAAGCGTGTTAAATTCTTACAACCGATACACCAACTTGCAGTCCATGTTGCGGTTCATCTTGCAGTTTATCTTTACCCACAAAAATTTGTAAGTATATTTGGACTGCAACATAAACTGCAAGATGAACTGCAATGAGGTGCGAATTTAACTGCTCTGATTTAAAACTTGACCTACTCAAAACAAATTTGATGATGCAAGAATATGAAACTTGTATTTTTTCTTTTCTTTTTATTTTCTTTGTGCAAACCGGCTGATCCGAATTATCGTTCTAAGCCGCTACAGAACACAGATTACACCGGTTTCATTTCGCGTAATTTTTTTCAGGCTGTTGTGGAAGTGCCTCTTACCAAAGACGAGCTAACAATTTTAGAAGAGCGAAAATCCTGTCAGCGAGAAGCACTCAAAAAAAGAGATGGAATTATTCTCCCACTCTTAAAAAAAATCGCAATGGAAGACGATTGGAATAGGAAGCAAAGAGATTTTGAAAAAGAAGGAGCTAGCGACTCCGAGAAAGCAAAACAGAAAAGCGATGAGTTCAAAAAATCCCTTAGTGAAGCAAAATCAACTTCCCCCGACGATACAAGTATTTTCGATAAAAAAATAAAAGGAACTACCAAATCTCAAAATCCTCTCGTCAATCGCGGAGAATTTGCTTGGTTTCTTGACACAATGTTTATTTATAAAGAAGATTATTCTAATCCAGAGAAATGTTCTTTTGTGTTTAGAAACATTCAGGATAAATTATATGAGCGTGTAGAGAAAACAAAATTAACCTTCATTGGAGAAGATCCACCGTCTAAATTTAAACCTGCGGATACTCCTCAAAATCCAACAAGTCCAACTGGCACCACAGGCGGCACAAGTCTTACGCCGAATACTACTGGTTTGCCACAACCGATACGTTAGACGAGATAGAACTAGAACTGAAAGTAAACGAATGGAGCTTCGTTATCATTTGTGAAATAAGCTATTCCTAAAATAATAATTGGATAACTTGCAACTTCAAGCCAATAAGGAATTTTATAATCTTTTTTATTTTCATATATCCAATGTCCAAAGTAGTGACCTATGAAAATGATTGCAAACATCGTAGCCCCCGTCTTTATCATATAAGGTCTTGGACTTCCTGCTACATAGGTAAGCATATTCTTTATCATCAGCAGAGATTTTTCAATGCTCTCGCCGCGAAAGAGCGCACAAGCAAGTGTAACCGCTCCAATTCCGTAAATAAAACCGAATATATTTACGATTACATTGTATTTCAAAAAGGTTTCTTTAAAATACTTTTCTTTTAAATCACTGAATACACTTTCTACTGCTAGGAAGAATCCCATGAAAGTTCCCCACAAGAAAAAAGTCCAGTTCGCTCCATGCCAGATACCGCCAAGAAACATCGTCATAAATAAATTGTATTTGTGACGCACGTAGCCTTTTTTACTTCCACCGAGGGAAAAATAAATATAATCTCTAAGCCAGGTAGAAAGAGAGATATGCCATCTTCGCCAGAAGTCAGTCACGCTAGTTGCCTTGAACGGCAAATGAAAGTTTTCCGGTAGTTCGTATCCCAGTAGAAGTCCAGAAGCATATGCCATATCAGTGTATCCGCTAAAATCTCCATAAAGCTGAACGGCGAACAGTGCATTGGCAAGCCATAGAGCAGAGGTTCCATAACTCTCTGGATTTTTAAAGATAACATCTACAATAGGCGAAATATTATCCGAGATGATTACTTTCTTAAAATAACCCATGAGAAAATACCGAATTGCTTTTTTGAAATTTACATCTTCTAATTTTACTTTCTTGAATAATTGCGGCATAAATGTCTTAGCCGTTACAATCGGTCCCGCTACTAGTTGCGGGAAAAAAGAAACGAAGAGTGCAAATTTAATTAGACTCTTCTCTACTGGAATTACTCTTCGATATACATCAATCGTATAACTCAAAGACTGAAACGTAAAAAAAGAAATGCCTACGGGAAGGATAATATTTAAAATAGGAACGAAGGGAGAATAACCGAGAGTTTCCCCTGCCGTATTAAAAGAGTGAGCGAGAAAATTGTAATATTTAAAAAATCCTAAGATACAACCTAGGTTTAAAAAAAGACTGAGTATTAGAAAAAACTTTCTTTTCTTTTGGTCTTCTGACTTACCAATTTCGATTGCTAGAAAATAATCTATGAGTGTAGAAATTAGAATCAGGGCACCGAAACGATAGTCCCAACTCATATAAAAATAATAACTAGCTATGAGTAAGAATACATGAAGGGAAGTGCTAGCTTCGTCTCCGTCTTTTTTGGTAAACAACGGATGCACATACCATTGATAAAAAAAGACTAGCCCAAAGAAAATAAAAAATTCTACACTTGTGAATAACATAGATTAGCTACTCCCGACGCAGTTGCGATTCTCCAGCATCGGCTACTATTACTTATCCTGTTCCCAGACAATTCCACCTTCTAAGTGCCAGATTTTATCTCTGTATTCGACGGATCTAAATTTTCCCTCTAAGGTTTCGTAGGTTAAATCTTTGACCGTGTCACCTGTTGAGTCTTTGTGTAAGCTAACGCTCACCATGGATTTAAAATCTTTCGGTAAATTGAGTTTTTGATCTCCCAGTCCGAGTCTTGAGAGTGTTCGTCCACAGCCTGATATGCTAGTGAGTAGCAATAGGCAAAGGCAAGTTAAAAATCCGAGAAGAAAATCTTTGATGTCAATTTTTTTTGAGTTCATGCCTTACTACTTGTTTCACTGAAAATTTACAGTCAAGGAAAAAAGTGCAATGTATTTGTATCTAATCAGAATGTTTTGCCACAGAGGCGCAGAGTAGTCACAGAGGGTTATGGAATTGTGCCAATTTTATTCATGTGCATCATATAAAGGAAAGCCAAAAAGAGTTGGAGCAAATAAGCAAGCTGTAACTGAATATTGTTAACCTGAATAACGAAAATAAGCAATTTTTTTTGAATAAGACTCTCTAGAAATTTCTCTGTGCCTCTGTGGCAAAATAGTTTTTCTCTTTTCCTAAAAAAGTTTTTTTCTTGTCTGAATAGGGAATTTATCCAACTGTAACATAATATAGGAGATTTCGATATGAATAAATTGTTTAAAAAACTTACTCTATTACTTTTAATTGTAGGAGTGAGCTTGACTTCGTTTGCAAATTGCTTTGGAAAATTTGCGTTAACTAGAAAAGTCTATGGATTAAATGAAGGGCTTATGGGAAATGATTGGGCAGGTAAGATTGTTAAAACAATTCTTATGTATGTTTATTTCTTTATTCCAATCATTGCAGGTATCGTTTGGTTTATTGACGTAGTTATCTTGAACTTGATTGAATTCTGGACAGATTCAAATCCACTCGGACTAAACGAATACAATAAAGAAGGCAAATATGTAAAGAGTTTCCAAAAAGAAGGAGAGTCATTAAAACTAACCTACCTAAACTTTGGACAAAAACTTGTAATCGATGTTTCCAAAAACGGAAAATCAGATCAGTTTGTGGTTCTTAGATCTGAGCCAGGAAAATTCTTTAAAGAAACAGATGATAAGCTAGAAGAGATTACAGTCGATTCTAAAAACATTGGTTCTAAAATGATTTTACGTATGGCAACAAAAGGCAAGTTAGAATCATCCAAAGTAATCGAAGTAAAAGATTACAAACAACTAGAACAAAAATACGCTGGCGAAATTTACTAATAAATTTTTTAGCTTTATAAATGATGTCATGGTGAGTTAGCTTTTTGAATCACACACTGCCTCCAAGCGATGTCCAATGCTGTCGGAAAACCAAGAAGAGAGTAACCACGAAGGGCACGAAGAACGCGAAGAAAAGATAGAGTTTTATAATAAACTCCTTCGTGATCTTCGTTTCCTTCGTGGTGAAAAATTCTTAATTATGCAGCATTGAGCGATTTCGGGGACAGAGATTCTGGGAATGACAATCTGGGTGACATCATTTAAAGTGCCAACTTTTTTCGATACTACAACAAGGAATACAATCATGACCAAGAACATTAAACGGCTAACGTTATTATTACTCATCACTCTTTTTACATTCACATCCACTGCAAATTGTTTCGGTAAATTTGCATTGACCCGAAAGGCATATGCATTCAATGAAACGTTAGGCGGCGAAGGTTTCTTTGGAAAAACACTCAGAACTGTAGTTGCTTATGTTTATTTTATATTTCCTGTCTATGTCGTATTATTCTCTGATGCACTCGTATTTAACTTAATCGAATACTGGACGGATAATAATTTAATTGGACTCAATGAATTCGATAAAGATGGAATCTATGTAAAGAATTTCCAAAAAGACAGTGATTCATTGACTCTTACTTATCTGAATTTTGGAAAACGCTTGAACATAGAACTCGTAAATAAAGAGCATATTGAAAAGTTTGTAGTTCTTCGCTCTCTACCGGGTAAGATTTTCAAAGATAATAAAGGCAAATTGGAAGAAGTAAGTGTAGTCTCTAAAGAAGTTGGCTCTAAGATGATCTTTCAAATTTTGACTAAAGGAAAGCTAGAATCTTCCAAAGTAGTCGAAGCAGAAGATTTTAAAACACTTGAAAAGAAATATCTTGGTGAGTTTTATTAATTTTGCCTCTCTGAAAAACGATAATACATAAAGGAGAATGAAATGAAATTTTTTATCGCCATACTATTAGTATCCGCTCTTGGAATATTTGCGGAACCTACCACACCCAAGCAATCTGAAATCGACGAATTAAAATATATAGACGCGATTCGGACACATGGATTTGCAGATCGAATCTTAGATCGACTTCACAATTCAATTGCGCTAAACGTAACCCGAATCAAAACACTTGCTGATCAGAATTATTTGAAGAATGGGTATAGATACATTCAACATGAACCAATAGATGAATCCATCATCAATAAAAATGAACTCTTTTTCAAAGACAAAGACAACAAACCGTATTTAAAATTGGACTTAGGGCAAGGTGTAACTTACGAGGATTATCCGAATCGACATATCTACGACACAAAAGCATTTGTCTATTTGAGTGAAGATGGAAAGTCTCTCTCTAAAGTTATCTTTCAATTCTCAAAAGTTAATTACACAGGGACAACTTATGTAAAAGAAGTTCGTCGTATTATCAATCCAACACCCTATACCACTGAGCCTGTAAAAAGAGAGGGAGAAAAAGAAAATGGCAGTAAGAAAATCCAAGAGGAAAATATTACAGACGATAACGTTGCCCCTGATACTAATAACGATATAGTGATTGAGTATTATTCCGGACATGATAAAAATCTTCCTGCCTTAGAAGCACCAAAGCTTGCTCCTACTCCTACAGCGGATAACAAAGCTAAGCCAGAAGCAAAGGATGTAAAACCAGAAACAACACCGCAAGTAAAAGAAACTCCAAGTAAGCCGCGCGATTCATCATACAAAGCAAAAGATTTACCCTGGGTGAATGATTCTCCCGATATGACAAATCTTGCTTCCATGAACAACAGACTCAATGACCCAAATGAGCTTTTGCCTTTTGCAAGTCAAAAGCATATATTTGATACATATAGAGTTGTATTGAAGGTGTTGAATAGAGAGATTGAGAAAAAAGTAAAAGCGATAGAATTAAACCAAAGAACCATCATCAGAAAGATGACAGAGATTAATTTCTAAAACCCAGAACCAGTGCTTGCAGGTCCACCTGCATGAGTCCTAAGTACCTGACCAATCGTATGATCCTGGATCAGGTACTTCTTCTTTAAATAACCGATAGAATTATTTACAAATTGAGGGACTGGCATTCCTGATTCTAAAAGGGATATTTTTAAATCAGTCAAATCATCAATTGTAGACAGCGCCAAATTTCGTTGGTTCTGATAGAGTTCTACTTCATCTTCGGTTAATAGCATTCTTAATCCTTATAGTTTCTCGCTGTGGCGATTCCTCTTTCTTCATCGACAAAAAAGTTTATTCCTAAAGAAATAATAAAGAAGACTGCAATGGCAATAAAAGAATTTCGAAGGCTAAACATTGTCTGAAGAAGAGAGACAGAGAATATTCCAAGTGCTGCTGCGAGTTTACCGGATAATCCCCATAATCCGAAAAACTCCCCCGTTTTAGATTCAGGAGCAAACATTCCCACAATGGCACGACTAGAACTCTGAGTAGACCCAAGCCCCATTCCTGCAAGAGAAGTAATAATCACAAACATCCACTGAACCGAAATTCCTACAGACAAAGTTGAATTCAGTAAACTTGTAATATTGACAACCTGGTGAATCGCCATTAGACAAATAATCCAAATGACAAGAGTAACGTTAAACGTTTTCTTTGCACCCATCCTGTCTTGTAAGAATCCAAATGCTACTGCTCCTAATGCTGCTGAAATTTGAATCAAGATGAACATGGCTTGGCGGTGTTTATTTTCGATATGAATTTCTTGTGCTCCATAGATGAAAGCAAAGCTAATTACTACGCCAAGGGCTGCCATCGAAAAGAAAAGAGAGAGTAGATAAATCTGCATATCTTTAAATTTTGCAATATCTCTTAACGTTCTAACCACAGTATCAAATCCGATTCGAACATAGGATTTTCCTGGTGGCTTTTTAACGGCTGCACCGTATTCTTTTAAGAATAAAAAAGTAGGAAGTCCTGCTATTAAAAAGAAAGCTGCGGTATAAGGTCCAACCATCCGTAGAGCTTGGAAATTTTCTGTTGTGATCTCACCCAATCCAGACACAATTGCGACACTTGCTACACCACCAAAATATCCAATCCCCCAAGCATAACCGGAAATCTTTCCTAAATCATCTTTTGGTCCAAGAAAGGGAAGAAAGCTAGAAGCAATATTTTCTCCTGAAGCAAAAAAGAAATTAGATGCAACGATTAAGAAGAATGCAAGACCGATAGAACCAAAGCCTGGCTCAGAAACAAACCAGAGAAGTGCCGTTGCACTGATACATCCTAGAAAACTTCCTAATAAGAATTTTTTCTTACGAGCGGAAAAATCTGTGATTGCCCCAAGAATAGGTCCTGTAACTACCACTAGCATATAAGAAATAAAAAGAGCAATACCCCAAAGTAGATTTCCTTCCTGATAAGGATTATCAGGATTAGTCCCTGCTGGAACGACAAGACGACTGAATACATCGCAATAGATTACACTAATAATTACCGTTGTGTAGGAGGAGTTTGCAAAATCAAACATACACCACCCGAAAAGTTCCTTGAAGGAAACCCTTTCTTTTACTTCCATTCTGACCTCATTTTTTAAACTAAGAATACCTTTCTGTATCGCATAAATTTACTTGCCAAATAGCAAGAAGTATTTACTGTATTTGATGTTTCTTTTTTGCTACATTACAATCACACCTGAGCTTGGAAAGAAATTTACTAAATTTTATATTGGTGTCCTATCTAATATACAAGGAGTCCTTCATGTCAGAAGAAATAGATCTTTCCAGTCTTTATGCAATGATGCGTCCTAAAAAAGTTTGTCTTTGCAAGTCAGTCACAGAGTCCGAGCTAGTGACAGCAATAGAAAATGGATGCGATACAATGGAAAAGCTAATCGATACAACCAGAGCATCTACAAATTGTGGGAACTGCGCAGGCTCGGTTCTTGTAATCTTCCAAAGAGAGATGGATAAGAAGAAATCGAGGATTTCTTAAACCAAATGAAATTTCAATTAGCGATTAACATGGCTATGACCCTCGACGGTAAAGTAGCAAGACCGGACGGGAAATGGTATGGTCTTTCCTCAAGGCAAGACAAAAGACAAATGGACAGAATTCGAAGCCAAGCAGATGCTCTTATTCTTGGAAAGAATTCACTTATCAATGATGATCCCGTAATTAAACTCAGATATGTAGAAGGCAAAAACCCGTTACCCGTAATTTTGCTACGAAAGGGAATTGTTTCTAAAAATAGAAAAGTGTTTTCCAATCCAGACGTTCGACCACTTGTGATTTGCCTCAAAGAAAATGAATTTTCAGTCAAAGCAGAATTATCTGGCGTTGCAGAAATTCTAGTCTTAGAAGGAAACACAATTGAACCGAAAGAAATCCTTTCCATTTTAAAAAATAGAAATCTGAACCGAGTATTATTAGAAGGCGGTCCTACTTTAAATTATAGCTTCCAAAAAGCAGGACTTATTGATGTAATCAATCTCACAATAGTTCCATTTCTTATCGGCAAAAAAAATCTTCCCTCTATCGTAGATGGTGAATTCGAGTTTCCTAACTTCGCAGAGGATAAATGGAATTTAACTCACTGCGAAAAAATAGACAACGAAGTATTTCTACGATACGAGAAAGAAATTCTTACAGATACACCTGTGGAATGATTAAATCTTTCGGTGTAGGATTACGCCTGTAATGCTCATTTCGTTTTCTTTGCGGAAGTGTGATTGGTTTTGTTTTAATTTCTTTATACGGAACTTCAGAAAGTAGATGAGAGATACAATTTAAACGAGCCAATTTTTTATCAATCGCGGGAACGATATGCCAGGGAGCTTCTGGAATATGGGTTCTTTCGAGCATGACTTCTTTTGCTTTTGTATAATCTTCCCAACGAATCCTAGATTGCAAATCCATTGGACTTAATTTCCATTGCTTTAAAGGATCATGAATTCTACAATTGAACCGAAACTCCTGCTCTTTATCTGAAATCGAAAACCAATACTTGATTAAATGAATTCCTGATTGACAAATCATTCTTTCAAATTCAGGAACTGTGCTTAAAAATTCCTGGTATTCTTTCTCTGTGCAAAAGCCCATTACTTTTTCTACACCAGCTCTATTATACCAACTTCTATCAAACATTACAATCTCACCCGCCGCCGGCAAATGAGTTATATACCGCTGAAAATACCATTGAGTTCTTTCTCTTTCGGATGGAGCTGTGAGAGCTACTACTTTATAAATACGCGGGTTTAATTTTTGCGTTATCCGCTTGATGACTCCCCCCTTTCCTGCTGCATCTCTTCCTTCAAATAGAATTACTAATTTATAACCTGTTTCCTTTACCCAGTCTTGGAGTTTAACAAGTTGAATCTGTAGCTTAAGTAACTCTTTTAAATACGATTGAGTGTGATGAGTAATGTCTCCCCCAATTGGAAATTTTAATAGTTCTTTGTCTTTGTCACGATTTTGTTCATCATCGTTTAAAGACTCTAACTCTTCTGTCATATCGTCTATAATTGCGTTGTATATTTTCTCATAGTCTTCCGAGAAAGGTTTATTCTTTTTTTCTTTGCCCATCGTCTACCTCTATGATATTTCTATCGCCAAATTCAAATTACAACAAAAGAATAAACTTAGTCTTTGTTTCTTTGATTTTCTAGATGGTTTAATAATTTCTGATTGGGAACAAAGCCATCGTAATCGAGAGAGTATTCTGACTTGATTCGATTCACAAAATACATTTTGACTTTGCCTTTGTTCTTTGCATCCACTTCCCCGCGATACTCACAATCAAAAAAATCTTTCACTAGTTCATAGGTTGCATTCGAAATATTAATCTTGCCGGGTGTTCCCGAAAATTCCATTCTACTGGCTATGTTTACAGTATCCCCCCAAACATCATAAGCAAATTTTCTTTCGCCTACAACTCCAGCCATAACAGAGCCTGTGTGGATACCAAGTCGTAACTCCCAGATAGGCTCATTCATTTTTTCTTTTACTTTTTTCATTTGATCCATGAAGGATTGAATTTCTAAGGCAGCAAGGCAAGCCTCAATCGGATGTGTGTCGCCTATTCGTGGTATACCGCCAGCGCACATATAACTATCACCTATTGTTTTTAGTTTTTCTAGGTGATAACGATCTATTGTCTTATCAAATTGAGTAAAATATCCATCTAACTCGCGGATGAGTTGAGAAGGTGACATTCCTTCTGCTATATGAGTAAAATCTTTGAAGTCAGTGAACATGATTGTAACATTGTCAAAATGCACAGGAGTCACTTCTCCTTTTTCTTTTAGTTCCTCTGCTACTTCCGAAGGAAGAATATTTAAAAGAAGACTATCTGATTTTTCTAAAGCACGTGCCAAATCTTTTGTTCTTTCTTTAACTCTTGCTTCGAGAGTATTTCTCTCTTTTTGTAATTCATCATAGGCTTGCGCATTGGCAAGAGAAATACCGGCTAAGGATGCGTAGGCACTTAGTAGCTTTTCATCCTTTTCAGTAAAATGGTCTGTATACACTTTATTCAACACCTGAATAACGCCTATTATCTCCTGCTGAGAATTATATACTGGCATACAAAGAATTGACTTTGTTCTATAACCGCTTTTTTGATCGTTGTCTGAATTAAATCTTGCATCGGAATAAGCATCGCGGATATTCACTGTTTCCCTTGATTGTGCAACAAAGCCTGCAATACCTGCCCCAAATGCAATTCGTATTTCTTCTTT
Organism: Leptospiraceae bacterium; assembly: GCA_016708435.1. Taxonomy (NCBI): domain Bacteria; kingdom Pseudomonadati; phylum Spirochaetota; class Leptospiria; order Leptospirales; family Leptospiraceae; species Leptospiraceae bacterium. The sequence goes on along the minus strand of JADJFV010000035.1, from coordinate 238,007 downwards.
GCTACCAATCGCTACTCTTGAGAAGAGTTCTCGTTTTTCTCTATCAACTAAAAACAAAGTAGCTCTATCTGCATTCATGACGCTTTTCACATTTTGGATAATTAAATCAAGAAGTGCATCTAAACTAATTTCCGCCATGATAGATCTAGCAGAGTCAATGAGCAAGTTTAGGTTTCTAGCTTGTTGGCTTAGATTTTCTAGCTCTAAAGCGTCTAAGTATAACTTGCCGTCAGTGTCACGATAAAGCCCTGGAATTACATCAGTCTTTCGCTTTCCAAAATCGGTGCCGGAGATGATTACTTCGTATCTAAGTTTTTCCACAGTTTGTATATTTCCTTTTCTACACGCTTTTTAGTCAAAACTAAAATATCATTTATTACTATCGGGTGCTTCTTTTGCAATCCATGCAAGACCTTCATAGAAGTTATCAGACATACAGTTCGGAGGAGATGCAAAGGAACCAAAGCAAGGAGGGAAGTCTTGCGAAATACTCTGAGTTAAATCTTTGGAAGAATAGTAGCGGCTAACATATTTATGCTCGTATTTGTTTGGATCAGGCTTAATTTGTATGGTAACTCGAAACATCTCGTTTGTTCCCATTCGTAGATTGAAAATTTCTTCTCCACTTCCTAGGATAAATTCTTTTTTCTTACCTGACTTATCTATAAAAGCAGTTTTATTTGGTTCGATGTTTAAAGTATTTTTTTCATCCTGACCTACTATCGTATATCCAAAATCAGAGAAAGGTTCTGCTTTTTGGAAACTTAAATCAAATGCTTTGTTTCCATCTCGGTTAATGAAATAACGTGAAAAGACAGTCCCTCGTTGAAATGTCCTTGCTGCAAACATATCATCTACAAGTGCCAATCCCTCTTTGCTAAAGTTACTTGCCGCTTTAAATTTTAATGGTATAACTTCTTTTCCTGATTTATCTATATAACCCCAAAGTCCACTCGGCTCTTCTTCTGAAATCCATTCACAATCATTATAGGGGTTAGGCTTTGTTAGCTGCACACGGGCAAGTCCATTTTCAAAATTTCCTACAATTGTATACTTAGGCTCAATGATCCATTTATTACTACTGTCTTTAAATCCCCATTTCCCATCTTTACAAGAAGGCATTAATCCTTCTGAAAATCTTCCCGGACCTGAACCATACGAATACAAGCCATTATGATAAATATATTTTTTATCTTTGGTAAGAAAGTATTTATCGTATCTTTTGGAAACAGATTTGTATTTAAATTTTTCTGTGGCTACCTCCGCTACTCCATCATAAAAGGGAGTCGCATTATAATAAGACGGGGGTATAATCCAATTACCCTTTAGATCAATATAACCCCATGCCTTCTCACCTGCATCGAATTTTTCAACTGGGGCTAATTCTAGATTGTCGGAAAAAGGCTTTGCGGATTGGAATTGGAATGGAATTACAACTATCCCCTTAGTATCAATGTATCCCCAAAGTCCATTTTTTTTTACGGGCGCAAGTCCATGACTAAATCTATCTGCCCCTTCGTATTCTTGCAATATCAAGACTTTTCCAGTCCTATCCATAAAACCGAAACTGTATTTGGATTTTTCAGGGGATAGTGCATCCAGAAAGAAAGAAATGCACGACTGAAAGAATAGAATGGAAAAGAGTGAAATGGATAGCTTCATAGTTTAGATATTTCCCTTTGAGTCCTTCAACAGTTACTCCTTATTATCCTTCTTTTTAGGTGGTAGAGATGTTCTAGAAGGAATTCCCTCATCGTTATTATAGATAAAACAGTGACCATTATAATTTTTTAGCTCAGAGTTATAGATTTTTCCTTTTCCTAAATTGACGCTTACTTTTGGAAATAAATTTTTCTCAATCTCTACATAGGCAGAGGCTTCAGGCTCATAACTTACGACTAACGTTTCATATTGAGTCTTTGTATTGGCAAGTAGGTCTATATATTTTTTTTCTACCTCATAGAGTTTAAGGAGCATTTGCTTCTCGTCTGGAGTGTTTTCTTTTTTAGGATCAATGAGTCTTGCCATGCTTTGCTTTACTTTTTTTAGAACATCCGCGTGAGAAGCAATTTCTTCTTTCATCTTTCTTAATTCATCTAAAATTTCGGGAGGCAAACCAACAATTAACTCTGTTCTCGTTTCCACTACCGCGCCTAGTTTACTGACAGAAATCATTTTCCCGGCAATGGCTTCTCCTCCGATCAATTCTCCTCTTCCCCCTTTAATTGTAATCGAATCCCCTGCTACAAGTTCAGAGTGAAGAGATGCTTCTTCGATGAATATGCTTTTACCGGCTCTAATATTTCCCTGCTCTACAAACCTTGCATATACGTCTGCCTTGGATTCTATGACTCCACCGTTTCGTCCCATAACCCCTCCGGATAATACAATGTCTCTCTCGGCATATAAAAATACTCTACCAACACTTTTCTTAATCATGAGAGAGCCTTTTGTGCGGAGAGTAAAATTATCCGCTACCGTTCCATCTACAATGATCGTTCCCGGAAAATCAACATTACCCGTAGAATAATCTACGTTCTCTAAATAGCAAACTTCATCCACACGAATCGTTCCATCTCTTTCAAGAATAGGTCTTCCCGGTATTAACGCTAATAGCTTCTTAGAATCATCCGACAACTTGCAATTAGCCCCTACTTTCCATTCTCCCTCTAAGGGTTTTTCAAGTAATACCTCTTCGCTAAAAATATTCTTACCCGCAGTTCCAATCTTTGGATCCATTTTCTCTGCTAAGACATCCCCTTGCTTTGTATTCTTAATGACTTGAATATCTTTGAAATCAACTCTTCCATGAGCATCTTCATGAAGATTTGGTTTATTATGAGGCTCAAATAAAACTTTTATATATCCGTTTAGACTTGGAGTTGGAGCAATTCCTTCTGCAACAAGAGTCTTCATGAAAAACTTTTGATTGTCAAGCAAGTGAGCGATTACTTCTTCTTTGAGTCCGAAGATAACACCGTTTGTCCGCAAGGATTCAACGACTTCTTCTTTTCGTAAAGTCTTTCCTCCATGAAGCGCCGGATAAACAATGATATATGCCTGCATCTTATCAGGAGTAACTTCTAATTCTAATTTAGAATCAACTGGATTTCCACCAGTCCAAACGGCAATCTGATGGTCTCTTCCATCCGCATTGGCAACAATAACTTCTACCTGTGCTCTATCATACCCATCAATATTAAAAAGCTTTAACCTTTGAAATACATCCTGTCTGGTGACATGTCTACCATTCTTTCCGGGCTTAAACACAGCAAGAACTGCATGATTGTTTTCGTTCTTGATTTGAAAGGAACCGTTTTCTTTGTTCTCAAGTTCATTTAATATGGACTCAGTGAAGTTACTCATAATTTGCCTCTACCTGCACTCTACCATAACGCAAGCATGAGCCAGGTAGTTTTTTTTATTGTCTTCTAAGTATTGAATGATTTCATCACTTTCCGCACCTGGTTGTAACCAGAAATTATCGTAGCCATTAGCCACTGCTTCTTTGATAGTTTGTAGTCCAATCTTAGGAGGAACAACCATATCAATGATATCAGGAATAAAACCAAGATCACCTAGCGCATGATACGCCTTATCCCCATCAATCGTTGTCGCGCGGGGATTAATGCCGTAAACCTTTCTATTTTTTCTTTTTAAATCTTTATAAATGATATTGCCATATTTGCTAGAGTCGTTAGTCGCTCCAATAATCGCAATGGTGCAATCTTTCTGATTTAATAATTCGAGGATTCTATTTTCTTTCATGTCTACTCCCTATAATCATAAAACTGTGTTTTAAATTCAGGACCTGCAACAATTTCCATTCCATATACAAACTCATTGACTGTAAATGCATTTACAACTTTGAGTTTATGATACTCTGCTAGATATTTCATTTTGTCGAAAGAAATTTTATCTTTAATAGCAGGACCTTCCGGAAACTCGACCTTAGCCCAATCAATCACAAAAAGTCTACCTTCTGGCTTCATAGAACGAATGAGTCCATCCATTGCAAATCCAGGATCAGGAAAAGTAGAAAGACACATCGCTGTAAATATTACATCTGGCAAAGGAATCCAATTTGGTAAAAGCGGATGTTCTGTTTTATCAATATGAACTACAGTGAAGTTTGCGATACTCTCTTCTACTTTCCTCTTCAACACCAAGTCCAAGAGTTCTTGTTGGTAGTCAATTCCCCAGAGATGTGCATCTTTATCCATTTTCTTTTTCAAATGGTGAATGAAAAAACCTTTTCCCATTCCAAAATCAGCCACATTCATCGCGTCTTTGATTTCAATATACTTCATGATTTTTTCATGAGGGCAAATTATTTTTCGTCTAGAAGACAAAAGAAAATCTTGGTATTTCATGTCCTCATAGTAATCAATTTCCTGGCTTATCATTTCAATTATTCCCCATTATGTCCAATCGACTCAATAAATCATTTGTTGTAAATAAATTCCACTCTTTTTCCTGTTAGGTAATAATAGTGTGTCGGATGCTAGCACGTTCAATGTCATTAAGATAAGAATTTTTCACCACGAAGAGCACGAAGTTCACGAAGGGGTTTATGAAGAAATCCTGTCTTTTCTTCGCGTTCTTCGTGCCCTTCGTGGTTAAATTTTTCTTGGTTTTTCTTAACTTAATGACATTGCTAGCAGGTTAGAGAAAACTTTCAAAGATTACCACCGATGGACACCGATAGAAGGTTTGGGATTTTAAGGTTATCCGTGTTTTTAGCTTCTGGATGATTCTTATTGACGATGCATCTATGTTACTATCAATTACACTGTCAGGTCTTCTATCAAACATACTCAAAAAGGCGAAAACAGTATTTTTGATAGTATCCTTGATAGTATCATAGATAGTGTCTTTGATGTATCGGAAGGTAGGTATTGGGTAGGGGTAAAAAATCGGGATTTTTAAAAACATCCTCGATGTTGTTGGGATTGACTATTTTTTGTTTTCCTTCACTATTCTTTTTTCTTCCAAATGCTCTCTCAAAGTTAACCTTCGCGAGAGCTTATCAATGTGTAATATTGAATGATGGTAATAAGGTTTTTTGTATCTAATTTCAACAGAAAACGAAGGCAATCCTCTATTATGATAGATAATCATTGTTCAATGAAAATTTCTTACACAGCAAGTAAGCCTTTTATTGTTTGCAGACAATTAGTCCTTATGTTCTAATCCTTGAATTTAGAACGAATACATTTAATCAGATTTTTTGGATTAAAGAAGATCCGGTAAATTCCTAGAAAAAAAAATCAAATTAATAGTTGACATATGTTAATAATAGCTAAACATACTGAATACTGTGAAAAAAATCATTATATTATCCTTAGTATTACTTTTAAAATGTAGCACTTCTTCACCGATGAAAAATAGTGATGCTTGCCCTAATTTTGGTAATTTAAAAAATATTCCTGAAAGCAATATAATGAATGAAGGAAATAGAAAGGTGCTAAGTGTTTTATTAAAAAGAAAACAAACAATTGATAACAGAAAAGGTTTAGAATATATTTTTTCAGAGAGTAAAGTCGGAATTGTTTTTATTCCTCACAAGGAACCTTTAAATGTGGCTCAAAATGCAGTTTCCGAAATAAATAATTATAATGACTATTCGGATTTTATAATGCACTACTCACACGTATGTGGCAGCAATCTTCCACCTTTCAAAAATGAAATTAAATACTTCAAAGATTTAAAAAAGAGAATCGACTCACTTAGATTAGAAAATGCAAATTTAATGAATCGTTTGGAGCAAAGAGAAGAAGAACTATTACATATACAAGATGAAAGAATGGAATTGGAAAAAATTGTAGAAAGGAATAAAAAAACATTAAAAACTTTTAAACTATATTGTGAAATTGACTCTAAAGGTGAGAATGAAATTTACATGTATGGACTTGCAGTTCCTGATAATGGTAATTTTAATACTGATGGAGCGATAATAAGTAAAAATTATTATATCATTAGTAGAGAAGATTTAGTCGTTACACAAATGCCAATGTTATTAATCACAGAAATGTATTTTCATGGGGAAGTGCCTTTTGTAATGAAGAACGGTCAGAAAAGATATTTTAACTTCTATTCAAAGAACCCTCCAAAGAATCAAATTAGTAAGGAAGAAATAAATCGAATAAAATTAAATAATGAAAAGTATGAGGATGCCATGAATAAAGAAAATTCCATTACAAAAGAAATTGGAGAAATTAAGTCTAGATTACAGCCAATGTATGATCTAGAGTTACAATATTATCGAAATCCTAAACATAAGATTGATTAAAAGTTTTTAAATTAAAGTATTCCAGTTCAGATGAAACCGGAATTTTAGGGTAGCAAAATTAAGCTAAGCTCCAGAGAATAAAAAGGAGAATTGAGATGGAAAAAGTAATTTCAAAAGAAAAAATCTATAGAAATTATTAGATGTAAAATTATAATATGGAGGGATTAACCGTAATATGCCAGCACATAGAATTCATATAGCTAATAGTAAGGGCGGGGTAGGAAAAACTATTTTTTCTGTAAATCTTGCCGCAGCTCTTTCGCTTCAAATTAACTCTAAAGGTAAACAAGTAAGAGTTTTATTGGTTGATGTTGATCCTCAAAAGTCAGCTTCTACTTATTTACTCAGCGAAAAGTATTACTTAAATAATATCGCTCAAAATTCATCGTTAACTTTATATCATCTTTTTAAAACTCGAATTGATGGATCGGCTCCTGCACACGCAAAAGATGTCATTATAGGCATGAATGAAAAAAGTCCGATATTTTCCGGAAAAGGTTTGCAATCTTATGAAACACTCCATTTACTAGCATCGCATCCCAAATTGAGTAAAATTGAAATTGATATTTTTCAGAGAGGCTTTAAGGATAGTAAAGTTTCTATCAAAACTAAAAAAGATCCTGTTTACATTTATAGTTTTCTTGAAGATTGCTTGAAAGATGTTGAAGAAAATTATGATTACATTATAATTGATTCGCCTTCAAATATAAATTTCCTAAATATAAATGCTCTCTATTACTGTGATAGTATTTTAATCCCCATTGTGCCTGATTCTATCTCATTGCATGGTATGGAATTACTTCTAAATGAAATATCTGAAAGATTTGAAGAGTTTAAAAATTATCCTAATAATAAACAAAGAAAACTCAGGGGTCTAGTATACAATAATTGGGAAACGAGGCTTACTGTTCATAAGGAATATTTTTCTTTAATTGAAAATGAATACAGCACAAAATGGAAAAAGCATCTAAAAGAATACATTAGTGGATTCGGAATATTTCCGGGTCTCAAAAAGTCTGCATCAGTGCTGACAGCATACAAAAATTCTAGACCAATAGATGATGGAAGTGCAAATATGGAAAATGGCAGAAGATTAAATGAGATTGGAAAGTATATCTTAAAAGGATGGAAAAAATGAATTTATATAGAATTAAAGAATTATTGGAACTTATATCTAAGGAGAATATAGAAGTTCTCAGCACACAAGAAATAATTTCTCTTGGTAGTATCCTAGAAAAATATTACAACCAAATCATTTTAAATAAAGCAAAATTAAAAATAAGTGATTTAAAATCCAATATCCCTTCTGATCTTCTCGGATTATTTTTAATAGAATCAAAAGGTATCACAAAAGTATCCAAGAAAACTACAATTCTTGAGTTAAAACAAATTCTAGAACAATTACAAGAAGCAGAAAAAAGATTTAAAGAGAAAGCGATGAAGTATGCGAAGGTATTGTCTAAAATAAAAACTTCATCGTTGCAAGAAAGTCTAAACATTATAAATGGACTATCTTCATTGGAGAAAAAAGAAATGAGTTTATTTGCAAATCTAACCAAAGGAATTAAAGGAAGTAAAGACAATATTTTTATGCTTTCACAGGCAAAAAAGAATAATACTGAATGGGTTACTATTTATCAGGACAGTAAAAAAATTATTTCTATCTTTGATGTTAAAGTAAAATAACAATGAAACAAGAAGAATTAATTTATACTTTTCTAAAAAATAATCTGTATCCTATATCTAAAAATGATATATTTAAAGGAGTTAACAATAATTTAAAAAATAAAATTTCCGAGGACATTGTAAATATTAGTTTAAATAATTTATTAAAAAAGGGAAAAATAAAAAAGAGTGATGAAAAATTTGAATATCTATCACAGCTTTTTAATAAAGAGACTGATTTATATGAACCGTTTATATGCTGGCTTGGTAAAAAACTATCCATTCAGGCAAAGCATTTTCCGCAAGCCGGAGGTAATGGGATAAAAGGGGTTAATGAATGGTTATACCCAGATTTAATAGGAATAAAAGAATTTCCTATTAAATTAAAAAATCTCATTAGAATCATAGGAAAAGGGAAAGATATTTATTGCTTTGAAGTAAAAAAGAATGTTAATCGTAGCCAAGTAAGAAAATATTTTTTTCAGTGTCTAGCAAATTCTTCTTGGGCAAATTATAGATATTTAGTGGTCACTGAAATTGATTTGGATGCAAAGCGTGAATTTAAAAGATTATCACAGAGATATGGTATGGGATTGATAATTCTTTCGCTCGCAAGGGAAAATGAAAAATTATTTTGTAAGGAAGATGAAACAATAATTGAAATAGAATCACCTCACTACGAACTAGATATTGAATCACTAAATAATATCATTGAAGAAAATAGATGGCCAGCGTTTAAAGACTGGCTTATAGAACTATCTTAATACATTAGGCAGAGTCCGTAGATTAAAGGCCATTTATCTAATTTATGGAATTTTCAAAATTTAAACATGTAACAGTCAAATAGCAAAGAGATATGTGACGCACAGAATCAGATATTTTATTTTAGATACTGAACCATGATAATATATTGGCAAGCAAAAATTCTTCCCGTGCTAAGGAAGACTAGTATCGTTACACCCAATTAGCCGCTTTTAATAATGGTGAATTATTAATGCTGAATGGTTAATGAATTTAAAAAAAATTCCTCTTATAAAGAAAAATATTTATTCCTTGTAAAAAATGTCCAAATGGACATTTTAGTATTTCAAGGTCATTCCCGATGCCATTAAAAAAGAAACCAACTAAGAAAAAATCAAAAGCGCAAACTCCTATTCATCCTGGGAAAATGTTAGAGAAATTTATAAAAATATGGGAATTAAACCAGAATTTCATTCTTACAATAACAACGAAAGCGTAGAGCAGGAAAAATATCGTGAGAACTAATCAAATTAATTTTTATCTTTTGCCAAACGATTGGGACTTAGTAGAGCGTTATGTTCAAGAAAAAGAATTAATGTTATTAGCCTCACCTAGTCCGATAGAACAGTTACGAATTGTATCTTCCGTGAATCCGATTTCTAGTTCAGAGTTTGTGATTCATAAATACTATATCGCTTTAAAAAGTGACGAAGAAAAAATTATCCGTAAGTTCATTGCAAATCAAAATTATTATACTATTGACGAAACGAATTCACCTGTTGTGGAATTACTAATTCCGTTTTATGAAAACTATTTAGACAAGTTGAATAGGGGCAGATTTTTTTATAGCAAAGAAATCTATTTTGAAAAAACCTTTACACCAAAAGATGATAAGTTTCTAAATATGGCTAACGATTTATTCAAGTGGTTTCGTAAGACTTTTAAGACTCCCAAGCTAGAAGGTTATGAAGACTTTATAATTTCTCCTGCAGTATTACGATTTCACAAAAATGGGGGAGCGTTATCTTTAAATCCAGAGGTGTCGAAATCTGTTTTAGATACAGAAAAAAAATATCATCCTTTGGCAAGCTGAATCATTTAGAGATAATTTTTATCGTTCGAAGAAGATTTGGAATTATTAGTCACTAGAAAGCCTATCAACAAAGAAATTCCTTCTGACATTCTATTTAGAAAAATCGAAAATTCAAGTGAGAGTCTGGAGCTTTCCACTCTTCCTTATGTCTCACTGCAAAGACGCCAGGCGAATTCGTGCAATGTCATTAAGTTAAGATAAAAGAAAAAAGAATTCACCACGAAGGGCACGAAGAACACGAAGAAAAAAAGGATTCCATCATAAACCCCTTCGTGAACTTCGTGCTCTTCGTGGTGAAAAACTCTTATCTTAATGACATTGGGCGAATTCGTGGGTAAATTATTCTATCTTGTATATAATCTCATTTCTGAAATGTCGATAATAAAAGGAGGATTAAACCTAAGTTTTTAAAGAGTAAATAGAGGATTGATTGTAAATTGCATTGATATTTATAATTAAATTGGTTGAAATTTATTTCCAAGTGTTCTATTTTTGTTTTTCTTTTGTTCTTTAATGGTAATTTATGAAACATTCAATTAAAACCAACCAGCCCAATCCTAAGAAAAACCCTTTTCACACTAGTCTGTGCATTATGCTATTCTGGATTTCCTTTTTTGCGCTTACTGTTTCCATTTTTCCCCAAGAGGCAAAAATCACAGAAACAGAAAAAGAAGTCACAGAAAAGAAAAAAGTAGATAAGGATGTAGTCTCCGATCTAACAGCAACTCTCAGTGCAGATTCGATTTCCATTGAATTGAAATGGACACCTCCCGCCGATGAAGGGGATGTAATCATCGCAAGATCGAATCAAGTAATTGATACAATGGAAAAATTAGGCGTATCCGATTCTCTTGGAAAGTATAAGAGTGACAAGATAAACTTTTTCAATAATTTTAAAGACACAAATCTCCGACCTGGTGAATACTATTACGCGATTGTATTGGTATCCCAAATTAAGAAAAAACGAGTCAAGCTTTTTCCGGGAGTCAACTATACAATTACCCCTGCTGTCGTTCCGGCTCCAATTGATACTCCTAAAAAAGTCCTCCCTCAAATCGCAGAAGTAAAACACGAAGCGGATTCAATCAGTAATTTAAAAATTAGAACCGTAGAAAATTCAGTTCGACTTTCCTGGACTCCCCCGATTGGAGCAGAGGATTCCATTAAGTATACCATTTACCGATCTCCTGATCCGATGTCGAATGTGGGGCTAATGGAAAAAGCCACAAAGATAGGAGAAGTGATTCATCCTGAAACTACTTTTCTAGATACAGGACTCGATTCCTCTCAAACCGTCTACTATGGAGTAACCGTTACAATTCAAGATAAGGAAGCAACACCTTTAATAGAAGATAAATCCTTTCGCAAATTTTACTTTGTTAAAACAGAGAAAAAAGAAGAGCCTGCTAAAGACGAAAAAATCGCAGTCGTTGAAGAAAAAAAAGACACAGTTGTAGTCATTACAAAACCTTTGCAAGTTACAAATCTTACAGGTGATGTAAGAAAAGATGGAATTCTACTCGCATGGACTGCACCAGAAGGAGCAGTTGTGAATTCAACCAAGTATTCCATTTATGAATCGAATACTCGCATCGCCTCCGAGACAAATACAACCCTAATAGAAAAAGCAAAAAAGATTGGCACTGTAGTTCATCCTGACGTTTCTTTTCTGCATCCAAACTTAAACAAGAAAACTCCTATGTTTTATGCAGTGACTTCAAAGACAGGCGAGGGAGAAGAAAACCTAATTCTCCAAGAAGGACAATCTTTCATTAAAATCGATCCTAGCAAAAAGAAGAAAAAAAAGAAAAAGAAAAAAATCGAAGAGACAAAGGCAGAAGAAACCAAGCCTGAAGTTATTAAACCGGAAGAAAAACCTTCTCCTTCTAAACCAGTAGTAGAAGAAGAAACAAATCCGGACTTTGATACAATCATGTCCCAGTATTATAAAAAGGATAAATTCACAGAGGCTCGTGTGAAGTTTGAGTCCTTAGCAGATAGAGTATCTAGCAATGCCATCAGAGGTAAATCGTTATTTTTCGCAGCCCTCTGTTATTATAACCAAAAAGAGTATAGTTCTGCGTTAAAAATACTTCTGAGTGAAGATGTGCAAATGAACTATAATAAAGAGCGAGTGGATTTTTACGTAAAAAGATGTTTGGAAAATCGGGGAAGTAAATGAGTAGATTAATATATGTCTTAGTTGGGTTTTTATTCGTTTCCGGTGGAGTTTTAACTGCCGTGTATATAATGGTGAATAAAGCAGAAGAAAAATCGGTGGAAAACAATGCTTATCCGTTTGAAGAAAGATTAAAGATAGCGGAAGAGCTTTTGAGTCAATCCAGCAAGAAGAGTTCACAAAAAGCATTACTCCTTTTCACTGAGCTTTCTTCCAAATCAGTTCCTGATGCTTATAAGTTTAGAGTAACTTTCGGTCATGCAGGCGCACTGCAAAAAAATAAAGACAGACTAAGAGCATTAGACATCTACAAGGAATTAAATCAGGTTCCAAATCTTTCCAAAGACGAAAGGGAAAATCTTAGTTATGCGCTGGGAAACCTATTACTCGTTCTCAATCAGGAAGAAGAAGGAAAGATTCATCTAAACTCCGTTCTCCAAACAAGTCGCGACAACAAACTAAGATCAAGAGCACTTCTTTCTATCGCTGACTTTTATATGAGAAAAGCAAAATACGAAAATGCTAGTAAAAATTATTTTCTAGCTGTTCAGGAATACCCGAATAATGTGCAAGCTAGAATTGGTTGGACGAGAGCCTTACGAAAATTAGGAAAAGACTTTGCTTCTTATGACATATTCGAAAATTATTCAGAAGAAATTGCTTCGATAGATAAGGAAGAGCCTAAGCCAGCAGTAATCACTGAGGATAAATCTTCTGGATACGATAGAGCCAAAACATTATACAATAAGAATCAGTTCGACAAAGCACTTAAGGCATTTGCCAGACTCCTAAAGGTTACACCTGCCGGTAAGCAAAGAGAGAAAATTCTTTACTATATGGGCGAGTCAAACTTAAAGTTAGGACGTTATGCGGAAGCAATTCGCTTTGCCGAAGAAGTGCTAGTAAACGAACCGGGTCTTCTCGATCATTATGCACTTTTCACTAAAGGTATGGCACTTTTTTCTACCAAGAAATACGATCGGGCAGCAGCAGTATTCAATGCGATAGTCGATAAGTATGAACCAAGCACAATCACGGAGAGAGCGAGAAAATACTCGAAAGAATGCATTCAACTTTTAAAAGAAGAAGCCAATTATCCAGCAAAAGAAGAAAAACAACCAGCAGACACAACGCCTGAGACCATTAACCCAAATGAATCGGATCTTGAGGATGACTCTACAGAATAGATTTTTCAAAAAATTAATTCGTTTTATAAATTAATATTGAAAAATCTTTCTTTGTATGATGTGTATTAAGAATGCGTTTCAGGATTCTCTACATCATCGGACTTTTTCTTTTAGTCTTCAACTCCTGTAACTTCTTACATTTTGATTTCACAGAGCATAGACTTCGAGCACAAAAAGGAATTCTAGATTTAAGAAACTGGGATTTCGAAAAGAATGGTCCCGTAAAATTGGATGGAGAATGGGAGTTCTATTGGGAGAAGCTTTATTCCTTAGAAGAGATAACGGGGATTTTCCTCAACAAGAATTATTTTACAATTCCTCATACCTGGAACGATACAATCGTTGATGGCAATAGATTAGATGCGGAGGGGTATGCAAGCTTTCGACTTAGAATTCTACTTCCGGAGAACAGTCCTGCATTAGCAATTCGTTCCCAACAACAAGCAACTGCCTTTCAAATTTTCGTAAACGGCATTCCTACATTAGGTTCAGGAAAAGTAGGTATATCCGAATTAGACTCTATTCCACATACTGTTCCTGCCATTGGATATGTGCCAGATCTAAAAATGCAAGACATGGAAGTTGTTATGCAGATTTCCAACTACCATCATCGAAAAGGGGGAACATGGCATAGTGTTTTTCTAGGAACCTATCGACAAATCAGCACAATAGAAAAAACGGCTAGAGAGACAGATTCATTCTTAGCAGGGCTACTTCTATTTATCTTTGTGTATCATCTTGGATTTTATCAGCTTAGAAAAAATGATAAGTCGTCTATTCTATTCTCTCTTTTCTTTTTATTATTATTCCTTAGAATCGTTACGACGGGTGAAAAGCTAATAACGAATTACCCCTTTTTCAATCAATTTGAAGTGTATGTTCGGCTTGAATATTTAGTATTCTTCTTATCTCCAGCACTTGCGATTCAATTTTTGCATTACCTTTTTCCAAAGGAAATTCATAGACTTTTTTTCTTAACCTACTATGGAATTGGTATCCTGGCAAGTTTTAGCCTACTCTTAAAGCCGCTCTATTTTACCTATGCATTTCCAATTCTACAACCCGCATTAATTATTGCACTCATTCTAATTCCTTATAATATAATAAAAGCAGTTATAAACAAAAGAGAATACGCAATTTCTATCTTAGTAAGCACAATTGCTATTATCCTCACGAATGCACATGATCTTCTCGCAATTAACGAAGTCATTCATACAAATATGTTTTTAATTCCTTATGGAATTGTGATAATGGCGCTTACTCAGTCTTATACACTACTATTAAAATTCTCCTCTGCGTTCAAAAGAATTGAAGAGCTTTCTCTGGATTTAAAAAAGACAAACTTTGCCTACGCGAGATTCGTTCCCTATGAATTAATTTTATATCTCAAAAAAGAAAGTATCTTAGAAGTTCAACTTGGAAACCAAATTCAAAGAGAGATGACTATTCTTTTTTCGGATATTCGTTCCTTCACTCAATTATCCGAAACGATGACTCCGGCTGAAAACTTCGACTTTTTAAATGCCTATTTAAAACGAATGAATCCCTGTGTATTATCTCATAAAGGCTTCATCGACAAATACATCGGTGATGGGCTAATGGCTCTTTACCCCTTAAGTCCTGATGATGCAATTGAATCAGCAATTGAGATGCAAAAAGAAATTAGAATCTACAACCAGAGTCGCTTACAAAAAAATTTTCCTCCCATTGAAATTGGTATAGGTATTCATACTGGAATGATTATGCTTGGAACAATCGGGACAGAAGATAGAATGGAGGGAACGGTTATTTCTGATGCAGTCAATCTTGCTTCTAGGATTGAAGGACTGACAAAGATTTACGGTGCATCCATTCTAATGAGTATCGAAACTCTTTTCTCTCTCGAAGATGCGGATAAATATTTATACCGAATACTCGATCGAGTCAAAGTAAAAGGCAAAGAAAAAAATCTTACAGTAGTAGAAATACTAGATGGACACTCAGTAGCAGTATTTGATTTATTCAAAGCAACCAAGACCCAATTTGAAATGGGGGTTAGTCTCTATTTGACGCAAGACTTCCACGAAGCAATTAGTTGCTTCACAGAAATTGTAAGTATAAATCCTCATGATAAAGCAGCAGAGCTCTATTTAAAGCGATGCTCTTATTATGAAGCGCACGGTGTTCCTCTTGATTGGGAAGGGGTATCTTCCTTTGATGATAAATGATTAAGTTATTCTTAGAAAGATTCACTGAACTCGCTAATGAAAATCCAGAAGAAATTCCCTCCTTCACACAAATTTACAGAGAAGGAAATCTCTTAGCGGAAAAGTTCAACAAGGTAGAAGAAAATGCAACCACTCATATGCACAGTGAAATTCTTTGCATTGAATCAGCTCAGCGGATAATGGATAACAAATTCTTAAATGGCTGTGTAATGCTCACAAGCATCGAGCCTTGCCTCATGTGTGCGGGTGCAATCATTCACGCACGCTTAGCTGAAGTCATTTACTTCCTAGAAGCCACAAAAACAGAGGGCATAACATCTCTTAGCATTGAATCTATTTATTCAAAAAACCATTTTCCTAAATTGACTTTGCATCATTCAGAAGAAATAAAAGCTATAGTAAAAAAATTTTTTAAAGATAAAAGAGGCAATGAATAATAAATCACCCTAAACTTACTACATTCACTTAAGAAAAATCATTCACCACAGATTACAGATGAATGCTATTGCCAAGTTTAATTTACACAAGCTCAATATAAGACTTATGCTGTCATTTCGAACATCGCTTGGCGGATGGATTTGCGACTAAGCAAATGTGTGGATGGAGAAATCTATCTGGCAAAAAACAATAGCATTAAGCAAGATAGACCTTGCGAAGGCGCTGGTTCGCGACCGAGCGAAGGGTGGTCGGTGAGGCTGTTCGAGGTGACAGTAAGCAAAAATTCTTACCGACAAGCTTTATGTTAAAATGTAGCGACCATTCCCAAAAATAAAGTTCTGCCTTCAGCAGGAATCAAACCTGGTCCCGGTAATCCCCCCGCTCTTCTAGTGAAGTAAACTTTATTTTCTAAATTATTAACCCCTCCTCTTATCCCAAAATTTTCTAAAATATTATAGGTAAAAGAAGCATCCGAAACAGAATACCCTGCAATTTTTCCCGCCTGCGCATTTAATGTCGGATACTCTGTATTAGTTGCATCAGTATAAATGGAAGAAACTTTACTAACTTGATAGGTAAGAGAAAAAAGGCTTTTATAAAAATACGTTGCCCCATATCTAATTATTTTATCAGGAGCGTTTTCCACTCGATTTCCAATTCTATCCCAATCTGGCAAACCAGTATTAGTCGGTGCATTCCAACGAATATAAGTTGCTTTTATTTGTGCATAAGAAACAAACATACTTATATTTCCAAAAACAGATTTCTCAAAGAAATAAAGAATAGGATCAAATTCAACAAAGGCTTCAACACCTCGATGCAATGAATCTCCCACATTCGTGCGCAAATTATTTGGATTTCCACCCAGGCTTCGCAGCGCAATAGAATCATAGTCAGACCTATTCGAGCCATTAATTGTATCAACGCGATTGTTATAACGAAGTTGGAAAACGCCAACATCAAAGTTGAGGTAATTCTTTATTTTTCCCCGATAACCACCATCCGCGTTATACCCGAATTGGTTCTTTAGGTTTGGATCAATATCATTGACTGTAGTGCCTATCGCATATAAATCTGAGAACAATACCGGTCTAAATGCCTGACTATAATTTGCATACAAATTAGTTTTCTCAAATAATTTATATTGAAGTCCAACTCCACCTAATACGACTCTATTTTGTAAAGACTTTGGATTTGCAGGTCTGTAATTTAGATTAGCCCCTGGACTTGTATTGATATTGGAATAACCAGATGCTTCACTCACAATAGTTTCATATCGAACACCGGGAGTAACAGAAAAGCATTTGTGATTTGAAACAAGTGCTCAAGATAAATGGCATGATTGGTATTATTAAATTTCAAATCCCCATTTCTTACAACAAAATCATCAATACGATTCGTTTCCGTCTTATCAAAATTAGCCCCAACGCTTCCATTAATATTTCTAGAACGGGATGTATTTCCATGAAAATAGCGAACACCAATGGACGTTGTATTTTTAATTCCTAATAGATTATAAGAAGTGATAAACCTTGCTTCTGTTCCAACTGTCTTATAAATATCTTCATCAAACTGTCTGGGAGAATAAGTAAGAGTTCTGGAGTTGATCGAATCGGGTCTATCTATTGACGATGTATTTCCAACACTTGGTCTTTCTCCATAAAGACCAAACGTCTTCCAGGAAAATTTAGAATTTTCATTTATCGCATAATCGAGAGTAATCGCTGGAATATTCCATACAACTCCCAGCCAATTTCTACCTCTATTTGACTGCCTCGGACTTACGACCATACCTGGCTTAGTTAAGACTGGATCGTATTCTGCTTGTCCATCTAAAAGACCTCCTGGCTGCTGGCTCTTGAAATCATTTCTAGTGAACTCTACTCCTAGCTTCAAATTTTCTGTGAAATTATAACTTAAATGCACATGTCCTGTTTGAGTGCGGTAAATAGCATTTTGCCTCCAACCGTCTGCACTTCTTTGATGGAAAAAAGAATAATAAGAAACTTTGCCACTAGTCCCACTAATTCCATTATAAGAATTAAAGAGTCCATAACTACCGACTGTATTTCTAGTTTCTAAAGAAATTTTAGAATTCTGTTTTGGTTTTTTTAAAATATAATTGATAAGCCCACCAAACTGGGGACCGTATTGGAGAGAGCCCGCCCCTCTTACAATTTCAATTCTTTCCACTGCTTCAGTCGGCGGCGTATAATAGGCTTCAGGATAACCCATAGGATCAGCAGAAATATCATATCCATTTTGCCTGGTATTAAATTCCCAGGAACGATTTGGATTTAAACCACGAACTGCTATGCTAGTTTGAATTCCAGTTCCATCATTTTCTTGCACCATGATTCCTGGAACTTTTGCATAGAGTTGTCGATTCATATTTACCGCCAAATTGGCATTAGCCTTATCGGGGAGGATAACTTCATTTTTCTTTCCGGAGAAAATATTTGTCCCGTGGATATCAGAAAGTCTTCCGATATCTTTATCCTTTTCTCCTTTTACTACAATACCAGAAGTATCTGGTTTTTTTTCTGAATCCTTTGGTTGTTCGCTCGATTGTTTTACATCTGACTCAACAGGTTTTTTATCTATGTTTTCCTTTTTTAAATCCTTTTCACTTTGAATAGGTAAAACTTCATGATTTAGAATTTCTGATTTTGGAATTGTAATTTTAGTTCCATTTGAAAATTGAATTTCTAAACTTTCTTCCATTGCATTTGTCTTTACATTGTCAATGCGCTCACCGGATTTCAATTGAATTGAATCGGAATAGACAATCGCGACAAAAACCAGAAAGAAAAAAGCAAATTTGATTGGAAAACTTGATTTTCGAAGATTTGAAATGATTTGAATTGGGTTTATGTTATTGATTTTGATTCTCATTACCATTAGATTATATTAAATTAAATTTGTTCGTAAAAATATGAATTTTTAGTTTAAAATGAATTTATTTTGGATAGATTTCTAAACGTATTCTAATTTATTGGAATTTCCAACTAGGAGAAGTGTCAGAGTGGTCTATTGTGCCCGCTTGGAAAGCGTGTGTGCGTAAGCACCCCGGGTTCGAATCCCGGCTTCTCCGATTTTTTTACTGCCATGTCAGAAGAAAGCCATCTAGTATTCGCCCGCAAATACCGTCCTCAGCTATTTAAAGAGGTAATTCATCAAGATTTAGCCATTGGCGCTCTTATGAATGCACTCAAAAATAACCGAGTTGGTCATGCCTATATCTTCTTCGGACCAAGAGGCGTTGGAAAAACTACTATCGCAAGACTATTAGCAAAACGACTCAACTGTGAATCACCAGAAGACAATGAGCCCTGCAATAAATGCAAATCCTGTCTCGAAATTATAAAAGGCAACTCTAACGATGTTCTAGAAATTGACGCTGCGAGTAATCGTGGTATTGATAATATTCGTGACCTAAGGGAGAATGTTAAATTTTCCCCAATGGGTGGAAAATACAAAATATACATCATCGATGAGGTTCATATGCTCACCGATCAGTCGTTTAACGCATTGTTAAAGACATTAGAAGAGCCACCGCATCACGTAGTATTCATATTAGCCACAACAGAGTATCACAAAATTCCAGAGACAATTCTTTCTAGATGCCAGGACTTTGTTTTCAAAAAAGTTCCACTACCTAATTTACAATCTTATGTAGAGCATCTCTGTAAAATCGAAAAAATAGATTATGACTCAGACGGTTTATTCTGGGTAGCTAAAAAAGGCGATGGCTCAGTTCGAGATACACTTTCTTTCTTAGAGCAAGCGGTTACTTTCACTGACGGGCATATCACTGGTAAACTCATCGGCAAAATGATCGGCTACCAGGGAGTTGACGTTCAAATTGAGCTATTCAAAAGTATCCTCGGCGAAAAGACATTTCACAAATCCTTTCAAACGATTGAAAAAGTTTACAATGAGGGAGCTGACCTTCATAAATTTATGTGGGATTTCGTTGAATTCACACATGCCCTTATACTTATCAAAGAAAATTTGGCAGATAGAGATTCACTTAATTATCCAATCGAAGATATTCAAAAAATTACAAAAGAACTCGAATCCTTTAGTCCAGAAATATTAACCTTGCTTTCAGAAAAGATTTATACTATCTATGAAAAACTCATGTATTTAAAGCTCAGAAACTCTTTTGAGATGAAAATTTTTATAGAAATTTCTATTAGGAAATTAATCCTTGATATGAATAAACCTTCTGTTGCAGGAGTTCTGGAAAAAATACACGACTTACAACAAGCTCTTCAAAAAGAAGGAGAGAAATTTGTTGCATCTGCACCTTCAAGACCTGTAGGGCAGTCAGTTACTAACGTAGCTAAAGCGGATACTTCCAATAAACCGGAAGTAGAAGAGGCACCAGAAGATATTGATATGGAATCTATACTAAAAGATAAATTCCTTGGAACAGAAGTAGACTCTTCGAAAGTTCCAGAAATTTAAAAACGAAATAGGAGACAATTATGTTTGGAAAAAAAATAGACAAAATGGCCGAGACACTCGGTAAGATGAAAGACATGAAAAACCAAATGGCAGCGATTCAGAAGAGAATCTCTGTTATCCGCGTTACTGCTTCTGCAGGTGCGGGCATGGTAGACGTAACCGCTAGTGGAGACGGTGTAATTACAAATATTAAAATTAACAAAAACCTTTTTGAAGGCGATGATATGAAAATGCTAGAAGACTTAGTCATATCTGCTACAAACGAAGCTCTCAAAAAATCAAAAGACGCCATGACTCACGAGATGAAAAACGTGACCGGCGGATTTGATCCAAATGAATTGAGTAAACTCTTCGGTGGATCGGGTGACTGATCTTCTCTTTAAAAAGTTAGTCTCTACACTGAGCTCTCTTCCCGGCATAGGGAAGAAGAGCGCCTATCGTCTCGGCTTTCATATTCTAAGAATGGATGGGACTGCATTCTCTAATTTTATAGAAAGCATTGAATCAGTAAAATCCAATCTAAAGTTTTGTAAAAAATGCGCAGGCATTACTGAATTCGAAGTCTGCGAAATCTGCACTGGTGAATCTAGACTTAAAAATATTCTTTGCGTTGTAGAACTTCCGGAAGATATTTTCTTTATCGAAAACACAGGTGAGTATAAAGGCAAATACCATGTGTTAAACGGAGTCATTTCACCGTTAGACGGCATAGGTCCTGAAAACCTACGCATCAAAGAATTACTAGAGCGTCTCAAGGAAGAGCCAGTAGAAGAAGTCCTACTCGCAACCAATCCAACTCTCGAAGGCGATGCAACTGCTTCTTATTTATTTAATCTCTTGCGGGCAACAGGCATTAAACTCTCACGTATTGCTCACGGCGTTACAGTTGGTAGCACACTTGAATATGCCGATCAATATACACTCGGCAAAGCGATTAAGTCAAGACTGACGATTTAGAATTCCTGTTTGAATTGAATGTTTGCGAAATAGATTTCACCGGCTCCATTGATTCTGCGCGATCCACTAACGTTAAAGACGAGAAAATCACTGACTAGTTTTAATTTGAATGCAGCTGCTCTATCAGTGAGGATAGTATTGATATTCTCCCCATCACTCCATTGTTCGTAAAGAGATCTAAATTGATTGGAATCTTTTTGGAGAATAGAAGAGATTTCTAGTTTCCAATCAGAGATAGGACGAACAGTCCATTTTAATTCTGCGAGTTCATCCAAGTTCTTCCTTCTTTCGAATCGCAACATAAACTCTGTTGACTTTAGCCGATACTCATAAGAAATTCCTAACGCTAGAGTGTTTAACTTTGGATTTTTTTCATCAATAACAGCGGGTAATTTTTGATACCCCCTACCAGAAATACATAAAGCCCCAATTCTACCGCTTAGAATAGAAGAATTAACGCCAATTACCCGCTCTTCCTTTTTATCTGAAATATTTTTAAATGCTTCGATTCTATCGTAGTGATATCTAGATATTTTTAAATTAAAAGCTTTCTCGTTATTTGTTCCCGTTAAATTATCCAGATTAGATACAAACAAACCACCGTTATCCTCTCTATAATGAGAAAGCTCTACTTCCATTCCCCTTTTTGGAAAGAAAGCGGAAAGATTCATATAACCGTAATAGTTCTCTCTCTTTCCCATAGCCTGAGAGCTAATGGTAAATTCCCCTTCTGACTTTGGATGTATTTTATAGTTTCTAAGATTTAAAGCTAAGAAATGAATCTTTGTTTCAGGACTATAGGTATAGGCAAAAATATCTTCTGGAGATTTAATATAAAGGGAAGGTTTATGCTCAGAAATTCCTTCTCCCATAAAAATTCCTGCTGACCATCTAATGGGTAGTAACCCCAACCAAATTGATTTTTTAAGAGGTTGTGGAATCACACCTAGTCTAGGATTTTGAAAGGCGGAATAGTATTTCTCATTTCGTAAAATATAAAATCCTGGGATTGGTTTGTATCTATGCCCAGCTGAGAAATAAAAGAGTTCATTTTTAAATTCAATTGAGCCTAACGGCGTTTCGCCCCTCTTCTCAATTCCTGCTTGCCAGTTTTTGTATTGAGTATTAAAAAGGGCACTTGTTTTTGATTTCTGATTTTCTCTTACAAATCTACTTTCAAAGTATTCCGCTGTTCCATACAAAGTAAATTTAGGCTTTGTCTCTTCTGCCAATAGATTTTTAAAACCAAAGAGGATTAAAAATCCTAGAATACAAATAGGGGCTTTCAACGATTAGCCTTTACTTTATCGTATTGGATTTTATTGCATTTTCGAACTAAGTCAGGTGAAAGAGTTTTTAAAAGTTCCTCGTATTCTTCTTTTGATTTACTCGCACGGGAAATTCGAATGGCAACAACTAAAGGAATTCTAAATTTGAGAAGCTCTTCTATTTTTATTTCAAAGATAATTCGTTCTTTCTTTTTAAACTTTTTAGCTTCCCACTCTTCTTTCTTTTTCTCCCTTTCTAAATCAGTTTCATCTATATAAGGATTGATTTCTTCTTGAAATAAGCTTTCTTTATTCTCTTGGAATATTTTATAAACAAAAAAAGAATTTGTCTCTTCTCTTGACTCAGTCTCCGGCAAATGAGAAATTGCCCCTGTAAAGGATTCTACTTGAAAGCTAAACGATATACTCCCACTCCACTCTGTCTTTTCGGGAGAAATTTCTTTTGCAATACTGAGACCAATTCCAGGTGACTTACCGGATAGAACAGATAGCGCATACTCTTTCGTATTCTCTTTTGGATTTTCTTTGTAATAGACAAAAAGACTTTTTTCTGGATGAAGATGAAAACCTAGAGATAGACCTTTATAAGTTGGATTCGTTGATTTAAAATTTCCGTAGAAAGAAAAGAAATAAAATCGAATCCCTGGATTCAATGTAAGTAACTCGCCTGATTCTTTTTGTAGCTTATAAGGAATTTCTGTATAGGGCAAATTTTCTCGAAGAATTCTTTTGTAGCTAAGAGCCATTAGCTGTATATGGAAATCAAATTTAGGTTTAATTTCTTTAGTGGCATGATACCAGGCAAAGGCTTTCTGATTGTTTCTGTTTTCTTTTTCGAATCCTAATCCCATCGATGGATTCAAGAAAGAATAGTGATCGATTAGTAAGTTACGGGAAATTTCATCCGCAATCGAAACACTACTCCAAAAAAAATACAGACACAAGAATCGAATTCTCATACCCGTACTGGTTCAAATAAGTTTTTATTGTGCGGATTTTCTTTTTGGAATTACATAGTTGAACGGAAAATCCAAACAATAGTTAAATATATCGGTTTTTACAATTTTCCCAAAAATTACCCTTGCTTTTTTACATATATATAATAATATTACCCTTAAATATTTCAATATTGAGAATTTTCAATGAGAAGAATTGCTCTAGAATCTCTAAATAACTGGAAAACCAGACCAAATCGTAAACCTTTAATCCTGCGTGGGGCAAGGCAGGTAGGTAAATCCTACTTGGTCAGAATTTTTGCAGAAAAAGAGGGACTTGATCTTTTAGAGTTAAACCTAGAGACCGAAGAAGGGATTTTGGAATGCTTTCAGTCTAAAAATCCAAGCGAAATCGTTTCTCTTTTAGAACTTAAAACGAACCGAAAGATAATTCCAGGGAAGACAATTTTATTTCTAGATGAAATCCAAAAGGCGACAGAAATTTTCGCGTCGTTAAGGTATTTTTACGAAAAACTTCCTGAACTTCATGTGATTCTTGCTGGCTCTCTTTTTGATTTTGTTTTTGAAGAGCATAATTTCTCTATGCCAGTCGGACGAATTGAATATTTGTATCTAGGACCAATGACGTTCAAAGAATTCCTAGAAGGACTCGGAAAAGAAAATCTAAGTCAATACTTGAGTGCCTACTCCATCAGGGATAAATTACCATTAGCCATTCATGAAGAACTACTAAAAATATTTAGAATTTATTTGGTCATTGGAGGTATGCCAGAAGCAATCCAAACCTATAAAGATACAAATTCATTTTTGGAAGTAGATCGAGTAAAAAAATCTATTCTTCTCACCTATAGAGATGACTTTTCTAAATACACTAGTCCTGGAAAAAAAAGTATTCTACAAAAGATATTTCAAACGTTACCCGCAAGCGTAGGAAAAAAAATTATGTATATGAATCTAGCACCGGATGAAAAGATTCAAGATATAAAAAAAGCTCTGCATCTTTTATCGATGGCGCGAATTTATACTCCCGTGTTCCATACAGCCGGAAATGGAATTCCACTTCGCGCACAAATAAATGAGAAGGTTCAGAAATGTCTGATGCTTGATGTTGGCTTATTAAATAGCGCTTACGGTTATTCTTACGCTGATTTTATTTCTTTAGAAAATGATGCACTTTTTAACATCGGAAATATTTGTGAACAATTTGTAGGACAACACTTATTATACGCAGGTGAAACCTTTGAAGAGCCGGAATTATTTTACTGGGTGCGAGAAAAAAGTCAATCTTCCGCAGAGTTGGATTATCTTATTTCAGTTGGTCCGAAAATTATTCCAATCGAAGTAAAAGCAGGAAAAACAGGCACATTAAAATCCCTTCAATCTTTTATGAAAGAAAAAGAAATTTCCTTTGGCGTTCGGTTTAATGCAAATTTACCTATTCTCCAAAAGGCTGATTTCTCTCTACCAAACACAAAGGGAGAGTTTCAACTTTTATCCCTTCCAGTCTACATGGTAGAAGACGTTATACGACATATCAAAACAATATAATCAATTACACTAACTCTTCTGTAAACTTCCAAAAGGGAAGAACTCGAACTCTATAATCAATGTTTTCAAAGTCAGAATCACCCATATGCACTTGATAGAATTTAGGAATATCCATTCGAAGAGAAAAATACTTGATATGTGGACTAACTTGTTTTTCCCCTAATTTACATTCAACGGCAAACTTTGGTTTACCGTCTTCGACAACTACAAAATCAATTTCTCTCTTATCTGTATCTCTGATATAACAAAGATCCATTTTATAACCGAGAGTGTCTTCGCGAAAATTGCAATACTTTAAAAGTTGAGAGCCTACTAAGTTTTCGAAACGAGCGCCGCTATCTTTACACAAAGACCAATCCCAAAAGTATAATTTTTTTTCTTTTTTAACAGCACGAATTTTAGATGAACTAAAAGAAGAAATTCTAAAAGTAAGATAAAGGTTTTCCAGAATTTGCAACCAATGCTCGACTGTTTCATGGGCAACGGATAAATCTTCTCGCAATGAGTTCACGGATAACGGCGAACCCACTCTTTCAGCCAAAAGAAAATGTAAGAGTTCTATTTTTGAAACTTCGCGCACTTTTTCTAAGCTTATCATGTCCTCTTGGAGAACAAGCTTTTGCCGCTCCAATTGCCATCGTCTCCAAAAGATTTCCTCTCCCTTAAAAAAAGGTTCAGGGAATCCCCCGAATTTTAGTAAATTCTCTACATCACTCTTATTTGGATTTGTATATACATCACGGAGGTTAATAGGATGTAACCGATATAGATGATATCGACCTTGTAACGAATCTCCCCCTCTACGATAATAATCTAACCTAGCAGAGCCAGTCACTAGAAATTGACGAGAGGATCTGTATTTATCAAAGATTCCTTTTACTAAATTTCGCCAGTCATGGTATTTGTGAATTTCATCTAAAACGATTAACTTTTGCCCTGCCGGTAACTCGCCTCTTATAAGTGGTTCTTTTACGGGTGGAAAGTCCCAGTTCAAATAAGCTAGATGCTCATTCGATTCAGCACCGAGCATTTGTAGGGCAAAGGTAGTCTTGCCCACTTGCCTAGGTCCGGCTACAAAAACCATCTTATGTTCCAAATCTTGCAGAATGAAGGGAATAATATCAATTTTCATGTTTTTTTTCGAGTCAAGTCTAAAATAAACATCTTTATTTTAGAGTCAAGTCGAATTTACTCATAAATTAATAAGAATCCCTTATTTCTCTAATTCTTCAAAATTCGAAACACTACCCGTCTATTTTTTGCCCTTGCGTCTGCTGTGTTATTTTCTGTAAGAGGGGCTTCTTCTCCCCGCCCTTCCACTTTAAGTCGGTGAGGCTCAATGCCAAATTTCTTAACTATATACTCCGCGACAGCATTTGCTCTAGATAGAGACAAGGCAATATTATCCGCACTCTTTCCAACATTATCCGTATGACCTTCAATTGCGACTTCTAGATTTTTGTTCGCTTTCATGATTTCACCAAGTCGATCAAGTTCTGGCTCGGATTCTTTCTTGATTTCACTGCGATTGGATTCAAAGAAGAGGTTATTGATTGTTATCTCCCCGCCTTTCTCGATTTTAGGAAGAACCATGTCCACTTCGACTTCCTGGTATAATTTTTCACTCTCTCGCAAATCTTTATTCTTGTGAATAGGAAGATAGCCTTCTTTCTTTGCGTGAAACCCGTAGTTGTCGCCATAAGGCAATACAATCGAAAACTTACCTGTATTCGGATCAGAAATTGTAGAGCCTTTGTTCTCTTTTGTTGTTAAAGATTCATAGAAAACTTCTGCTCCCAGCGGCAAACCTTTGTCAGTCACAATTTTACCTTTTACAATGATTACCGGGTTTGGTTTTGCTTCACTCGGAAGATAGGTCATAAGTAAATGACCTTCTTTACTCGCATAAGCCCAATTACCCGCAGCAGGAATAGAAAAGAAGTTTACTCCTTTTAGATTCTTAGAAGTTTCCTGCGGCGCTCCCCATTCTGTCCAACTATCTCCCACTCTCTGTGTGTAGTATATCGATAATCCGCTGTGACCGTTGCTAGAAAAATAAAGCGTTCTATCGTCTGAGGCTAGAAAAGGAGCCATCTCTTCGTATTCAGTATTAATCACTTTACCAAGATTTGTTCCGAGCGGAAAGACTCCATCGGTAATATTAGACACATATAAATCCAATCGTCCAAGAGAATCTTTATGCTTTGCGGAGTATATTAGCGTTTTACCACTAGAAGAAAGAGTCGAGCCACCAAAGATTTGTAAATTGGCATTATCCTCACTTCTATATAAATTGTAAAAATCAGGAAATTGAATTCGCTGTGGATTACTCCAACCATTGCCCTGCTTGAAGCTTTTATAAAGCGGAACTTTGTTTTGAATCTTTTCCATCTCCCGTCTATATCTCTCGCGCACTGCCGCATAACGTCCTTCTACCTCTCGGGCATTTTTAGAAGTCTTAACAATTTCTGCTTTTTCGGCATCGAGTTGCCTTCGAATTTCATCAAATGTCTCTTGGTCTGCATGACTTCCAAATACAAATAATTCATTTCCACCGGGTAAGGCAGATATGATTGCAGCAGGAGCTTTATTATTTAAAGGGGGATCCATTTGAACTCCCTTCTTCCAAAATCCATGCGAATCCATTTCACTGAACCAAATTTTTTGTGTGCTGCTTCCGCTTGGTTCATGAACAAGAACTGTCCAGAATAAAACGTTTCCATCAGGAGTAACAGAGGGGTTAAATGCAGTTAGCCCACGGTAGACATATTTAGGAATTTTCTTAATCGTCCACTTCGCTAAATTTTTTTCGCTAGCAAAAGGAGCTATTTCATATCTAAGGGGAACACAGGAATCTTCTTCGAAGAAACAAAGTATACGAACTTTTTTGCCGGTAAGCTCGGAAAGTTCCTTTTGCATTTCAGTATGTTTAAAAGGATAGGTATTATCATCGGTTTCGATATAGGAGCCAGCACCGATTATATTTCCAATAACTACAACTTCTTTGGCAATTAAGGAAATGTGAAAAAAAGCTAGCAATACATAAAGGGGAAATCTATTTTTCATAAGCTCTAATAACATCGGAAAAAATAGAATCTACTTAATGAGTGATGCACAAACGATTATTTTATCTAGACAATTTAAAGACATTCGCACTTCTACTTGGAGTTCTTTTCCACACATCCATTGTCTATGCTCCTAGCATTGGCTACGCGATAAAGAGTGACGAGCTACACTATTTTTTTACAATCCTAGTTCACTTGATTCATGTATTTCGAATGCCACTTTTCTTTTTCCTGTCAGGTTTTTTTTCTTATATGGTATTAAACAAACATGGAGGAAGAAACTTTACTTTCTCTAGGTTTGAAAGAATGTTTGCTCCGCTGTTAGTCGGACTTTTTTTATTCTCCCCCGTCCAATACTTTTTGGTATACAATCAAAAACACAGTCCAATTTCTTTTTGGGAATATTATCCAAGATTTTTTTCGACAGAAGAATTTGATCTTTCTCATATCTGGTTTTTGGTTTATTTGTTTTTATATAGTTTTGTTTTACTGATGGATCATAAATTTTATCTATTCGAAAGAATTTCTTCTAGTTCTTATTTCGGAGCACGAAAGCATTTTAAGAAAATTCATTTTAAATTAACTGTGAATTTTTCTTCCAATCTAATTTTATATTCAAAAGCAGTCTTATATTGTTTTGCCCCTGTTTTAATCGTAAATTGGTTTTTTAACAAAGACGATTCTTATTTGCGGATACAACCTGTTTCCTTCACCTATTATCTTGCCTACTTTATGATTGGGGTAATTGCCTACAAAAATAGTTTACTCCAAAATGTAAATTCTTTGCGAATAAAAAATATTTTTCACTCCATAGGAATAATATTGTTATTCGCAATTTTTCTTTACCTGAGTGAGATAGATCCCTACTGGATGAATTTTACTTTTGATTCCAAGAGAATTTTCATTCGAGTTTTTCATTGGCTCATTGATATTCTTCTGGCTTGGAGTATTATTTTCTTATTGCTTCCCTTTTTCCAAAAATATTTAGATCACACGAGTCCAACACTCGACCATTTACGAAATTCTGGAATGAGCATTTATTTACTCCATCATCCGATTTCACTTATCCTAGCAAACTTTTTACTGAAAGTTAATATTCCCATTTTTCTGAAATTCTCTATTCATACCCTACTTGTCTACTTTCTGAGTTTTTTTTTCTACTATTACGTAATAAAAAAATCATTTATTTTAAAGAGAGTCTTTGGAACTAAGTAGATATGGCAATATTTATTACTGGGACTGGAACAAATATCGGGAAAACACTCTTTTCATCTATGCTGATGGCAAAGTATGCTAGGCATTTTGGGTTAAGGTATTGGAAACCTGTTCAAACCGGCGCGTTAAATGATTCCGATCTTTTAAAAGTAAAAAAATTAACCGGACTCCAGGATAAATTCTTCATGGAGACAGATTACCATTTTCTAAAACCAGCCTCCCCTCATTATGCGGGAGAACTCGAATTCAAAAGTGTAGACACAATCCGTCTTGCAGAAAAGTTCATGACGCAAATGGCAGAGCCAACGATCATCGAAGGCGCAGGTGGACTTTTAGTTCCACTTAATTCTAGCACGATGATGGTAGACATTTTAAAAAAATCTAGAATCCCGGTGATCCTAGTTTCCTCTCCAGAACTTGGAACGATTAACCAAACGTTACTCTCCATAGAGGCAATGCAAAATCGAGACATTCCGATTCATGGTTTTTACATGCTAGGGGAAAAGAATGATTTGTCGCGAAATAATATTTTTACAATCCAAGAATTTTCCGGAGTGAAATGCCTTGGCGAATTAGGAATTCCAGCTAGCATTGTAGATGGAAAACCATTTTTACAATACATAGACACTTACTTCGACACAAACGAATCAATCAAAAATCTATTTAAGTGATCTGGCATCCTTATACAATTTTAAAAGGACAACCCGATCCTCTCAAGGTTGTCCGGGCAAAAGGAGAATTTCTATACGATGAAAAAGGAAATTCTTACATCGACGCAGTTTCTTCCTGGTGGATTAGCATTCACGGTCACAATCATCCTTACATAATCGAAAAAGTAAAAGAAAGTATATCTAACTTAGATCATGTCTTACTTGCGGGTTACACAAATGTAAACGCTGAACTACTTGCAGAGAAATTAATTCAATTGAATCAGAATGTTTTTAAAGCTGTATTCTATTCGGATAACGGCTCCTGTGCCATAGATATAGCGATTAAAATGGCAACCCAATACTTTCAAAACAGAGGCGAAACTAAAAAGGAAAAAATTTTACACTTTAGTCATTGCTACCACGGAGATACAATCGGGGCAATGTCAGTAGCGGGCAAATCAACATTTAACGCAAGCTTTAAAAATCTACTTTTTCATTCCCCTGAATTTCCTTCTCCCGATTGCAATAACTGTCCAATTGGAAAAAATCCTTCTTCTTGCAAAGAGGAATGTCTCGCTCCTCTAGAAGAATATCTAGCGGCTAATTCTGATACTACGGCAGCGATCATCATCGAGCCCTTAATCCAGGGGGCAGAAGGAATGAAGTTTTACAAAAAAGAAATTTTAAGTAAACTAAGAAGCCTTTGTGATAAATACAATATGCTTCTCATTCTAGATGAAATCTTTACAGGGTTTGGGAGAACAGCTAAGAATTTTGCCTATGAGCATGCGAGTATCAAGCCTGACTTCATCACTCTCGCAAAGGGTCTCACAGGTGGGGTAATGCCATTAGCCGCTACACTTGTATCAGAAAGAATCTACGAAGGATTTTATTCAGAGGACGCAAACAAAGCATTCTACCACGGTCACACGATGACAGGAAATCCTTCCGCTTGTGCGGCAGGTCTTGCTTCTTTAGAATTGTATGAAAGAGAAGACCGCCTAAACGATGTTATCCGCTTGGAAGCAGAGCTAAAAGAAAGAATGTCCCTCCTAAAACAAAAACACGGAGAGCGCATGATAAACGACCGAACTCTCGGAGCGGTCTGTGCTTTTGAACTAGAGGGTAAGTCTGATTACCTGAATCCTATTTCTAAAAAGATAAAAGCCTACTCTCTCGAAAGAGGCGTCATGATTCGCCCACTGGGTAACACAGTGTATGTCGCTCCCCCGTATACAATCAGCCAAAGCTCCCTGGGTAAAATATTTGAAGTAATAGAAGGGATAATTTTGAATGTTTAATGACTTTGAACGATATCGGGCAAAGTCATTAAGTTAAGGAAATTATACGGTCATTTCGAACGAATGTGAGAAATCTATTTCTCAAACATTGTATTGGTTAATCTTATACGACGTATGCCGGTTAGACCTCTCACGATTAAGCAGTTCGAGGTGACTGGGGTAAATGGCACTTAACTGAATGACATTGTCCGCCTGTCTCTAATCAAACAAGTCCAAAGCTCTAGTAGAAATTAAGAAGCCGTTAAGTTGTCTATATCTCAAGTATAGAATCAAAGAAACTGACATCCATAGTATCAAAGATAGTCATAGAATTAAAAGTAGTATCTTTGATACTATTCTTGAAACTATGTTTGATACTATCCTTGATGTATCGGTAATAAAACGGTAAGTAAAAGAAAGTAAAAAAATTTCCCCCTCCTAAAAGAAATTACCAAATCGGAAAAACATTTTCCGCATCTTGTCCTGCCCTTGGTATAGAATCATTTCATAAACAGAAAACAGTTCAGAAATTCATCCTCTAGAAATGTTTCTCGTGCATAAGAAAGGAGAAATTCGTGCAAGCTTTAATAGAAAAAAGAAATGATACCAGCATCGAAACCGATGTGGCTAACA
The DNA here is from genome assembly GCA_016708435.1 of Leptospiraceae bacterium. NCBI lineage: Bacteria > Pseudomonadati > Spirochaetota > Leptospiria > Leptospirales > Leptospiraceae > Leptospiraceae bacterium. The sequence goes on along the minus strand of JADJFV010000035.1, from coordinate 206,139 downwards.
GAGACGTGGCGAAGTGCAAAAAATTATACTTAGACCATGTAAAATCCTTCGGAGAAAAACCTAATACAACTTTTGTTTCCTTCCTCTTCGACTCCTTAGAATCAAGAAGAATTTCCATCACGCAGGAGTTAATAGATAGTATCCGGTATATTAGTAGGGAGAGTGGGTTGTGAAAAATACGAAACCGTAGAGACGCGATTCATCGCGTCTTCATAAGTATTCATAATGTTTCCCTAAAGCAGAAATTTTATTTTTAAAATCAAGAACCGCAGATGCCGGACTTAAAAGTTTTACATAAATTCCGTAGTTAAACAGAATCCTTTGAATCAAGAAAACATCATTACACGAAATTTCTACAATGATAGCAAGTGGATTATCGTTGTTAATTACTTTGTATTCGATTTCATTCGTAGTAGAAAAATGAACAAAGGAATAACTATTGAATTGAACGGTATATACGACAGTCACCCAATAAAACTGACTTTCCGGGGAAGCTTCAAAGCTAACTCGATCAAAAGGAATATTACTCTTTTTCCTTTTTTTATAGGCAGAGAGTAAATCATTTTTTAATGAAATAATATTTACAAGTGAGAACCACTTACCTCGTTTATCTTTTAAATCTGTTACCACAACATCTAAAAATTGATTCTTAGAGATAAGGTATCTAGGAATTATCCGCCGAATCGATTTCTGCCAATTCATAGACTTAGCGAATTCTAATTCAATTACAAGTGAATACTTTATAGCATATCGAATAAATACAAATAACCGCAATACTTCATAGAAATCTTCTTTTTTTGATTTAAAAAATATACGAAGGTGTTGTTCGTTGTAATCCTCACAAAAGAATTTTACATAAGTAGAAATAATTTTAAATGGAATATTTTTATTTTCAAATTCTATTTTTTTCGATTTCAAGTTTAGACTAACACCGATTTTCTTTAACTTTCCTGTATACAGTCGAAACCTTCTATCAAGACCCCAATCCGATTCTTTGCCTTCCTTCTCGGCGTCTTGAAGTTCATCGAGTAATTCTGCCAAAGAAAGGGAATTTAAATCTTTCTTTCGAAATATATATTCATCAGCTAGACTCAAAAACTCAATCGCTAAAATGATTTGTTCACTGGATGTCAGATTCTTTTTTCTACTCATCCTTATTTTATCGGACAATCAGTCATGTTATTAAAAAAATTAGAATCGGAAAGAAAGTTTCCGGATCGCGAAATGATTCTATTGTAAGATGAGAGAATAATTTTAGAAACAAAAAAAGGAAAATAGAATGAAGTATTTAATGATAATTAGCCTATTCAGTTTAATAACCTGCGCAAGCACACCGGAAGAATCAGCGCCAGCACCGTATATAGAAGCGCCTAAAGAAGAGGCTAAGACTGAGTTGACGCAAGAAGAAAAAGATACAATCGATAAAAAATTAGAGAACCTTAAAAAACTCCCTATTCGAAATTTAATTGAAAATGTTAAAACATCACAGGATTATGAGAGAAAGCAAAGTTGGGCTGCGCTCGAAGAAGTATTGAACCGAAAATTACTTGCGTTACTAAAGAAAGAATTTCCTGATTCAAAAGATGTTTTGGAATTACCAATCTATAATCCAACGGGAGAAGAGAATTATTTCAAGTTAGTTTTAAAAGACTTGTATATGTTATATATTTCTAAAAATGCGGAAACCGGTGATAGCATTACAAAAAAGAATTTGGATCTAAAACGAAATAAAAAGGAAAAAACAGTCGCTGTCTTTCTAAATCCACCGGGTGCCCGTGAATCACAAGAGATTACGTTCAAAGTATATAACGGTAAATTGATATTATCCAGCTACAGATCAGGTATGGAAGTAAACCCAAGAGGCTACGAATATGTAGTCCCAGAAATTATTTCAATGCTAAGTCTCAAAGAGAACGGATATGTCCCAAGCCTAAAAAATATCAATCAGGAAAAAGTGGATAGTATTAAGTAGCCGCTGTCTGGACTATGCGCACGGAGGTAGGCATGAATGAAAATGAATACTATGAGATGCCTTTTATTACAGGCGTGTCTCTCTTTTTCGTGGGCATAGACGATTTGAACAATCCAATCTTTGTGTCAATAGAGCCGAGAGTCGTAGAACGATTTCGTGATTTCTTAAAAGATGTAGCAAAGCGGTATAATACAGATTCTTTTACCAAAATATTAGAATTAGAAATTCTTGCCTTTCCTGAAATATGGAATACGCTATTTAATGTAGAGGAAAAAGCAAATGTAAATAAATTAGTTAGGGTTTTGGATTCGGGGAGTTTGTTATGCTGACTCAAATAATTTCTACTTTCCTTTTTTGTCATTAGCTAATACCATGTAAAGCTATGGAACTACTTTACGTTTGGATTGAAATGTAGAGATTAACGTAATTATATATAAAGGAAGTTAAGTATGGAACCACAATATTGGGCAGCAGGATACCATTTTGGAAAAACAGAAAGTCAATTGGATGATTTTTTAGAGAAAAATTATTGGATTGGTTCAGGCGGTGGTGAAGAATATATACCAGAAATAAAAAAAGATGATATAATAATTTTAAAGTCTTTAGGAGGAGAATATGATTTAAAGATTAAGGCAATTGGTTTTATCACTTCTCCTGCTGACTCTAATAAAAAAGTTGGAGTTGATTGGAAAAGAAAAGGAGATTTGTATTCAGGGAAAGCACCTTCAAAAAAAGAGTATGGAGAAGGTATAGGCAATTGGTTTAATACACTAATAAAAGTAAATAACTTAGAAGTAAGAAAGAAATTTTTCGATATTTTCCTAAATGCAGTTGAAAACTATTATTTAGATGAATTTTATATTAAAAACTTTCATAGCCTTCAAAATATTACTTTGCATTCACTAAAAGATAAACGGCAAATATATATATTGGGAGAGAATGGAGACGGAAAAACCCTATTATTACAATCGATATTTCTTTCTTTAAACAAAGGATTTATCGAACAGATAGATGATAAAGAAATTCTTTCTTTGAAAAATGAAGCAAAAGAAAATACATATAGTTTAAGTAATATTCTAGATAGTAAAGAAGTAATTAATTATGATTTTAACAGAATCATCGCATTTGGTTCCTTAAGAGATTACATTCCTACAGTAGAGCAATCTTTTTTTTGTGAAACTTTATTTTCAAATAAATACACTTTAATTCATCCCAAGAAATTACTTTTAGACTTTTATAACAAAAGAAATGCGAAGGAACAAATTTCAAAAATGAACCTTGAAATTCTAGATAGAATGTTATCCGTTTTTTTAGAAAAAAAAGTAATAATCTCTCTAAATACTGATATTGTTAATTTTATAATTAATGATGAACAATTCGGATATGATGAATTATCTGCTGGATTTAGAAGCATGATTTGTTTTCTTATAAATCTTACCTACCGTTTTATTCAAATTCAACCAGAAGCAACAAAATTCCCAGACTTCACCGGAATAGTTTTCATTGACGAAATAGAAGTTCATATGCATCCAAAATGGGAAATAAAATTTCCAAGTAAATTAAATGAATGGTTTCCAAATATTCAGTTTTTTATTACTACTCATAGTCCTGAAATTATGCTAGGCGCATCAACCCTAGAAAATGTTGCGTTATATAAATTTGAAAAAGAAGAAGATGGTAGCATTAATCTTAATAATCTATTTCCTGAAGATCCAGATAATCCAGAAAAAAGAATTAATATTTTTAAAAATCGTCGAATCGATCAAATTCTTAGTAGTGAGTTATTTGATACAGAAGCAAAAACCTATTCTGATAATCAAATTAAATTAATAGATCGAAAGTTAAAGCTCCTTTTAAAAAAGGAATTAACTCCTGATGAAGAAAAAGAATTATTTATGTTAATGAAAGAAACTGGAAGTATATACGAAAATAATTAGTGATTTTATTTAATTTTATACTTAAAGGATATGTCATGATAAAAATCAAAAAGAAAATAAGACCAGATAAAGATTGGTTTGAGAAATCCAGAAAATTAAGAAAAAAACATTGCGATGAATACTTAAAAACACCAGATGACTATAAAAATCAACCAAGTGGAATGAAGCCCAAAAAATTTGATTTTGATACAGACCATTATAGTAAGATTAAAAATTATTTAATAAAAAATCAACATGATAAATGTTGTTACTGTGAACGAAAAATAACAACGAATGAACAAGATGGTGATGTTGAGCATTTTAGACCAAAGGCAGGGTATAAAAATAATAGAAAAGAAAATTAATATTTCCGGGTTATTATTGGTTAACATATAAATGGGATAATCTTTTATTGAGTTGCGCATATTGTAATAGAAGATATAAAAAAAATTTATTTACAATTAAAAATAATATGTTTAGAGTAAGTTCACACCACAATGCAAAAAACTTGCATAAAGAAAATGCCTTATTGCTACATCCCTCAAAAGATAATCCCGAAGAGCATATTACTTTTATCCGTGAAAAAATAATTCCACAAGTAATGCCGACAGGAATAGAGTCAGAAAAGGGTAAAGTTACTATTAATACATGTGGACTAGAACGTCCGTCCTTAAATAATTCTCGAGAAATATTGTTTAATAAAATAATTAAGTTAAAGGAACTTAGACTAGAAAATGAAATAGCTTTAAAATTAGCTAAAGAGCAAGTTATTATAAATATAATAAATAAGAATATTAAGCATTATAAAACTGAAATTTCTGATTTAGCAAAAAGTTCTTCCGAATTCGCTGGAATGGTTCGAGCAAATTTCCCTGACTTACCGAGAGATTAAACGTCCCCTCTCCAAACTCACCCGCGACACCGCTGAAGAGTTGGGGTTAATATAGAATAACCACAAAAAAATGAGGCTAATACATGGAAACCGATGAAACCTCGGATTTAGATGATCCAAAATTCAGGATATTAACAGAGGAAGAAATTCTAGCAATGCCTGAAGAAGAGCAGAGGCAGTATTTTATTAGTTTGACAAAGTCGTTTCTAGAAAAAGAAGTGAATTCTCTAAGCAGGTTAAACAAACTAAGAGCTAATTACCAAGAGAACATAAAACTTATTCAAACAAGTATCCTTAGACTTAGAGCCAGAAAAAAGAATGATTTATTTGAAAAACTCTTAGTCGTTCTGGAAGAAGGAATAAATTCGCTGAAAACTGACAAGATCGCAATGGAATTAGAAATTAAAAGTTTAGAAGATATGTATGAAAATACAAATAAAATTTATTATGAGATCGCAGGCGAAACAATACAAACAGATGAAATCGAAAAGTCAAAATCAAAATCTATTGATGAGCTTTATAGTGAAGCTTTGGAGGCATTGAATCGTGAAATACAAGAAGGCAATTTTAAAGAAGTTCCAACTCAAAAGGAAATCAATGCTCTAATAGATTCTTTACCCAAAAAAGAAGGAAAATATATTCTAGAAAATTTTGGAAATTTTGTAGAGAATAAGCAAGACAATTCAAATCTGTCCACTTCGCAAGAAATCATTTTGACAGAAGTAGAGCTAGAAGCACTTAGTGTTGAAGAGCAAACACGTTATGCTATACGTAATAAAAGAAATTCTGTTAAGAAATTTGAGGAAGTAATAAAAAATCTTTCCGAAGGCATGAAAGAAATAAATAAACAAATGAAATATCTAAATGACATTCTAGAATTAAATGAAAGTATTTCAGACTATATATTGAATGGGCAGGTTGATAGAGCAAGAGAATTATACATATCTTATTCAAAAATGACCGAGGAGAAGGGAGGAGAAATTGAAAGTTTTTATGATTTAATCGTTAATAACGAAAAAGAAAAAATAACTCCCGAATTTAAAGAAGCTCTTCAAAAAATGGCAAAAGAAATTGAAACTTATGTTCCGCAAGCAAAGCAGGACAATGAGGAGGGAGAGAAAACCAATGAGATACCTTCAGATAAATCTTTACAGGAACGTATGGAAGAGAATAAAAGAATACTAGATAAAATCAAAAAATGGGCAAAGTAAATCATCTCTCCAAACTCACCCGCAACATCGCAGAAGAGTTGGGGTTAAGTTAAAAACAGAGGCAAAATGACATTATTCCAAAATAAATACAGAATCGAATCAACACGAAGAGAAGGTTGGGATTATGCGGATAATGGATATTATTTCATAACCATATGCGCGAAGGATAGAGAGCATTTTTTTGGGGAGATTGAGAATGGGGAAATGGTGTTATCGGAAATGGGATTGATTGCAAAAAATATCTAGTCTGAAGTTCCAAAACATTTTCCTCATGCAGAATTGGATGAATTCATTGTAATGACAAATCATGTTCATGGATTGTTATATTTATCAGGACAGGAAAAATCATTCGAGATGGAATCAGAAATTGCGCGTTCAAATAAGACGCGATCAATCGCGTCTCTACAGCAAGGCGGAATTACAGGGATAAACAATCCTGTATTAAATCCATTGTCTTTATCAAAAATAATTCGTTGGTATAAGGGTCGCGTTACATTCGAAATATCTCGTAGAGACGCGATTCATCGCGTCTTGAATAACAATTTCCAATGGCAACCCCGATTCCACGACCGGATTGTTAGAGACGAAATAGAATTATACAACGTCAGAAATTATATTGCAAACAATCCAAGAAATTGGGAAGATGATGAATTCTACACGTAGAGACGCACGGCTGTGCCTCTCCAATCACGCATGATTTCAGAAAAGAATTGCGGTTAATATAAAATATCCCCTATAACAACAATCGAGAAATAAAAATGAACGAAGCCCAAAATAAACTAGAAACATTATACAAACGAAGAGCGGAAGCGATAGAAGACATTGACATTATGCAAAAAGATATTGCAAGGATGAATATTACTCAGGGGTATGAATCAGAACATGGAGCAAAGTTTTTTAAGAATCTTATTCGAGGTGAAAAAAGATTAGAATCCGATATTGCAAAGTATGATAAAGAGATAGAAGAATGTAAGGCAACGCTTGGAGAAACAGAGCAAGACTTTTTATCACAAAATGAATACAGCGGCAAACAAAGAAAAACCAAGGAAGAGTCTTATGAAGAAGCCGTAGAAGAACTTAAAACCGGTAAAAATAAAAGTATAAAATTAAGAGACTATGAAATAGAGCTTTTGTTAAAAGCCATCGAAGATTCTGACAGAGAGGACGAATGAGAAATAAAAAAATAAATAAAGACAAGAAGTATACCGAACGGATTTTAGAGCAAGCAGTCAGAATTGGAAATTTGGATATCGTGAATGCTCTACTTGATAATGGAGCAAAGATTAATAATAAAAAATTTTCTCCATTACTTTCTGCTCTTAATTCTAAAAATTTTGATATCGCAAAAATTTTAATTCTCAGAGGTGCTGATCCGAATCTTGAGAGTAACGATAGTAATCCCCTTATACTTGCTTGCGAAATCGGAAATTTAGAAATTGTAAAACTACTAGTTCAAAAAGGTGCGAGAGTAAATTGTAAAAATAAATATAATACAACGCCTTTGTCTGCTGCTATTGTTGGGTCTGGGTTTAGAAAAGTTCAAGAATACACAGAAGAGCGCAAAGATATTATAAAATTTCTTTTAGAAAATAAAGCAGATAAAAACAAAGTTTATCTTTCATCTATGGAAATTTCCATCGCGCAAGTGCAATTCCTTTTGGAATATGACATCCCCTCTTATAAAGATCGCTATTATAATTTTTTGAGTAAAAAGAAACGGTTTTCATTTGGTAGGATATATCATTATGAGAAATTGGATATATCAGTAATTAAACTATTAATTGAAAATGAAATCAAAACTAACCCTGATTATAAAAAAGTTTTTAAATCCACGTTATCCGGCGCTATTAATAAGATACATGAACACAAACAAAAAAAGGAAAAAAAAAAGCAGGCAAAGTATATTAGAATTGCTATGCTTTTAATAAAGACAGGAATCGGTCTCTGGGATGCGATGGAGAAAACAATCCTTGCTGATGATCTTGGAATGTTTATGTATATGTTTAGAACTGATAGGGCAAAATTTCTAAAAAGTCCAAAGAGTGATTCCTTTGTTATCTCTGCTGTAAAATATGAACAAAAAGAAATATTACATTTCCTTTTAAAAAAGGGTTTCAATACAAATGGTCGAGAGGATAATAATAGAACTCCGCTACATTTAGCAATTAGCAAATTATTTCCAGTTCATATAAATTTTAAATATCTGGAAAAAGAACAGTTTGCAGCAAAGCTCGAACCTGTTAAAGCCTTATTAAAAAATGGTTCCCGTGTTAAGGTTAAAGATTATGAGCACACAAGCCCACTTCATTTTGCAGTGATGACTGATATAGTAGAAGTAATCGAATTGCTTTTAGACTCTGGAACCGACTTACATGAAAGAGGGAAATTCGGATACAGTTGTCTCCACTATGCAGCAGAAAATATGTGCCTAAACTCATTACAGTTTCTTTTGAAGAAGGGAATGGATAGCAATATAAGGGATGATTTTGGACAAACACCTTTGCATGTAGCCGCCTTTTTTGGGAAAACGCAAGCAGTGGAGATTTTACTTTCTCAAAATGCTGACAAATTAGCAAAAACAAATATGGGTAGAACACCACTTGAACTTGCAAAACAAAAAGGACACGTGGAAATTGCGGATGTCCTTTCCGATTAATTTGGAAAAGACCCAACAACCCTATACCGGTTTCTTTTATTATCCTCATCTGCCTTTCCTCTATCACCAATATACAGATGAACTTGACTTACTGTAAATGCGTCAGTTGAAAAACTAGAAAATTTATTTTTTATTTCTTCTAGTTTGGATTGAGTAATCCTGGAAGAGCGTATCAGAGATATATGCGGCTTAAACTCATGAGTAGACTTTGGAACTTCGGGAATAAGGGAAACAATTTCAGATTGAAGTGCAATTAGTTCTTTTGAAGGCTTTACGCTTAAGTGTAAAATCTGACGGTTTTCTTTTAATGTCCAATATTCTACTCGTTCAATTTCAATTTTAAATGGAGAGAAGGAGAGTTTCTTTAATCTGTCTTTTATTGATTGAATATATTCTAATTCTGGATTTCCTTTTTGGAGGAAAAGCATTGTTATGTGTAAGTCTTCTTTTTTCTCCCATAATTCTTCTGGAATCTCTTTGTCTTGCATTGTTGTAAAGATTTTCTCTCTTATAGATTCGGGTAGACTGATGGCAATGAATAGACTCATAGATTTAGATTTTAGAAACTTGTTTTAAAGTAAAGTTTTTTAGTCATACATATCTAATGGTATTTTTCATTGACAATTCTTTTGGAAAGAGAAAATCTTAAACCATGAACTCATTTGCAAAATACATCCTCCTATTTTTCTTTTTATCTTTCCAACAATGCACCCATGCAAAAGAAGCAAAATGGTCTGCAAGTCTCGGTAAATTAAATTGGGAAGAAGCAAAATCAAAATGTGCAAAGGAAGGAAAGAGACTTCCTACACTCGATGAATTAAAAATAAGCTTTGAGAAACAAGAATTAGAATCCTGGAAGAAAGACGGAAACACTTACTGGACATCAGATGAAGTTTCCTCTGACCGCGCTTTTTATTTTACATTGCTCAACGGAGTAAAATTCAGTTTAGCAAAAGACAAAAAAGTTTTAGTCCGATGCGTGCTTTAATTGCCATACTTAGAGTCACAAAGACACAGAGGTTTCTTAGGGCAGAGCCTTACATCAGAAAAATTTACTTCCTTTCGCAATTGAAGTTTGTAGACTGAGGAAATATTGATGAAAGAATTCATTTCGATTTTTATCATCCACTCTCTTTCACGCGAAGAATAGAAATAAAATCAATTCCAATCCAATCCGCTCTCTGTGACTCAGTGCCTCTGTGGCAAATCTTTTTACTCGAATCCTTCTTCTAATAATTTCTGAAATTTATCTACATCTTCTGGCAATAAATACAAAATCGCGCAGGCTTCGTGCATTGGCATTGCTAGATTTTCTAAAAATAGAAAATCTTCTCCCGTAACGAAGTAAGGAATCTCCATTTCATCTAAATGAAATTTCAAAATGGAAAGAAGTGGAACGTCTTTCGTTTTATAATAAGGAATAAATTCCGTTCTAGTCATAAATCGTGCCAACCTTTAGCAAAAAATCGCCTGTAAAAACAGTTTTTTTTGAAAAAAAATGCAATTTCGGTGAAAAAAAATCTATACATACATTAGTATAGCTTAGAAGATTGGAAAAGCGAAAAAGTTATCATTTATCCTCTATTTTGTCCGTGCCTCGTTGCATACTCAGAATAGATTCAGGTAGAGATTGTTTTTTTCTGAAATTTTACCAAAAAATCTCAGAATTTGCGCACATCAGAACAATTTTTTACCTAATTATATTAGAAACTAAATAGGAGTTATCCATGAAAAAAGGAAAAGAGGATAAGGCAGAGGAAATTCTCTCCGAGAAAAATGAAGAGAGAAAGCGTGCGATTGACGCCGCTATGGGTCAAATTGAGAAACAGTTCGGAAAAGGCTCTATCATGCGTTTGGGAGCAAATTCCGCCGTTGCTATTCCCGTTATCTCAACAGGCTCGTTGGATTTGGATATTGCCTTAGGAATCGGTGGTTTGCCGGTTGGTAGAATTGTAGAGATTTACGGTCCTGAGTCTTCAGGAAAGACGACACTTATGCTTTCTACAATTGCTCAGGCTCAAAAAAAAGGTGGAATCGCCGCCTTTATAGATGCCGAGCACGCTCTAGATCCTTCTTACGCCAAAAAGCTTGGTGTTAATATTGATGACTTACTTGTTTCGCAACCGGATAACGGGGAAGAAGCATTAGAAATTTGCGAATCTCTGGTTCGTAGCAATGCGATTGATATCATCGTAATTGACTCTGTCGCCGCTCTCGTTCCTAAAGCGGAAATTGAAGGCGATATGGGTGACTCTCATATGGGATTACAAGCCCGTCTGATGTCACAAGCCCTTAGAAAACTGACTGGAACGATTTCCAAGTCAAAGACTACGGTGGTTTTTATTAACCAGATTCGTATGAAGATTGGTGTTATGTTTGGATCTCCTGAAACGACTACAGGAGGAAATGCACTCAAGTTCTATGCAAGTGTGCGTTTGGATATTCGAAAAATTGAAACTTTAAAAGATAAGGAAGACCCAATTGGGAATAGAGTGCGTGTAAAAGTTGTCAAAAACAAATGCGCTCCTCCTTTCAAACAAGCAGAGTTTGACGTAATGTTTAATTCTGGTATTAATAGAGAGAGCTCTATCATTGATCTCGCGGTCAAACACGAAATCATTGTGAAGGGTGGCTCATGGTATTCCTATAATGGCGAAAAAATTGGTCAAGGTAAGGAAACAGTTCGCGCCTATTTGCAAGAGCATCCTGATCTATCAGGCAAACTCGAAGCACAGATTCGCGATCTAAATGATTTACCTCCAAATGGTAGTGGCGTTGTTGCAATCAAGCCAACTACTGAAAATGGAAAAGGTATTTCTCCTGAAAAGGCAGAAAAAGGTTCACGCAGGAACATGGCTTTAGAGGAAGAATTAGAATCCGCTGAAGCTGCTGTTTAAAATTAGCAGGCTTTCTTTTTAGAAACTATTGATCCGAGGTGGTAAAACACCTCGGTTTTTTTTTACTATCACCACGAAAACCTCGAACATCTTTTCGTGAGAGGTCTATCTGGCAAATAACGAATGCATTAAGCTATTGCCTTTTTTATCAACGATAGAACTCTTTCCGAATAGCTCAGTTTTAAAGCTTCTTCTTTTGCTCTATCACTCATCTTCGCCCAGGTCTTTTGAATAATTCCAATCATCTTTTCATCGTCGTGCTTTAAACTAAACCCTTCGATTTGGTATTGTAGGGTAACAAGACAAAGTGCATCTTCCATGGTTTGCACATCTGAATCTGCTTTCAAATTTTTCTTAAGGTTAATTGATCTTACCCGATCAACGACTACTTCATCGTATCCAACTTGTTTAAGTATTTTACCAGCTTCATCTGCATGATACTCGGCTAATTCTTTTTTCCACTTTGTATAGCCCTTTAGTCCTTCTGGATACTTAGAGCGTGGAATCTCCCATCTCTTAATATGTTGACACTTAGCGGCTAATTGCAATTCTTCTATTGCATTAGGGTTAAGCTTCATTATCCACTCATAGAGCCAGTTTGAATAGATTAATTCATATGGTTTTTCAAATCCATTTACTTCGATAAAATTCGGATCTTTAGAATTGGCTGTATCAAAAGCCTCCATTGCTTGTGTGAATAGATTTTTATTCATTCGATTACTTCCCTTCTATCCTAAATATTTTTCCTTTTCCTAAATCAACTGCATATACATTTCCATCTGCATCTCTTCCAAAAGAAGAAATCAATACAGGCCATTTTCCCAGTGTATAAACAGAATTGACTTTTTCCGATGCGTTATCCGGCACAGTTAAAGCCCAGATTCGTCCTGACATAAAATCGGCAAATATGTATTTACCTGTCAGTGCAGAGATTTCTTTTCGGGTATAAACATAACCGCCTGTAATCGATTGTCCATCTTCTCTCCCATATTCATAGATTGGATCGGTTAAGTTTTCTGTTTTACAGTTTTCTTTTGGCTCAAAGCAGTGAAACCCTTCTTTTATATTCCATCCATAATTCTTACCCTTCTCAACAATATCAATTTCTTCCCATGTATCTTCCCCGACATCTGCAACTATCATCCTACCTTTTGAATCAAAACTAAATCTCCACGGATTTCTTAATCCATAGGCAAATATCTCTGGCTTACAGCATTTATCCGCATAAAAAGGATTGTCCTCTGGAACTTTATAAGCTTTGCCTGTATCCGGAGTTGCATCTACATCAATACGAAGCATGCTGCCTAAAAAGGTTTTCGGATTCTGTCCATTACGGGAAGGATCTCTCAACCAACCACCATCTCCCCAACCAATATAAAGCATTCTATCCGGTCCAAAAAGAATTTGTCCCGCATTATGATTTTCATACGGCTGTTCTAGTTCCATTAGAATTCTTTCTGATTCTAATTTTGTATTCTTTAGATCATTGGGTAAAGTCGCAGTCCATTCAGCAATGCGGCTAATATCCTTTTTGCCTTGCTGCGAAACATAGTTTAGATATATTTTTCCATTCTTTCTAAAATCTGGATGAAAGGCTAATCCTAAAAGTCCTTCTTCGGCTTCTGTCTTTACTTGTATTTTTAAGATTTCTTTTATTTCTCTTTTTCCAACTTTGCCCCATAGAATTTTTCCCTGCTTTTCCAAAACAAAAAATTCTTCCGATTCACCCGGAGGAAATTGCATATCAGTTGGTTGCACATAACCAGAAGAAACCTCTCGAAGGTTGATTTGGATTTTTTCCCGCTTTTCGTCAAGTCCCGATGTAACGGGAACAAGATGCGCTGCATCTCCTTCAATTTCATATTTATCCGTTGAACCCAATTTTTGAATCAGAAATTTTTTTAATCCATCGCAACCAAGTAACAAAAATGCGGATGATAAAGCCAAGTATAAATATATTTTTCTCATAAATGAAATTCCTTTACAACATAAAGTTGGTATTGACGCAGATCTTGCGGCTAACTAATCTTAGACTGATTGCTCTCTGAATTTACGACTCCACATAAGAATTGAATCAGAAACTCAATAAGAATAAATCGACAATAACTCTATTCTGTTAAAATCACAAAAATAACCTTTGGCAATTGAGTCAAGAATAATGACAACTTAAAAGAAACCATTGATATCAATAAAAGAACAGAGTAAATAAAAAACTTGTTTACAGAAATTTGAGATTTAACATTAGTTTTTCTAGAGATTTTCTATGATAAAAATTGTTCACATATTTTTTCTATTTCTAACTTTTACAATAGGAGTTAGTGCAATGGAAAGAATTATTATTCGTGAACCCAGACAAATAGAATCAGAAAAGGATAATAAATTTGAGGACATTCTAAAACAGTCTATAATCAAAAGTCTTTCTTCTCGTTATAAAGTTGAGTTCACCGATCGGGAGGTAAGTTCTTTTTCTAAAGAAACAGACTTACATTTATACATCAACCTACTTTATGTGAGAGAGAAAAATTTCCCGCCCAATATCTATGCGCAAGTTTATAACCCACAAACCGGTGAAATTATTGATGCAATTTCCGTTTCTACTAAATACGAACTCCTAAATGAAATCGAAGCTGAGCTTGATAAAAATGAATTCAATATTCCGGACTCAGAGCGAGCCCAAGAATTTTCTCGTAAACTAGATATCACATTAAAATTAAATCCAGCCAGAAAAACACAGGGAGAAAATATAATTGAACATCTCACAAAAGAGCGAGTGGGTAAGTCTCCAGAATTTCAAAAGCAAAAAGCCTTGAGTGGGGATGCATCTAAAAATGTGTTTTTACTTTTAGAGGAGCAAATCGTAGTAACCGCTACAAGAACAAAATCGAAAATCAAAGATGCACCGGCGGCAGTCTATGTAATAACTCGCAAGCAAATGGAAGAGAGAGGCTACAGGACATTAATCGACGCGCTAAAAGATGTTCCCGGTTTTGATTTTCAACACACATATGGAGTTTATCCTGAGCTTGTTCACCAACGGGGGCTAATCGGAGAAAACACAAGATCCCTTGTCTATGTCGATGGAGTTTCGGATAACAATATTTCTGGTGTCGGTCCACTTGCGGGCACACTGCATTTTCCTTTGAGCAATGTAGACAGAATCGAAATTGTTTCCGGTCCTGCTTCTAGCTTATACGGAGCGAACGCATTCAATGGTATCATCAACATCATCACACGCGATGGTGCTAACTCAGGCGGATCTCATGTAGAAGCAATCTATGGTGGATATGACAGTAATTTTAGAAGCCCCGGAGCAGGATTGAATTTTTCTACTAGAGGCAAAAGTCAAACAATGGACATGAGCTATAGCCTCGGTGGATATTACTTTCAAACAGAAGGACCTAACTTTGGTGGAATCCAAAGAATCGAAAGGCAAACAGTAAATCCTTCAGCGGCTAATTATGCTAATCCAAACAATGTAAATAACTACGTTGAAAATAAAGCCTGCGGGGGTGTTTGCAATTCAACAAGAGGTGTAGGCTACACTTGGTCACCCGGATTTAATTCTGCGAATGTGGATACTTACAATTTGACGGCAAAGTTTACTATTGGAAACTTTCGATTTCAAACTGTCAACTGGCAATACCTAAATGGATTTGGAACTTTTACCAATGGAACGAATCGATACGATGTAAATGAAAGAGGCTTAGAAACTAACGTCTTTGATGACAGAAACAACGCAAGGCGAGCAGGAGTTTTACTTGGAAATGCTGGAACTCGTGGAAGAAGAGGTGGACAATACAATTTTAGAAATAATAGTATGGTTGTTGGACATACCAAGCAGATTTCAGAAACACTCACTCTTGACTCAGAGCTTGTAGTTCGAAATACGGAAATTATGAGTTCGAGCTTTCAAGATAACACTCGAACTAAATCAACTAATAGCTATTATAATTTTAAAGATTCAAATATTACGAGCAATAATTACACAACTAGCTTTACAACTCGACCCGATCACAGCTATCAACTCGAAGAAAAATTACAATACAATCCAAGTCAAAAAAATTCCTCTGTTGCGGGAATCATAGCAAGACATTCGGATGTTCCAGAATTTACTTCCGTCAATACTAGTAGCCAAGCGACATTATCACAAGATATAAGTAATTTATCTAATCGTGTTAGCATCAATAACTTTGGCGCATTTTATCAACATACCTTTCGACCTTCCGACTATTGGATATTTTCCGCTGGGTATCGCCAAGATTATAGTTCTATCTTCGGTAGATCACAAACACCTAGAGTAAGTGCCATCTATAAACCAACACAAAACTTAACTTTCAAACTTTTACTAGGAACTGGGTTCCGCGAGCCTAGCACATTTGAATTCTTAAATCGAACGGCAACAAGAAAAGAAAATCGAGGTCTTCGCCCTGAGTATTTGCGTTCTATCGAAATTGGCATTGCCTATAGATGGAACAAACTCTATTTATCCGCTCAAAGCTATTACTACAAAGTAACCAATTTGATTTCCACAGCGCAAACCTTAGAAGTAATTCCTGGATCAAATCCATCGAATACATGGCAACAAAATCAAAACGTGGGAAAAGCAGAAATTTTTGGAACAGAAATAGAGGCTAATATAAATTTGACCGAAAAGTTTTTGCTCAATGCTAACTACACTTATAGCGAAGGAAGATACTTTGATCTATTGCGCTCTGTTACTTCTTCTCCTTCTGCTTATGGTAGACCGGGAGATGATCTAACTTCTGATCTTTTAAATTTAGCGGGGATCAAAAATATTCCATCGAGTGGTCCTATTCCGCATATCGCACCAAATAAATTCTTTTTAGGTGGCACTTATACTATCTGGAAGAAGATGAGTTTGTATGTGGGAGTCAATTATGTAGACATTCGCAGAACAGTTGTTTCAAATCCTGTAAAGACAGTTTCTGGATATACTATGGGTAAACTCAATTTTCGATGGGATGATTTTATCAAAGATGGAATGTATATCAATCTATTGGTTGTTAATCTTGCCAATAATCTTTACTTTGATCCCGGAGTATTGGGAGGTTCTGGTAGTCTCGGTGGTCCTCCCACTATGCACCCCTTAGAGAAACGAAATATTTGGATTTCAGTTGGGTATAATTTCTAGCCATGATAAAAAGATTCTTTGCAATTCTATTAGCATTTCTATTTGCTCTATCTCTATATACGGAGGATAATCCAATATTATCCGTTCCGATTATTGTTTCATCGAATAATCCCTTTTATCTGCAAGCTCTAGCTGGAGTTCAATACTCTTCAAAATATGAAAGCGGAATTTATTATATGAACAATATCAAAGAAGAATATCCAGACATAAAAGACTTCTTTGCGAAAATCCAAAGTGAATCGCCATCTCTTATTATCACAATTGGAAACGAAGCCACCCGCACAACCAGGGAATACGTGAAAGAAACCCCTACTCTATTTCTAATGGTAGATGAACCAAAATCAATGAATCCAGAACAAGGAAAATTTTGTGGATTTGAGAAGGATGTTTCTTTTACAGATTATTTTGCAACACTGAGAGAACTTAAACCAACAGCGAGAAGAGTTCTAACATTTTATAATTCAGAACAGGGAGAAATACTTACTGCTTCTGGAGAATATCAAGATATTTGGAAGGGAATTCTTTTTAAAAGAATTAAAGTTGCCGGTAAGGATGAATTAAAAAAAGCATTAAGCGATAAATTGGGAAGTTTCGATGCATTGTATCTTTCTTCTGATAGAATTTACGATCAAGAAATGTTTGAATACATTTCTTCTTTCTGTCGGAAAAATGGAATTATCCTCATGACTCTTTACCCTGCACTAGTAGAATTAGGTGCAACATTCGCATTAGTCCCAGATTCATCTAATGTAGGAGTTCTGGCGGGGCAAATGGCAAATCTAATCGTTGAGAAAAAAGCAGAGTGTGAATTAGGACCTGTGCTTCAACCAGAGCAACCTTTTCTTTATTTGAATGAAAAATATGCAGAAGAGTCTGGAATTATAATACCAGAAGTATTAAAAGTAAAAGTGAAAACAGATAGAATACTATCTTTCGGAGTAGAATTGTATTATAAAAAAATGTATAAGTCGGCTAAGAACATATTTACCTCTATTTTAAAAAAAGATCCCAAGAATAAAATTGCTAAGCATTATCTTTCCGAAACTATAAATGTGACAACTAAAACAGAAATCGACTCGCTCTGGGCAAAAGGAGAAACTCTCCATCAATCTAAAAAATACAAAGAAGCAAGAGTTCATTACAAGAAGATACTCGACATTAACCCCGAATACTTACAAGCGAAGGATGCAATTGAGACTTCTCTAAAAGAAGAATCAGAAGGAATTCGGGAAAGTGCAAAAAGAAAAGATGCAACTGGCGATCCATTTCAAGCAATCCGTCTTTACCAAGAGGCTATTTCTCTTTATCCGACAAACAAAGAAGCTCAAAATGAATTATCCGTCATCCGACAAAGAGAATACGGAAAAATTGGTGACTATTTTAAAAATGGAGTCACTCTATACAATAAAAGAGAATACATTAAATCCATTGAACTCTTTACGAATATTCTACTCATCACACCGGAAGATAAAAAATCACAGGAATACCAAAGACTTTCCCTCGTAAAAAAAAATGCAATGGATCGACTTTCTAACTGTGCAAACAATACGGATGAAAAATGTTCTCTACTAAATAGGAAATGATATGAAACTTCGCTATAAACTTATTCTAGTCATTGGAGGCGTTGCAATCTTAAGTATTTTACCCCTCGCCTATTTTACTCTAAAGCAAAGTCAAAAAATCATTCTAGAGAAGACAACGGATGTTTGCCGCAACCTTGCTCAAAATATTTCCAATATTGCAAGAGAAGAACTTTTTCTAGATAATACCTATGAGGCAACAGAGTCCGTTATTTCAAAATTGAAAGACTCGCAAATCACAGGGCTCATGAACGTATATATCATAAACGTCTACGGAAAGTTTGTAGTTGATATGCAGAATATAAAAATTGGACAATTGATTTCTAAAGAAGAATTAAAATTCTATGAATCTATCAACGAACCGTTAACCGATACTCTAGAACGATCGGGCGCTGAGATTCTTCGTTTTAGTTTTCCTGTTTACTTAGATGAAGAGCATCCGATTCGAATCGGATTTGCTGTAATCGAATTTGATCAGAAAATTCTTTATGCGCCAATTCAAAGTATCCGCAATTTCATCATCTATCTCTCTATTGGTATTTTCATAGTTGTGATTTTTGTTTCCATACTAACATCATTTGCCATTACCCGACCAATCAATGCACTTACCCGCGGTGCAGAAATCATTGGTCTTGGAAATTATGAACATAGAATTGCAATTCCAGTGCGAGATGAAATTGGAACACTGGCAATTGCGTTTAATGAAATGACTGCAAAAATTCAAGGCTCTGATAAATTAAAAAATGATTATATGGTAGCGTATAATCGATTTGTGCCTCAAGAATTTCTGAAATTTTTAAAGAAGGATTCTATCCTGGACATTCATCTCGGAGACCAAGTGCAAACAGAGATGACGGTTTTATTTTCAGATATCAGATCATTTACTAATTTGTCAGAGACTATGACACCTAAAGAAAATTTTGACTTTTTAAATTCCTACCTTGAGAGAGTAGGTCCTGTTATCCGCAAGCACAATGGCTTCATTGATAAATACATTGGCGATGCTATTATGGCACTCTTTCCATATGAGCCAGAAGATTCCATTAAAGCATGTGTAGAAATGCATAAAGTAATTCAAGTTTATAACGTTAGGCGCGAACAGCATGGATATAAACCAATTAAAATCGGAGTAGGAATTCATACTGGAAACTTAATGCTTGGAACGATAGGCGAAAACCAAAGGATGGACGGAACTGTGATTGCAGATGCCGTAAACCTTGCCTCTCGAATCGAGGGATTAACTAAAATGTATGGAGCTTCTACCATTATTAGCGAGAGAACTTTTTTTGGACTATCAGATCCAGACAGATACCAATATAGACTATTGGACAATGTGCAAGTCAAAGGCAAAAAGGAAGTAATCTCTATTTTTGAAATCTTAGACGGAATAGCGGAAAATGTTTTAGAGCAATACATAAATACAAAGGCAGACTTTGAAATGGGAATTTTTACCTATCAAACAAAAGAATTTAGACAGGCATTGGAATGCTTTAAGACTGTATTGGTAAAAAATCCAATTGATGTTGCAGCACAAAAATATATCGAAAGATGCAACCATGCAATTGAATTTGGAATTGGAGAATCCTGGGACGGAGTAGAAAGACTCAGCAGTAAATAAGTGTTTGCCACAGAGACACAAAGACACAGAGTTATTTAAAGAGAGTATACATAAAATTCACAATACATATTTCTTCCTCTGTGACTCAGTGCCTCTGTGGCGTAAATTATTTCTCGTAAAGTTTTTGGTTTCGGTAATAGGAAATCCATGTTAATACAACAAGTCCGAAGACCGGAACTGCAAAGTAGATATGCACTTGGATAAATCCAGCGATTAATCCCAATACTCCGCCAAGAAATTGAATCATAACTAAATTTCCGCCGGTATTATCTAAAATCATTTTCTCCAATTCGTCCGTATCTAATTTCATCACTTGCTCTTGGACTAAGTTGGTCACGTTGATTTGGTGAATGATCTTAGCGATATTTGTTTTTAGATACTCACTGCCTTCGGGGGATTGCATGAACTCAATCATTTTATGCTTAGCATAATCTAAAATTCGAAACGAATAATTTCCAACCTTTGCCCAGTTCGCAGGATTATCTAAGAACTTCTTTAATCTCTCAATTGCTGCAGGCAAAAAAGTCTGCCTTGAGTATTCACTTGCCACATCCACCCAGTCTTTTACTTGAGATAAAATAAATTCCTGTGTCTCCGGCGACTCCATTTTCTTTTGTAGATCAATGACAAGAATATCCATAACCCCCATGAATTGTTCTGTAGTATCTTCATCTTCTATAAATTTTTGTAGCATATCTTGCAGGGCAGCGCTATCAAAAGAAATAATCTTTTTAAGACCAATTCCAATATTGCCTATTGTATCTTTTTGTTTTAAGTATTCATCGATTGCATGATTTAGAACAACGGATAATCGTGGTAATTCTTCCAAAACCAATTTACGAATCAGTTCTACTAGATACTCTCTGTTTTCCCTCGATTGAATGTATTCATTTATCTTAACACGAGTTTGGTCCCAGAGTTTTTTGATTTCTTCTGGATTCTTAGCAAGCTCTTTTAGTGTTTCTTCTGTAAAATTAAATACCTGCGAGAGAAGATCGGGTCCTTTTTCTTGGAGAAGAGTAATAATCTTAGCTGTTACTCTATGACGAACATCTTCGTCTTTCAAAAGTTCATCTAGCCATTCTCCTAATTTCTGAGTGCCTGTTTCGATTAGCTTTCTCTCATAAACATATTCTAAAAGAATTTCGGGAGCAAGAAGATTTGTCTGAATGCTTTTGCCTAGACTTTGTGCAATATTTGCTTTGTTTTTAGGAACAAGTCCCTCCCAACCTAATACTTTTCCTTGCTTGGGTTGAAATAGCATTTTGATTGCAAGATAATTTGTATAATATCCAACAATTCCAGCCATACAAATAATAAATCCTGCATCGACCCAAATATTTTTTTCAGTGAGATAAAGTTGCACAATTCCAAACGCGAGCGTAATAACACTTATCCCACGTCGAAACCATAAGTCTAGACTAGCTACATCCATTTAGTTCTCCTTTCTAAATTCTTACACTTCTGCCGTCAGAGGCAAATAACGAGCAAACCAATTCCATTAAAAATATGTCCATTCTTGATTTAAACGTTTTGATACAATATTGCAATGGTGAATTGGATGAAGCATTCCAATCATATACATTTCGCGAGCTGGAATTTTCCCCAGAAATGGATGTGGCATTAAAACTTTATTTAATTGTTCTTCACTCCATTGATCAATGGCTAATGCGTATTTGTCCCATGCTTTATTCCATTCCAAAATTAATTCACCTTTGCGTTTGCCCGTATCCCCATCTACTTTTTCTTTATTCGGAGCAAATGGTCCTGAATTCTGTCCTTTGCTCAGTGCTTCTAGATAAATATCTCCAACAACTTGAAATCGACGAGCAGGAGTTGCTGATTCCCCAAATACAATCGAAGCTAAGAACTTCGGAGTAGCGAAAGTCAATGTTAACAGCCTAGTGACTCGGTTGATATGCTGCATATTTTCCGCAGGCGACCAACCAGTCGTCGACTTTTGAAAGAATATTTTTTCTTCAAGAGAGTTAAATCTAGTTTCTAGATTTCTTTTTAAAGTTAGGACAAAGTTTTTCAGTTCTTCTTTTGTATAGGGATCAGTTAATTTCATAAAATTTTCTTTCCTCTTTCTTTTTTAGAATAGATTAGTTGTCTCTTTCGACAACTCTAATAAATGGGATAAAGGGTTTTATTTTGAAAGTAAGTTTTGAATTTTGGATTCTTTCTTTTTCTTTAGTATTTGTGAGGGCAATCGACGCTTTAGTTACATTTACTATTACGCCGGACTTGAGTCATGAGGGGAATCCACTTGTATACATAGCAAATTTAGGTTGGACAACGTTACTCATTGTAAATAGTCTCGTTGTTTCTTTGACCATCTTGATTCTTTATTTTTCAACTCGTTTTCCAGCAGATTCTTATCCAACTGAAAGCAATTACTCTTTCAAAGAATTCATCTCTCATTTTTTATATAATGATAAATTTTCTTTTCATAAGATTTATTTTTTTGTTCCACATAATAAAAAAGCAATTTTGAGTTTTACTGGTTTTTTATTTCCAAGGGTGTTTATTAGTTGGAGTTTACTTATTATTATCCACAACGTAAGCATTCTACATTCAAGTCTATACCAAGAGTATAATTTTTATTGGAATCTGTGGATTATTATTTATACTTTTCTTGTGCCGATTACTTTTTTTTATTTTTGGAAGTTTTTCCGAAATGAATATGGTAAGTATCGCAAACTCTCATCTAGCCTTTAAAACAATTACGAATTAAGATACTTCAATGCTTCTTGCGCATTTTCAAAATAGGCTTTCTCTCGTATATACAAGGGGAGCGCCTTATGCATAGTATTCGCAACATTTTTATGGAAATTCACAAATCCAATCTTGCCATCTAATTTAGTCAATTGAGCATGAAATCTCAATAGTATACTAATTCCAGAAGAATCTATGAAATCTAATTGTTCAAAATCAAAAAGAAATCGATGAATTCCAGTCTCTAGAATTGTATCCAAAACTTGCTTTAAATCAGGTGCATCTAACAAAGTCAATTCACCATTAATGAAGATGATACTGACTTGCCCCTCTTTCTGAACATTCACACGAATTTTTTCATTATCCATTTGTATAGCCTTTATCTATTGGAATCCAATGCATATAGAGAACGCTCACTTATATAGTCTTCAGCGAAAGGAATTTCAATTCTGGTTTTAGTGATTCCATTTTTACTACCAATGCGAAAATTAGAAGGATCAACTCCCTCTCCCTTTAACATTAAAAGGCTTAGGACTAATCCTAGACCCTCTCCCTCTGTAGTATCTGAATTGTCATTATAAAAATCAAATAAGTTCTCGTAGCGTTGCCCCTTAGAAAGCTTCGCACGAATTCGACGCTCTTCTTCTTTTAAGATTTCAGCATTGTTCAAAATTTCTATTTTCAATCCGTTCTTTTGGTGAGTATAAACAATCTTGATATAGATTTTCTTTTCTCTGCCTTTCTCGCAAAGCTCCCTAAGCTTTTTATTTCCAATTTCTTCCTTGAAGATGCGAATTCCTTGCTTGTAATCTTCGATGTTTTTAATATTCAAATTATTCTCTTCAAAGAAAACGCGCTTCGCATTTGCTTTAACACAATTCATAATCGCTTCAAATAAAACACTATAGATAGAGTCCTGAAGGTATTCTTTATCATATTGTTTTAAGATTGTTTCCAAAATGGATTGAATTAGCTTTTCAGTTTTCGGTTGAAATGAATAGACTACGATAACTATTCTTCTTCCTTTTTCTATAGCAAGTTCAAGCGAATTCTTCATAGGGTTTCTCACAGACGCGATTGTCTATTATGTTATGCATAATGCAATAGTCAATGAATTTTTAAATAAGATTTATAGTCGTTAATGTCAGTGACACAAACAAAAAGCTTATATAATATGCTTGAATAAATCATTTCCACTAGAAAAAGTGATTAATAGGCTCAAATTATATCTATCTCTTCCTAAAAAGGAACGTATAATTTGAAGCATTAGTTAAAAATTATTGGAGAATACAATTCGATGGCACAATTATTCAAGCAAATCATAAAAGGCATTTCTTTCTCACTCATCCTGATTTTATCAACAGGAAGTGTCTTTGCCCAAAAATCAAAAAAGAAAAGCACAAAAATCACTAAAACCACAAAGACTACTAAAACAACAACTACCACAAGTAGCAAAACGACAACTACAGTAGAAAAAAAAGCCCTAGAAACAAAAGTTTCCGCAGAAGAACAAAAGAAGCAAGACTTGGCACTCGGAAAGAAACTATCTTCGGCGATCAAATCAGATAGTTTAAAAGCACATAGCATTTCTGGAATAATCATTAAGCGATATGTTTCAAACGAGGAAGGAAAATTGGGAGCCGATGTATTAGAAGTTACAGGAGACGCAAAATTAGAATTAGCCTCTGTTACTACTATCTTAAGTTCTTACATTGCGGATAATTTCGAATATACCACTGAAGATGCAGATACTCTTGCTCAATTCATAGTTCTATACAACACAAAGAATAGAAACAACCAAGACTACCTAATCAAAAATTATAGCACAAACGCAGTATTAGGCGTTAGGAAAGAAAAAATCGGCTTACCGGCTGTAGCCACTGCTGAAAATATAAACGGTCAATCCCAAATTCTACTTCCAATAGAAAAAAATATTCTTAAGAAATATGCAATAGACATTGCCTCTCTTGAGCTAGTCGACCAAACCAAATCTGATTTAGTTTTACAAAAAGACGGAGATGAGCAAAAAAAGAAAATTGATACTTTTTTAAATAAAAAAATGATTTCAGAAAACGATGAATTAAACAATCGTATGATGACTGCAAATCCTGCCGAAGTAAAAAGCATTTCCGATAAACTTGCACTCAACAAACGAAGAGAAGAGATGAGAAAAGTAAACATCACTTCTGAAAAAGAATACATTGCGTATCTAGACTCAAAAAACAAAAAAGAAACCACATCAACTGCAACAACCGCGACTACGACTACTACAACTACAACCACCATTGGCTCTACTACAGTCAACTCTGCATTACCCGCAGGACCTGAAGTTCCTAAAGATAAATTCACAACTTTCATTGCAGGAACCAATCATCCCGGAATCAATGCAAGAGAATTTCTATTTATTCCTGGCTCTGGAATATTAGCAATTGGATACGATGCAAGTGCACCAACTAAAAAAGACCTTCGTATTTTCATGACTTCTACTGGAGCAGACTATGACCTCAAACGCTCTTCAGAAGGAATTAAACTGTCCCCTGATTCACCTATGGTCTATGCAGACGGTAAAATCTATGTTATCGAGCTTTTGAAAAATGATGCCTACGTTGCACAGTTTAATACAGAATTAGAATTCGAACTCAGAAGTGAAGCGACTATAAGCCAAAGATCTATCATCCAAATAATCGGCGACGAAGTAATAGTAACCGCAGCTGAAAAGAAAGGAACCAAAGACGATGTGAAAGTCTTCAAAGTAAAAGACCTAAGCTTCGTTAAATAACAATTATCCTCAAAGGTGTCATTGAACAATCCCTCTTTATCCATTGGATAGAGAGGGATTTTTTTTTCATAGCTATAAAGAGCAACTAATGCCCTGTTTACTATTCAGTCAGCTCTAAAGCCAAGGAGGATGGTTACAATCTATTTCCTTTTTCTAAAAACTCACCAATTAGATCGGAAATCATTCTAGCACCAACAGCATTTAGATGCAGGCAATCTGTTACTAAATAAAAACCATTCTCCTGTGAAACTTGATCCCACGATTCACTTAATAAAAAATAATTTATAAATGCTCCATTGTAAAGGTTAAAATCTCCACTGCAAATATTCACAAGATTCTTTTTTTCTAAAAGATATGAATGCATTTTCTCATTCAGTGGAAGATAAGTGATTCCTAATTCAGAAGCGATTGTTTTGATTGAATCAGAATATTCTTTTGCCTTTCGATTTTCTTCTGAGGTTAAAATTTCTCCGATCACGGGTAAAGATAAAATTGCAATTTCTGCTTTGGTTTTTTCTTTTAAGGTAGCGATAATTAATCTTAGATTTTTTTCATACCAAGCTTTATCTGGATCTTGGGGTAATTGCATATCCTTTTTATAGCGATTCCTTCTTGCTTCATCTAAGGTAGAGTTTACATCGTTTGTTCCAATCAATATAGAAATCTTTTCTGGATTACAATCAATTATATCTTGAATGCGATTTAATACATTAAAAGCAAGGTTGGAATTAATTCCCGCATTTACAAATTCATAATGAGTTCCAAATTTTTCTTCCAAACTATTTACATAATTAAAACTAACTCGGCCATGAGTAATGCTATCACCAATTGCAACCATTCTAGGCAATTTTGAATTTGGATGATTCTTACATAGGATGGGTGAGTTGATCGGTAATGCAGAAGCTTTACTACTAATATAAAAATAGGCAGCGCAATAAATGCCTGCAACTATAAGAACAAAAAAAAGAAAGGTATAGAATATTTTTTTCATGATCAATTACTAAGACAGAATCGAATTATGCAATGCCATCTACTTTATTGTAAACATCATTTACGATTCAATAATTGTTTTGTCAAGGACAAATGAAACAATTCGATGAATGCTTAAAGACATCATTCAATACTCAAACTTTGTATCGAGCCCATTTTGTTTTGATTTTGTAATTCTATAATCAAGTATATGCGGTTGTTTTAATAACAATTCCAATAAAACTTTTGTAGAACCTGTTGGCTCTCTCAATCCTTGTTCCCAATGTCTGACTGAGGCAATGCTGACATTCAGTAACTGTGCAAATATGGATTGACTTAGATTTAGATTCTTTCTAGCTTTTTTTATTTTAGTGGGATTTATATTTGTTGCTTGGATTTTTACTCCGAGTTCATCCAATCTTTTTTTAGTAAATGTAGTTTTTATACCTGCATTGACAATATCTTGCAAATTCTCCACAATTGCTTCTTTCATTTTTTTTGACATACTATTCCTCCAATTCAAAAATAGAATCTTGCTCTAAAAGGATTTTAATTTCCTTTTCATTCATGTTCGTGTATGTTCTAGCTAATTCTTTAAAATCTTCTAATTCCTTATTTGAAATATTATCCAATTCATTTTTAGAAAAACCAAAAACATAAATCGAACGGACATCCGATACATAAACAACAATAGTTCTAAAAGCCCCTCTCTTTCCTTGATTGCGAGAAGAAACTCTAACTTTAAATAAATTAAAGCCCAGCTTAACAGTCCCTTTATTCTCTTTCAAATCCTGAATGGAATCAATCAGAGCTTTATCAGAAAGATGGTTCTTATTTGCCCACTTTTGAAACCATCTTGATTTATATTTCTTCACTTTTTTGATATACTACATTGTAGTGCTTAATGTCAAGTAAATTTCTGCTTTGTCAAGGACAAATGAAATAATTCAATGAATTCTCGTAAGCAAAGTTTTTTTAGGAATTTCCACTATTCTCCCGTTGCATATTGAATGCATTTTTCTATTTCGGAAGTGTTAATTTCCTCTCCTTCTTTGGCAGTAAGTGTGATGGAAAGATTTTCTTTCTTTTCTTCCATTTCAATCTTTTCCATTTTTTTGTATTCTTCTGTCTTACAACTGCATCTTCCCTCTTTACATTCCTGTATTGATTCGATTGTCTTCTCTTTCGGATTCTGAATTTGAATGAAAACTTGGTTGTCTTTTTTTGTAATCGTATGCATTTGTTTTTCTCCTTTACTTAGTTTAATCTAATTGTTATAAATTGTAAAGGAAAAAAGGATTTTTAGCCATGCTACTCAAATTTCATTGGGCAATAAGTATTCAGAATTTTTTTTAATATGTAAAATTATTTCCAATACGTAAATTTTCTTAGAACAATTTCAAAGGGTCCTAAAGAAAAATATTTCTTCCAAATAGAACTGAAAACTAAATTGAATCCGTATATAGGAATGACTAAGAGTAATGCAATCTCGGGTTTTAATTTTCCATACAGTCCGAGTCCCCATCCGTTGAAGATAAAAGAAAGTAAGATAGAATGAGAAAGATAATTTGTAAGAGACATTGTGCCCGCGCTCTTCATTGCTTCTCTCAGATTGGAAAGCAGGAAGTTATCGCTGTTAGAAAATTGAAATAATACATAACAGTAGACTAAAGCAAAGC
The DNA here is from genome assembly GCA_016708435.1 of Leptospiraceae bacterium. Lineage (NCBI taxonomy): Bacteria > Pseudomonadati > Spirochaetota > Leptospiria > Leptospirales > Leptospiraceae > Leptospiraceae bacterium. Next base: position 178,100 of record JADJFV010000035.1, on the reverse strand, counting down.
AAACTCCACCGACAGCGAGCATTGCTGTAGAAAAGAAACTAACTAAATAAGAGGTTTCTTTCATTTGCCCCAAACAGAAAAATCCGTTGCCAATGATCCCCACAATAATGATCCAAAACCATTTGCCGCGAAATCGTTCAAAGAGCAAATCAGGATTAGCCAATGATTCTTTTTTCCCTAAATATAATCCAATCAAAAACATAAAGAAAGCAGAAGGCCAATTAAATAAAAGGATAAATGGAAATGTGTAGGATAATTCCTTTACTCTTTGTTTTACTGCTAAAAAGAAATTTCCTGAATACCCTGTTAAGGAATCTTGTATCATTCTCGTCGTAAGGTTTGGATCTTCCATGGAAGAGTAATGAGAAACAATTCCAAGAAGTCCATAACAGAGAAAAGAAATAAGCCAAAACAATCCTACAATTTTAAATAATTTGGTATCTTTCATATTTCTGGAAGAATATAAAACCACGCCTAACAATGAATAGGTTACAAGTATATCTCCATTAAAAAATAATGTGGCATGAAGGATTCCAAGAAATAAAAGACCAAAGAGTCTACGAAAGAAAATTCTCTTTGCATCGAGACCATTTCGCTCCGAGCTTGCAAGTAAAATGGTAAATCCATATCCAAATACAAATGAAAAGATCAAAAAGAATTTGCCAGCCACAAAGAAAAGACTAAAAAGCTTTACCCAACGAGATAAATCATCGTGATGAGTAACCATACTGAAAGGCGGCTCTGCTATGATTGGTAAATTAGAAATTAGAATTCCCAGTATAGCAAAACCTCTTAGTAAATCTAAATAAGCAAGTCTATTTTTTTCAAGCATTGATTCCTTCCTTAGTGTTCATTTCGTAAAAATATAATTTTAAAATTGGCATCCCTAAACTATCCAAGGCTTCCCATGACTCCATCATGTGCGGATAAGCGTCGTAATCCGATCACAGACATTTTCCAGAAGATAAGGTAGAGAGTGTTGCACTGAGAGAGCCTGACCAAGGAGGATTTCCAGTGCAGCCGACCGAGCAACTTTTATCTGTTGCAATACTATTAGTTGCAGTGCCTTCATCGTAGCAAGCGCTTCCTTTTAAGTCGATTGAGCCAGAAGCAGAAACGGAGATGGAGCTAATGCCTAATCCACTTACTCTCCCTTGTGAATTGCTGTCCATTCTTGTTCCTAAAAAAGTCCCTCTTTGAATCGCTCCTGTATCGGAATCTAGAATTGCTAGGAAGGTTATTTTAGGTCCCCCATTTGAACCATAGCTTTTCTGAAATGCATCTGTTGATGCTTTGAGACTTGTATTACCACCGGTGACAGTGAATGCTACGATAAGATTTTTCTCATTGAAGTAAATCGTGCTTACCCCCGAGTCGTCTGTAGAGGAATCATACAAGTAGCACCAAACAACGTTATTCCCCTCTTTCTTTTGTAAAAAAGCATCCTGGTTATTTGAGGTTACTTGTGAGGAACCCCCGCGTATAGTGATAGAGCCGTTAGTCGCAGTAGTCTCGCTCTTAGGACTTATCGGCTCTGTTGTAGGGCAGGATCGAAATTCACGTGAGACTCCATCTGAGCCGACAGAAATGGTTCCACTAGAGGGACTGGATGTTCGTTGGCTCGCGACTAACGCTGCGAGTGTAAGATTTCTTTTTTGTAAATCTTTTTTCTCTAACTCGTCTTGATTACCTAATACATCTCCAAGTATTGGAACATCATTCCATAAAGAGCCGCATTGGACGAGCATAGTCAATCCAATCAAAACTAAAATTGCTTTTTTCATTGATTCAATTCCTTTCGGATTTTTATTTTTGAATACTTCTTTTCTATGGTTAACTCTGCTCCTTGAATTCAACGCCAACATCTGTGTTTTTATGCTCACGGCTTGGATGAATGAATATACCAAAACCTGTAGGACGAGAAGACTTTCCTTCTCTGGCAAAATTCTTTGCTGTTTGTTTTAATTCTTCTGTAGATTGTGAATGTTCTCGCTTAATAGCTGTTTGCCCCGGTGTCGATTCGATATGAAGTGTTTGCGTAGGGAATGCAAAGTCTATTTTTAATTCTTTGGCAAGAGTGATAATTTCTAAATAAATATTCTGGCGCAAAATCATGTCTTGCCCCCATTCTGTAACGGTTGCAAAATAATTTAATAGTATATCCAGACTAGAACTCCCAAAGCCTTTGAATATTACATGAATTCTATCTTGAACGACTAGTTCATTCTTACGAAGGATATTCTTTATCCCTTCAAGGAATGCTTCTATCTTTTGCGGAGGAGTATCATAGGTAAGTCCAATCGTTACATTTGTGCGCCTATATCTTCTTAGCCCCATATTGTCTATTTTTGAATTTGCTACCTCCGAGTTCGGAATAGACACTACTGAATCATAGAAAGTTCTAATTCGTGTGCAGCGAAATCCAATTTCTTCTACATCTCCTTCTATTCCTCCTACAATGACTGTATCGCCTAGTTTAAAGGGTCTATCTAGAAAAATCATGATAGAACCAAATAGATTTGCCGCTGTATCTTTTGCGGCAAGTGCAAGTGCAAGACCTCCTACTCCCAGTCCTGCAAGCACTGACATTACATTTACACCTAGATTTTGTAATGCAAATAGGCTTCCGAGTAAAACGACAAGTATCCGTGCAGTTCTTGAAATCAAAGGGATAATCTGGGCATCAATTAAGAAATCATTCTTATTTTCCTTAGCGACTACTTCTAAGTATTCGGTAGATGCTTTTGTCAAATCATAGAAGAGGCGAATAATGTTTATGCTGAGTAATATCTGTAAGAGTATGCTACTGACTCTAAAGGCTCCTCCTTCGATATCTAAAACGTCTAAACAAAAAAACCAAAATCCAATGGTGACAATATAAGAAAGAGGCTTATCACAAAAAGATAGGAATTTTTCTTTCCAATTAATCTTTCCCTGTGGCACACGGTTTACTAATCGAGTAATGAAATGAGTTAAAAATTTAGTAAACCATTTGATGACATAACCAAATAAAATAGAGAGGATAATACCGACTATCTGCCAGACATAAATAGAAGAAATCTTAAACTTCATCCAACCGGGAAGACTTTCTGACCAGGGATCTTTGTATCCTGCCCCTCCACCGCTATTAGGTAAATAGGAAAGATGCTTTGTCTTTGCATAGAATTCATACACTCGTGCAACTGTCTCACGGGAAAATAAAAATTCATTCGCTCTCTCTCCACTTTCTACTTTTGTCATTGAGATTTCCGTTCTTTCAAACGTCCATTTCGTAAGTGGTATATCAGGCTTATCCCCCACTTCGGGAATACTAGAAGGATCAAGAACAGCAATTCTGTCAATTACTTCTTTCAGTAAAATGGCAGATTCCCTACCTTTCTCAGTTCTCAGTGCAAAGGGAACGCCATCTAAATTTAAACATCGCACTGCTGTGTCAAGCTCTGCAATCATTTGATTATTCTTGGATTGCATTCCCTTCCGATAATCTTCCATCGCTTTCATAAATATTATATATGTTTCTCTAGGTGTCTCAAATTTATTTGGCTCTAGAATATTTTCAGGCGTTCTCGACTGCGAAAAAAGGGACAGGGAAAATAAAAAAGTCAGTATTAATGCACTAATAGATTTCATAGACAACAAGATTAATCAATCCTAAAGAAAGTCTAGAATAATTTTCTCTTTAGGACAAGTTACCACAATCCTACATTTATCTACTTGTATTTTTTATTTGCCCTATAAGATTGTTTTATGCAAAAGAATCTGCCTATTTTTATCTTGAAATACTTTTTTATTCTATTAGCAATTCCAACTGGATTCATAGGATGCTTTTCCTATCAAGAAAGCAAAATTCATTTCGCAGCCCAAGACCCTCTTTCTGTAAAAGAAAAGAAGAATCTCCATGCTTGGATAAAGCTTGTTAGCCTGCCGGAGTTTAATCACGATAATCCCAAAGAGGATGTAAATACATTTACTACTTATACTCTCTATAAGTTTGTAAGAGAATTAAATCAATTTGAAAAAGTAAATATACTCTACTCGAAAGACACAAAGCTTCCTGAGAATGCTATCATTTTAGAGTTTCAATTTTCCAAATTAGAAGAAAAAGAAAAATTTCATCACTTACTATTCCCAGTTGGTCTTACCGGTCTTGCAATCAGTCAATACTTGGTAAGAAGTTCCTATGGGTTTTTAGTCTACAGTCTTTTAGGAGGACCGGATACAATTAGTAAAATGGACTATTCAGGAAATTTAATTGCATACAATAATAAAAATCAGGAGAAAGCGAGAATTCCAATTCAACTGCAAACAGAGTTTAATAGTAATTTGCTTTACTATGATAAGGCTACAGAGGCAAACTTGAAACGAAGTGAAATGCTAAATCTCGCAATACAAAACATCTTAAAGAACTGGGAGGCAAAATGAGATTCCTTCTACTGTTACTCATTTTAAAATGCGCGGTCATACAAAAAGGAAATCCTCTTCCCCTGTTTCCAGAAGCGGCAAATATGAATCAGCCGGTAACGTCTTCGGTTTATTTCATTCTTAACCAAGAGTCCTATAGAAATGGATTTAAGGGCAAATCCGAATCTAGCTACAATGCTCTTCTTGCTCAATTGAAAGACAGTGGTCAATTTCCAAATATCCAAACTGATATAGAAAAAGCAGATTTGATTCTTGAAATAGAAATCCAAACCCGTAAAGAGAATAATCGCTATTTGCCTTTCTTTACAGTATTTACTCTAACCCTAGTTCCTTATTTTCAAACCATTGAACTAAGTGAAAAATTTCGACTCCTAAAAAAGAATGGTGACATTGTATTTCAATCAAACCGAGCACAAAGACTTAACTATTGGTTTGGGTTATACTTCTTTGCCAAAGGAATGATTCAATTCTCCTCTGAAGATAATCACAATCGTTTTAACTTCGAAAGCGACTTAATCGAAAAGATGAACCTGAATATACTGGAAGATCTGAAAAAAAGATAAACACCGATGCACACCGATAGCTTTGATTACAAGTGTGAATTCAAATTTTTTAACCCCGTTCTGTTAAATTTTCTCTTTAAGCTAATTTGTATTTAGCTCTGCATTCCCGTAATACCTTTTGCACTTGGTCTAATTCATGCCTTAAGTCTTTAGATTTGATTTTCTTTTTTACATCTGGTAAGAAAGAAAGACATTCTTGGTTGTATTTTTCCAGGCTTTCAATCAAGCTAATTCCTTTTGCGGTAAATAGTCCTTTGTCGATAGCCCAGTGTAAATCAAAGAGAGAATACTGAACATAAAGAGTTTCTTCGGCAAATCGAAAGTAGGCTCTCTGCTTATAGGTTTCATCTAAGTCTGTATAAGTCCAATTCTCTGATTTTGCAATATGGTAAAAAAGTAAAGCAGCATAGGAAAATGTAAACGTAGCATGAAAGATTCCATAAAGAGGTCTTAGCGTTTTTCTCCAGGGAGAATAAAAAATATCATCTTTAAATTCTTTTTTAATCAGATTGTATTTCTTTAGGATTAAATTGAGATGATGATGAGCATTTTCATGAATCAAATCATCAATAGACTCAAGTATATCTCTGTCTATAAAGTTAATATACGAAATTCCCTGCTCATGAAAATGACTGTAACTTACAAGTCCATTCGATTGAACAATATGCAATTTATCGGTTAATAGCTTGTATAACGCAAATCCATCAGGCCAGAATGCTTCTAAGAATTCTTGCGCTTCTTGGATTTGAATCAGCTTTTCCTTTGGAGTTTTCTTACGAACTATTTTTACTTTCACTCCTTTCTTAGAAGGACCATCTGCTTTCTCGAAAGTAGTCAAATCAGATTCTGTTCCGAGAAATACATTGTCATTTAGGGTATAACAAGGAGTAAGCGCTTGGTCGCAGTAAGTCTTTAATAGACCTTGCAGTGTCGGATACGTTGGTTTAGCCCTTTCCCATTCAATAAAGCGAAAATCCTCTACTCCAAAATCAGCTTTCAAGGTTTCAGTGAAAGCTGATTGAAATTCTGTTAGTAAAGTTGAATCATTTCCGATTTCTTTTAAATCTTTCATTGCTTCTGAAAAATATAGATGTTCGGATACTCCATTTACCCACAACTCAAGACCTGCAATCGACTTTGTATCAATGTATTGCTTTAGAATTGACTCAGACTTTTTGCGATGCTCTTTTGGTAATTTAGTAAGAGATTGGTTAGCTTCTGCTATTAGACTATTGAATAATTCCAATTTTAATTTTTGTAACGTTTTTAAATCAATCATTTTAACTCCAATATAAAAACAGGATTCGAATCCAAATACTGAGTGGATTCATAATTCCTGTATCAATAAATTTAATTTCATTTTTTTCATTAACAAAGACTGTTGTGGGGAACGCATAAATCTTATTAGCCTCTAAGAGTGCTTGATTTCCAAACACAGTAGGAAAATTGATTTCATTTTTCTCTATATATTTCTTTACATACAAAGCATTCCCGCCGCCTTCTTCTACCGAGATAAACTCTGTATTGTATTTACCATTTAACATAGAGTAGCTGCTCTTAAATAGATTAAGATTTGTTTGACATACACTGCACCAGGTTGCCCAAAAATAAATGACTTTGTTTTTTTGATTAAACTCAGGTGAAATCTTTGACTCTGTCAGTAAAGGATAATCAGCAGGTTGAAAGATTAATTTCCTGCCATTCCCATTGAAGAGTGAAAGCAAAAAAGTAAAGCAAAGGACGACTAAAATATAAAAGGAATACTCTAAGATTTTGCGAAATACTTTCATTGGATAGAAGGTATTTTAAAGTATAGAATCACTGTCACCATGAGAACCCATACGAGTCCGGAGGCTAACACGCTTATGTCGGTGAGTATCGCCTTACTAGGATTATGCCCCATATTCTTGATGTAGATGATGTATAGACTTCTAAAAATTGCGTAGACAACAATAGGAATTGTATATACAAGCTTGTCTGTTCCCATCTTTTGAATCGTGTCGGGGCTAATGGTATACATGACGTAACTAATCAATGTCATTGTAGATGCAATCGACATCATTAAATCTAAAAACTGAGGAGAGTATTCTTCTAAAATTTTGCGGTGAGAAGTTGCTGATTTTTCTAATAGAATCAGTTCTCCTCTTCTCTTGCTAAATCCCCAGAAGAGAGCAAGCATAAAAGTGCAAAGTAAAAGCCAAGACGAAAAGCTTACACCAATCACAACCGCTCCCGAAATGGCACGCACAACAAAACCAATGCTGATACTCATCACATCTAAGATAACAATATGTTTTAAATATTTGCTATATACTAGATTGAATCCGAAATAAAAACTACAGAGTGCAAAGAAGTAAGGATGGAGTGTATAAGAAAGTATCAAGGAAATCGGAAGAATAAAAACAGTTATCAGAAGAGCAAGACCTGCTTCAATTTTGCCGGAGGCAAGAGGGCGATGTTTCTTTTCAGGATGAAGTGCATCTTCCTTTCTATCGAGATAATCATTCACTACATACTGGCAACTAGCAATTACAGAAAATATGATAAACGCAAAGAAGCTTTTTAATAAGGCATCTGTGTCTGATAACTTGTGACCGAAGATGATCCCTGCAAATATAATGGTGTTCTTAATCCACTGGTGAACACGCATTAATAATATGTATTGAACTAGCATTTGAGGCAAATATTCCTAATCCGCAAACTTCTTAGTATTCTTAATATAGCGGAATGTTAAAATGATTTCTTTTACTGCTTTCGTATTTTCCATTTTTACATAGAAGGCTGGATTTGCACTTGTTGATTCTACTTCGAAGTATGCACCGGGAATAAGTTTTCCTGGCTTCAAGTCTTCCGTGCAGCAAATTTCATTTGTCTCTGTGTTTTCGATCATTCCAATTTTGCTGAGTTGGAAATTTCTTTCTCTCAATACACTTTTACTTTCATCTAAGTATTTTATTTCTTTTAATTGCATCCTTGCAAAATTTTGATGCACTGGCTCAACTTTAATGTCTTTGATATCTGTCGGCTGAGGAAAAACGAAACTAACATCTTTCCATTCTTCGGAAGGTTTTACTTCAGCAGTAACCGTATTAGCCGCAACCGGTGCAGGAGCTTGCGCGTTCATGAAATAAATTTTTGCAGTGTCACTCTTAATTGGTTTTAATTTATTGAATTGCTTAATGCCAACGTTGAGCAAGAGGATAACTACAATTATGCTTATAATGGCTTGAATGGCAGATTTCTTTTTAAAATCATCCACAGGATTTGCAAACTGAGCTTTGTTCTTTTTAAATATAAATTTTTCAATCGAATAGAGTAAATCAGCAAGAGAGGTTTCTACTTTTTCACTTTTTTCTTCTTCTGTCTTGTATGCAGAAGTAAGAATCAAATTATGCGCATTAAAACTAGAAGAAATCTCTTCATCGGAAATGGTTTTTATTTTATCTAGCCAATTATCGGTATTTAAAATTGCGGGTTTATTAAAGTAAGATAGCGCCAAATTCGCAATATCCGCAATGAGATAATTTGCTAGAATAAGAGCATCACTTGATTTTGCATTGCTGTTACAAATTTCAATAGACTCGAGTCTAGAGTAGCATGATTCTAATTGGCTTTTTAACTTCGCTTTTTTTTCTATAATCTGAGCGATCGATTCACTTAACTCTGGTTTTTTAAAACTCACTTTAAAATAGTCAGCAACGGGCATACACGTATCCTTTTATTAATACCAGAATGAGTATTACAGAATTATAAACAAGTTTTTTATTTCAATATCTGATTGGTATTGAATCGCCTTTGCATATTGAATTGTTTAGCGGCAAACCGTTCTCTTGAAACAAAAGAATGCGGACAAAATAACTCACCTGTCTTAGAAATGAGCGGAGTCCATTTCAAATTTTCTGTTGTAGCCATTCTTGTGTTCACTTCAGAAGAGTTCTTCTCAGAAAGAATACTTCCATTTGACAAGACTGGAGTTGTATCTATTCTTCCGTTAAAGATAATAAATTCAGGACCAAAGGCACCTGGGCTTCCATTCCAAATTTTAACAGTGTCTACATTATCCGGTGCAATGGAAGAATTTTCAGATACTCGATAGAAGGCAGATGGGTATATTAAAAATGTAGAGCCCTTTACAATTCCAAAATTGGACGCGTAGGTATAAATTGGATTTAACACAGAAGGCAATGGATACGCAGTCTGTAATGCACTCATTGTGCCAATAGTAGATGTGCCAATAAATAAAGTAGATGTTCCCGGATATCGATTTGGATTAAATGCCTGCGAAAGAAAGGTAGCATATAATCTTCTATATATGCCGGTTGCATCAGCACCTAGAAGCGTCGAATTATACTTAGCCGCAGATTGAAAAAGAGTCATCATATTAGTCAATGTATTGGCTCGAAGCTTAGAGCTATTACCCACAACTGTATTTTTAATAAACGCAGTCTTTTCAGTATCCGTGCTTCCAGATACATTGTATAAGTAGGACATAAAAGTATAAGCGGACGCGTAATTGCGAATAGACGATTCCCATGTAATAAGCGAAAAACCAGCAGCGCCCTCTACGCAACTAGTTGCAGGATCCCCTCTAAAACATGCCATTCTAGAAGATTGTGGACCATAACCTGCAATATCACTTGCCACTTCACTCGTTCCTTCATTGATCCAAGTATCATCAAAGGTCAAAGTTTTATTCGTAACATCATCTAGTGTGCGGATAAGAGTCTTAAACCCAAGCTCATGCTGCATCCTGATTAAGTGTTGGTATTCATGAGCGAGGCTAGATAAAAAAGTATCCGGCAAGTTAGCAGACAATTCTTTCTTTCGAAGGGCTAATAAGGCGTTGCCGTCTAGATAGATGAGTTCTTTCTGATTTGACCTAAACGTAATATCATCGGGGTAGTCTTGAATAAACTGAACTGGATCAACATAGCCGCCTACTCCACTCCCGATGTCTAAAACAAAAACAGTAATTTTTTTATTCCCATCAATATCAGTAGGAGCACCAAAGGCATTCGTCATCTTGGGATATATAATCGTATCGAAAGCAGTTACAACATTGGAATACTTAAAGCCAGAATAATTTGTCTCAGCCGAAAGACCTGTCTGTTCATAAATTTCAATATTGGTGCCTGATGCCACAAGTTTAGCGGGCTGACAAGAATAAGCATTCGAGGTAAGGCTCAGCGCCCAAAATCCGCCGACACAAGAGTTAGTATTTAATAATCGAGCAGCCAGAAGGTAAAGACCAAGATTGTCTTTTTTTTCCTTCTTCTGAAAAGGAGGAATGCAGGAAAAAAAGAAAGTGGAAATTAATAAATAAAAAATAAGGTTTCGTTTAAACATATTGCCATCCAGAGTAAATCAAACTATTACACGAATAAAAGTAAACAAAATAATTTTTCACTTGTAGAGCAAGTTACCCTTTAAAATCTAAGAAATATATGAAACATTTCATCATCCGTTTAGAATACAAAGTCCCAATAGAGAAAATTGATACGGTCCTCACTCAGCATAGAGAATTCTTAGATTCAGGTTATCAAAGAAAAATTCTTTTAAGCTCAGGTCCACAAAATCCAAGAGATGGAGGAATCTTAATTGCAAGAGCAGAAAGCTTAGAAGCGATGAAAGATTTTTGTAAGGAAGATCCTTTTGCAAAGAATGATTTTGCTAATTATCATTTCACCGAATACATTCCCGTCAAATTCCAAAAAGAATTCGAAACCTGGTTCCTCCCAGAATAGTAAGAATTTCTAATTGATTATAATTGTATTAAGAAAATACTTACATGCGATGATTGATTTCCATTACAAAACACTAGACGATGAAATTCTAGTGACACTCAAGACAGATGTTACAGAGATTGGGACATTCCACCGAATGGCTTCCGTCATATTTCTTCTAGGCTGGGATATTATTTCAGGAGAAATTCTAACCGTAGAAGAAAATGGAACCGAATACGCTATCGACACGCTTCGACTCAAAGCAGAATCCAATATGGGAACCAAAAAAGCTGTAGAGATTGGTTTGATGATGGACGCAATCTTTTCAAAACGAAAAGGCCTAGAAGAGCTTTTTCTAAATCATGAATTCAAAGCACCTATCATTAAAAATTTCTTTCGCGAGCGTGCTGAGCTTATTTTTCAAGATGAATTAGACAGAAAGCAAACTTGTTTTTATATCGAAGCTGACTCGGGTCGAGGTCTTCTATACCATGTAACAAAGGTCCTTTTAGAAAATAAAATTAATATTTTATCTGGAATCATCGACACAGACAATATTACACAACGAGCAAAGGATACTTTCTTTCTAGTCGATCACGAGGGGAAAATGTTTGGGGAAACTCAAAAAGCGGAAGAGATCAGAACACAAATTCTCAAACCGCTTTTTAATCAGTAATTCAAATAAGCTTAGATCTCTTCATGGTGCGTTCAATCATTTCAGCGATTTGGGCATAACCAGATTTTTTGGCAAGTTCCAATGCAGTATGCCCATCTTCATCTTCGAGATGCAAAGCAGCACCTTTTTCAACCAGAACTTTAGCGGCTTCGACTCGTCCATGTGTTGCAGCATAATGAAGAGGAGTGAAACCAAACATATTCTGCCTGCTGATAGTAGCTCCCTTCTCAATAAGAAGTTTAACAATCTCTGTCTTGCCATGATGTGCTGCATAATGAAGGGGAGTATATTCGAAATCGCTTTTTGCATTCACATCGGCACCATTATCGATTAGAAGCTTTGCAATATCAACACCACTTTGGTTGGCAGCATAATGAAGCGGGGTATAACCAAAATTACTCTTAGGATTTAGATCAGCTCCTCTTTCAATTAGCGAAGCAACTAACTCAATATGACCGCGAGTTGCCGCCATATGAAGAGGAGTCTGTCCTTCTTCGTTCTTTCCGTGCACATTTAAAATACTTTCAAATTCTACTTTTTCATGTGTTCCTTTAATATTTATTAACTCTCTGTTCATAGTAATTTTCCATCCTCTTGTTTTTAATCGATATTTATATGTATGCTTTTTGATTTATAGGTTACCTGAATTGAAAAATTCGTCTCCTCTATAAATCTGTGTTAGTAGTTAGAGTAATGGTTTTCAAAAAAGTCAAAGATTTTTTTATTAATTTGAAATTTTCTCGACTATGATATTTATCATAGTCGAGGAAATGAACAAAATCAATAAAAAGCATAAAAATTCGAGCCAATGAATTTCATTTCTTCGAGTATCTAGAAAGGGATTCCTTTCAGCTTCCTTTTACTCTCCCCCGGTCTAGCTACGCTTATAGCTTCGGTCTAACATCGGTTACCCACCCCAACTTACACCGCAAAATCACCGTAGAAATAAGCGCAGGTAGACCGAAGAGGAGTAAACGACAGGCTATCGGAAGTATATTGAATCAGATTACGCTCTAGCGACAAAAACTTGTCAAACTATGTAATAAACCAAACTTTTTTCAAAATAGTATTTCCATTAGCCGCAATGCTATAATTCTGCGCAGAATGAAGCTCCTTCCTCTTACAAATGATTTCGTATTTAAGGCAGTTTTTTCCAAGCATGAAGATGTATTGATGAATCTTCTGAATTCCTTTCCAGAATTCCAAAAGGAGAAACGCATTGTTAGCCTTAAAGTTTTGAATCCAGAAATTCCAAAAGATAGGAATACAGAAAAAGTAATTGTGTTGGATATTAAAGCAGTTGATGCGACTGGTAATAAATTCCTGATCGAAATGCAAGCCTCTTATCAAAAATTCTTCTCCCAGAGAATTCTATACTATTGGGCGAAACTATATTCAAAGTCAATTTCGAAGGGTCAAAAATACTCAGAGCTTCCTAGAATTTATTCTTTCAATTTTGTGAACTTTGAAATATTCCCGAAAGAAGAAAAATTCCTATGGTATTTTCAGATTTCTGATAAAAACAAGCCTGAAATTCTGTTGACAGATAATTTAAACATCTACATCATAGAATTACCTAAATATATAAAGACTTTCCATTCATCGCAAAGTCCTTTGGATGACTGGGTTTATCTGCTAAAAGAAGCAACAAAATTAAAGGGGGAACAAATGAAGACTTTAAAAAAGAAAAATCCTAAAATTAAAAAAGCTTTAGACGAATTGAAGTTTGTTTCCCATGATAAGAAATCTCGTGAATACTACGAAGCATGGCTCAAAACAGAAAGAGACTATGCAGCCCGCACGGAATACCAACTCGAAAAATCAAAAGAAGAAGCAATTGAACAAAGAAATATTGAGATTGCTCAGACCATGCTTTCTAAAAATCTTAAGCCTGATTTTATTTCCGAAGTCACCGGTCTTTCCATTCACCAAATTAAAAACTTACAAAAGAAAAATTTCACAAAGAAGTAATTCTTGCCAAATCTCACTAGCTCAAAGAAATTAACTTTGGGTTTGTAATTAGCAATTGCTGTGACGTTTAGATTTCAAAAAGATCTAGCATTACTTTTACTCTTACATCGAGAATCAGTATTTTGGCGGTTGCAAAGTATGAATCCAACGTAGGTTCGAATCCTACTATCTCTCAGGGGATATAGCCAAGTGGTTAAGGCACCAGACTATGGATCTGTCAACAAACCAAAACTCCGAGAGAAAGAAAAATTCTCATGCTGACCTTTGCGGCTACTTTGCATTTGCCAGCGCCGAGGAAAAAACTTTGCAGTAGAGCAGATACCGATTGAATCTGACTTCACCCATTCCTTTGGAACCGGTGCTTAGGGTTTTATCTTAATCTCTATTCCGTATTCTTTTCGGGAGGATTTTTCTTTCTCTCTATTTGAATTTTATAAGGAGAGCATAATGCTAACACTCATACATAACGACGAAAGAGGACTTTTATTTAAAGATGGAAATTATATCAAAACTCTTAAGCCAGGAAAACATCTATTATCCGCATTTCTAGGACACGAACTCATCAGAATGGATTTGAATAAACCATTTCTTACAAGTAAGAATTTAAATCTATTCATTAAAGACGAATCGTTATTAGCCGAACTCACAATTGTAGAAGTAAAAGACTTTGAAATCTGTCTTCACTATGAAGATAATCTACTAAGTGAAGTGCTAAAGCCAGGACGTTATGCGTATTGGAATGTTTTAAAGATACATGAGTTTAGATTAATCGACACGCGAAATCCAATTCCGAGTGAAGAGTTCCAACAATCCATTTTCACAAACTTAAAACTACAGGGTTATTATTATGCCTTTCAAGTTGAGAATCACGAAGCGGGACTTTTGTATTTTAATGGAGTATATCAGGCAACTTTAAAGCCTGGCAAATACTATTTCTGGGCGGGAGTTGTGACGACTAACGTTGTAAAAATTGATTTGAGACAACAACAGCTTGATGTCAATGGACAAGAGTTGATGACAGAAGATAAAATTACTCTCCGATTAAATTTCACTTCGCAGTATAAAATCATTGACCCAATGAAATTTATGGAAATCAAAAACTATCAGGAGCAAATCTATATTTTACTCCAACTCAGTCTTCGTGAATACATTGGCTCTCTCAAGCTAGATGAGCTTTTACAAAAGAAACAAGAAATTGGTGACTTTGTATTATCTAAACTAAAAGAAAAATCATCCACTTTCGGAATTGAGTTTACCTTCGCGGGGGTAAAAGATATTATCCTCCCCGGAGAAATAAAAGATATTCTTAACCTTGTATTGATTGCAGAAAAAAAAGCACAGGCAAATATCATTACCCGTAGAGAAGAAACAGCTTCTACTCGCAGTTTATTAAACACAGCAAAACTCATGGAAGAAAACCCAACTCTCTATCGCCTAAAAGAATTAGAATACATTGAAAAAATTTCAGAAAAGGTAAATTCGATTTCTCTTTCTTCTAGCGGTGGAATCTTAGAGCAATTATCCGCTATTGTAAATCTTAAGAAATGAGAAAGCACTGGATAATCCTGATTATTCTAATTTTAACTCAATGCGTTACTGTAGATGAAAACTTCGAAGGCAAATCGAAACCTATTTTATTTTCCGTTTGCTTTTGGAATCTAGAAAAATTAACTCCCAAGAAACTAACAGATTGGACTGGAAAGAATAACTACTTAATCGAATTAACAAAAAAATGTGATTCGATTTCGTTAGTAGGACTTAGAACGGATAACGACAATATATCCACTGAGTTAGAAAGTTTTTATGCAAAAGAAAATCTAAACTATTCCTGTGCAGATAGTTTTCCCAGACTCGACGAAAGAAATCAAATTCTAAACCATACAAAAAATACAACCTGCGTCAATAAAGACAAGGTTGTAGACATGATTCCACTAGAATATCCAGAAGCCAGAAATGACTTTGCATCCCCACCTACTTTTTTCTTTTTAGAGTTAACCAATGGAGCAAAGGTTTCCGTATTGCCCTTTCATGCGAGTGCCGGAAACAAAAGCGAGCTTATAGACTTTGAAAAAGTTGTAAACTTTGCGTATCAAAAGTATTCCGAGAGAAAAACTTTCTTCGGTGGAGATTTTTATACAGATAAAAAATACCACACAGAGAATTTCCTAAAATCCCTACTATACTTTCAAATTCTAAAAAATCTAATCACGGAGCCAACTACATTCACGGGTGAGAAAAATGATCTTATCTTCACCGATAAGATTACCCAATTAAATTGTTCTGGAAAAGTTTTAGGTCTAGATAAATTTCCAAGTGTAACGGGTGGACAAAAAGAATTCGAAACGGTTACATCTCATTTGCCGGCGATGGCTAGTTGTAAGATAAAATGAATTTGAAGAATTGTCATCGCCGTTCTGTTCGCATTTCACTAAAATAAGAAGAGTTTTTTTTAGGCTTTTATTCTTAAAGTAAACATTAAAAATGGATAGAATGGAAATAGTATATATGAAACGCATTATAATGATTAACCTGATAATAATTTTTCCTTTATTTTTTATAGTTTGTGGGCAAAAGCAAAAGGGCGATCTATTTACTATTTCTGATTCTGTCAGACCTAAACTAACTGCTTACATATTTCTTTATAATTATTTGAATCCTACTCAATATTGTGCCATAGCTCAAAGAGGATCTAAAGCAGATGATGGAATCGCTGATACTGTGTTTAATTCAACGGATGCATTGTATTCAACTGGCTATGCGTCCGGCGCAATCAATAGTGAATCACGCATTGGTGCCTCTGATTTTTTTATCGCCAAACATGATTTAGCCGGTAACCTTTCTTGGATTAAACAATTTGGTAGTGCTTTAAACGATTATGGTTTTAGTTTAGCAATTGACACAAAAAATACTCTTTATGTGGGAGGAGCGGTTCAGGGCTCTATCGACGGTAATGTTTATGCGGGTAGTTTAGATTTGTTTCTTGCTTCTTATGATGCCGATGGAAATAAAAAATGGTTATACCAATCAGGAACTTCTGGTATGGATATCATCTTCGGACTAACGACTGATAGTTCGAGTAATTCATACGTTGTAGGTGCTAGTAATGGTAATTTAGACGGGAATACAAACTTAGGAGGACAAGACGCATTTCTTATGAAGATTAATTCCCTTGGAACAAGACAGTGGACTACATTGCTTGGAACTTCAAGCGATGATTTTGCATATTCAGTAGCAACAGACGATAGTGGAAATATCTATGTAGTTGGTATCACGAACGGGAATCTAAATGGAAATGTAAATGCTGGGGGCTCGGATATATTTTTGACAAAGTACGATTCTTCAGGAAATCTACTCTGGACCCGTTTAATTGGGACTGCTGGTGATGATAGCTCCTCCGGCATAGTCATTGATAAAAGCTAAAACATTTATATATCGGGTTATGTAACTGGCGGTCTAAGCGGCAACACACAATTAGGCGGTAGCGATGCAGTGATTTTAAAATATGACTCGTCAGGAAATCAAATTTGGTCTCGTCAAATCGGGGGAACTAATGATGATATATTCCGTTATATTGTTATTGATCCTGAAAATAATCTTATACTTACAGGATCAAGTAATAGTTCTACTTTAGATGGGAATACAAATGCAGGTGGATATGATATACTTCTAGCAAAATACGATACATCGGGTCAAAAACTCTTAGTAAAATTATATGGAACGGCTAACAATGATTATGGTTTCAGTGTTGCAACTGGTTTGAACAAAAATATTTATATCTCCGGACAAACAGAGGGCGCATTTGCCGGAAATACTTCAAAAGGAAAATTTGATATGTTTGTAATGCCTCTTACAACTAATGGGAATTGTTTTTTGATAAAGTAGCAATTCCTTCCATTCAGTGTAAAGTAGTATAATGTTATTTGCCATATCGAAGGAGTTGAGATTTCCAATTAGATCCCTTCTAAAAGATATCAGGGAATGACAAGACTACCAAACAAATATTTGTTCAGATTCAATCAAATTTAAGTATACGATTTACTCAAAATTAAAAAAATTGTTAATAATACCAAAAGAAGGATATTATGACATACACGAACAAACAAAGCAGCTTTAATTCCTCAGTAGACAATACAAAAATATTTTATCAATCTTGGAAAAAGCCGAATGCAAATCGACTCCTTATTATACAACATGGATTTGGAGAGCATAGTGATCGTTATAAAAATATTTTAGAAAAATTAAAAGATTCTGATTTTTCCATATACGCATTGGATGCAAGAGGTCATGGAAGATCGGAAGGAATTCGAGGGCACGTAGATCAATTTCAATATTATGTTGAAGACTTGTCTGATTTAGTTCACATAGCTCTAGCAGAGGAAAAACAAGAAAAATTCTTTTTATTAGGTCACTCATTAGGTGGAGTCATTTCCTTACAATTTGCCTTGGAAGTCCACAACCAGGATAAGATGCATGGGCTAATCGTAAGTTCCCCCGCATTAAAAGTTAAATTTGATTTGGAGAAATTATTTAAACGTGAGCTAGCTAAAATCTTTGCTCAATTTATTCCTAAATTTGTTGTAGATGCAAATATCGATGTAAATTTACTAAGTCATGATAAAGCGGTAGTTGAGGATTACAAGAAAGATCCGCTCAACCATGGTAAAGTTTCTTTTCAAATGGCAAATCATCTATTTCACCTATCGTATGCTATTTTTGAAAAAGCAAAGCTCCTCCAAATTCCTGTTCTCATGATTCACGGAGATGCTGATGGAATTGCTGAAGCAAGAGGAAGTATCGAATTAGATAGCCATATAACTTCCAATAAAAAGACTTTAAAAATTTATACTGGTCTTTATCATGAGCTGATGAATGAACTTCCTGAAAATCGAGAAATTGTTTTAAACGATATTAAAAACTTTTTAGATTCTGTGATTCCTGAGAAGAAATAGTTTTTCACTTGACAGAGTTTTTTTTGTAATCACAATGAATCCATGTTTGGAATTCGATTTATAAAAGTTCGTCCTACCGATTATGCAATTCTTTATCGCAAAGGTAAAATTCGTGCAGAAGGAACAGGTCTTAGTTTTTTTTACTATGCTCCTTCTGCTAACGTAGTCATTGTTCCTGCGGCTAGTTGTGATTCGCCGTTTATTTTCAAAGAGACTACAATTGACTATCAGGAAATAAACATTCAGGGTCAGTTCACCTATCGAGTCTTACAACCCACAAAACTTGCCGGCTTACTTGATTTTGCCGTAGATGCTAATGGTCGTTACACAGGAGATGGATTTGAAAAACTTCCAGTCCGGCTAACAAACGTTATCCAAGTAACGATTCGCGAAAAGCTTTCCGGTATGGATCTTCGCACTGCCCTCAAGTCAGGAAGTGAGCTAGTCACTCATGTTAAATCCAGACTGAAAGATAACGAATCCTTATCCGCACTCGGAATCGAAGTAGTAGACTTTGCCATTCTAAAGGTAAGTCCTACTCCCGAAATGTCTAGAGCCCTCGAAGCAAGTGCGAGAGAAACACTCCTCAAAGAAGCAGACGAAGCCATTTACGTAAGAAGAAATTTTGCAGTAGAGCAAGAGCGTAAAATCAAAGAAAACGAATTACAAACACAAATCGCAATCGAAGAAAAAAATCGCAAAATCCGCGAAGAGCAAATGAATATAGAAATTGCCGTTCAAGAAAAACAAAGTCTCTTAGAAGAAGCTAGAATGAATTCACAAATGGCAATGCAAGAAAAAGAAGATGAAATTGAATCCCAAAGATTAAAAGCAGAAATTCTAAGAGAAGAAGAGCGCAAAAAACTTGTTAGCCACCAATCCGAAAATACAATTCAGGCTTCCAAAGCAAAAGGAGAAGCTTTACGCTTAGAGCTTAACGCTCTTGCAGGACTTAGCCCTGAGCTATTAGAAGTCTTAGCGGCTAATCAGATGAATTCACAACAAATCGTCAGTCGCGCTATGCGTGACCTTGCGAAGAATGCACAGAAGATTGGAAACCTAAACATCAGTCCTGATTTACTAAATAGCCTTTTAGAAAGAGAGCAAGGCTGACTTTTACAGTCACCTCGAACTGCTTTATCGTGAGAGGTGACCGTGTTAGTTAAAAAACTTTTCTATTCACTCTTACCAAAAAAAGTAGTAATAATCCATGAATGAATTAATAGAAATTTTAACTAGCAACCAGGGAAAATTAGATTCCTGGATTTTAAAAAATAAAATAGATGCCTATCGAGTCTATGATAGGGAATTACAGGAATTTCCGGCTGCGATTGATATCTATCTAAAGAAAGCCCATATCCAAATCTATGAAGACGATTCTACGGCGAATGAAGATTTGCTGATAGAACAAATTGGATTAGCAGTAGAAAAAGTTCTAGGCATTTCATCAAAAAACCAATACTATAAATCCCGTCGCAGACAAAAAGAAGGAGCACAATACGAAAAAGTAGCTTCCGAAAAAGAAAGATTTGTAATCCGGGAAAATGACGCAAAGCTAATTGTAAACCTAAAAGACTATTTAGACACAGGAATATTTTTAGATCACAGAAAGACTCGCACTCTTGTAAAAAATGAATTCGCAAAAGGTAAAGAGAGAATGTTAAACCTATTCTCCTATACTTCTTCTTTTAGTGTTGTTGCAGCGAAGGCAGGTGTGCGTTATACGACATCGGTAGATATGTCAAATACCTATTGTGATTGGTCACGCGACAACTTCCAATTAAACGGACTAGAGAAATTTAACCATATTGCGATCAGAGAAAACGTGCAATTCTTTTTAGAAAATATGAAACAAAGCTGGAGATTTGATTTAATAGTGATTGATCCTCCGACGTTTTCTCGCTCTAAGAAAATGCCGATTCCATTTGACGTTCAAAAAGATCATCCATTTCTAATCAACCACTGCTTAGATCATTTAAACCAAGACGGAATAATATTATTCTCAAATAACTTTCAAAAATTTAAGCTTAACGGGGATGCGATTAACACAGATAATGTGCAAGACATTACCAGAGATACGATCCCCGAAGACTTTCGAAATGACAAAATTCACAAATGCTATTTAATTAAACACTCTTAACCCATTCTTCTAGTATGCATTAATAATCCTGCTTCAATTATATGCACCATTTCGGCATAGCCAAACTTTTTGGCAATTTCGAGAGCTGTATTTCCATCTCCATCTTCTAAATTTAACTTTGCACCTTTATCGACGAGCAATCTTGCGATTTCAGTCCGACCATGGACTCCCCCACAGAATATATAGCGACCATTCTTACAATTATCGCAATCAGATTGAATCTTCGGATGATTAGCCGTGCAATGAAGAGGAGTATGACCGAAAGTATTTTGAATATTTAGTGCAGCCCCTTTGTCAATTAAAAGTTCAGCGACTCTTACCTTTCCATGGTTAGCGGCATAATGAAGCGGAGTGTAATCGAAATTACTTAGAGCATTTACCTTAGCACCACTATCTAAAAGTAGTTTTGCAATTTCGTAACCTCCACGGTTTACCGCATAATGCAAAGGCGTATGCCAGAAATTTGTGACAGCATTTACATCGGAACCTTTGGCGATTAACGTTCTTGCCAGTTCGATATCACCTTGATTTGTTGCTACATGAAGCGGAGTCTGTCCTTCAAAATTAGCTGTGGCTGGTTTTGAAAGAATCTCTGATTCTACAGGAACAACCGTTTTTTCTTTTTCCATTGTGGTTGTATTCATACTTAAATTCCTCTTGCTTTTATTTTTTATCTCTCTGTATATGTATACCTTTTCATGAATAAAAATATTTCATTTTCCCTTATTTTAATTTATTTTTTTTCGCTCGATCTCTGATTGCTAAATACAATGATAAAAGTATAATTATTGTTATGCGATTTCAACTATCGTATTCTTAAATTATAATTTTCTATATATTGCCTAATTTTCATTTAACAACGATTTGCTACAACAAATAATTCGAATATCAAAAAAATAATTTATTAACGGTGATTTTGATCATTGCAAAACATGTATTTAGAAATACAATGCTAGGATTCAGGGTGTTTTATACCGAGACATATTTCGGAGGCTATCCATACTAATCATGATTTCATTGAATCAATGGCAACCTGTCTATACCAAATAGCTACAATTTCTTATCTCTTTTTCGTTGAAAAAACTCACTTACTCAAAATATTAGAACAATGAAATTCTTTTTGTTTCTAATCTTAGTCTTACTGAGTTGCAAATCAATCCAAGATTCTAAACCAAATGAAAATCCAGAAGACAAGGCTCTTATTAAAAAATGGATTGTAACTCCCGATAGTGGACTCAATCTTCGCGATGCGCCTTCTCGCAAAGCAAAATCTATCCGACTCCTTCCGCGCGGAACAATGGTTAGCCACAAACAACTTCCTGAAAATGAAAGAAATGACACAATCGAAGAACAAAAAGGTAAATGGTTTAAAGTCGAAGTCGGAAATGATTCTGGTTGGGTATTCGATGTTTACCTCTCTGAGCCAGTCTTTAGTCCTAGTAGAGATAAGTTTTATTTTTTTACAATTAAGCATCCAAAGACAGGGAATATCGTAAGCACAACGCACCAAGTAGATTGCAATGATCTATACGCCGAAATCGAGTATCTATGTTATATGGAAATACGAAATAAGAAAAATTTTAAGCTTATAAATAGAATTGAGAAAAAAAATATAACTTATTGGTATGATAATGATACTCTTATAAGTTATTATACTATCGGAGATGGTGGTGGCGGTTTATTTTCATACCACACTATTGATATAAATACATTGGAAAAAAAGAATTTATATCAGAGTTCTGATCAAGTTTATGTTCATCCAATTAGTGATTGTAATCACTGCATTGCTTGGGAAGAAGTTTGTATATTTTACAAATGTTTAAAACTGCAAAGAGGTGAAAATAAAGTAAATATATTTTTTATCCTTATAAACTATTTGATGAACTTAAAGCGAACGATATGAAATTAATCAAACAAATTCCCCTTCAAATAAAGCAAAGTTTTTCTATAAAAGAAATATTGGACTCCGAACAAATCCTAAAACTGAAACAACCCTACACCGGCAATATCGAATTCTCAGTGGATAAACGAAATTACCTTCTTCATGTCCCGACGGGAAAGATTACAGAGGTTAAAGAGAAGTAGCCTTAATTTCGTTCAATTTCAATTCGGCATAAGAAATTTAAACTGCTAAACATTTTTTTGAAATCTCAAGTCTTTGAGACACCCGACTGAAAACGAAACTTAATGTTTCTCCTTTGGGTCGAAACATAATGGGGGTGACAACCGCCCTTATTTCCTATTTTAAATTAAACTAATCTACCTCAAAATTGATTTCAGAAATGACTTGCCATTTTCTTTTGAAGTATAAAATAAAGTTAAATTAATGTCTAATTGGGAATCAGCGAAAAATCATGGCACGATTGAAAAGATTGATCCTTTAAATTGAGAACGAAAAAATGATTATAACTATCCTACAAGTTTATCCAACTGAAAATTATAAAGTGTATCTGTATTTTAGTGACGGAAAAATCAAACTCTATGACGTTTCACCTCTTTTAGATAAAGGTGTTTTCCGAAAGTTGCAAGACAAAGATTTCTACTTGAATAGGTGCACTGTATTAAATAAAACCTTAGCTTGGGATGTAACAGGAGATTATAATCCGTATGAATGCATTGACCTCGATCCGGTTGTTTTATATGAAGAAAGTATTGAAGTAGATGACCCGCTTGATAAACCTACTGCGGCTTAATAGTATTAGCCCTTCCTCTTCCTAAACTTTGGCTCTATATATTGAACTAGCGACTTACTGGCAATTACGCCGCGCTCGAGGAAGTATTTGATTTTGCCAACAGTGAGAACTCTTCGAAAGTAGATTGCATTCTTTGACCAGACTTCTTCGTCATCGAGACAGCCTTTTTCGTGGTTGTGGAGAGATTGAAATAGTTCTAATTTTTTTGTGAAGAAAAAACCTTTCTTATTTAGACTAATCTTAACACCAAATAGATGCCCGTATTTTTCAAAATCAGATTGCATGTCGCCTTCTATGTGAATCGAAAAAATATGTGCACTTGTAGCATTCGGTGGCTTTATGTCGGACAGATTGAAATGCATTCTGAGAGTTTGGGAATTACTAAGCTCTAAGAAATTAATCTTCTCAGGGAGTAATGTCGCTTTGCCGTAGCGCTGCTTCTTAGCGAGAGTAGAATAATGAGTCATCGTTGTGAATTTTTCTAGCTCGTATTTATAATAGTCTTCCGTATAACGTAACCTGGATCGTTTAGAAATATTAATTAGAAATCTTTCGATATCCGCCCAGATTTCTTTTCCTATCGCATAAGCGGCAAATACCGCAACGACAGACTCAACAGAAAATAAATCATCCGGTTTGTATTTGTAAAATATTGCCGCAATCACTGAGCCTAGTAGAACTCCAAAGAATTTTTGAAACTTGAGTTGGATTTTTGCGTAAGCTGATACATGATTGGATTGAACATCTTTTACATATTCTTCAAATGGATAAAAGCTAACATTCTCGGACGTTATGCGCCTGCTATACGGATAAAGGACAATATGCGCTTCGAGTGAATCATACTCATCTAGCTTATCAATTCCATAAAGGCTTACATCATACAAATTTGCATGACGGGAACTTTTTTCTAGATAAATCAGATTCTCAGGAAATTCAGGAATCATATAGTTCCATTCTTAAGAATTTGCATGAGACGATTCGCACCCGTATTGTTAGGCTCTAATTCTAAAACTAATTTTGTAAGTTCAATGGATGCTTCTTTTTTGCCCATCAGTCGATTTACATCAGCAAGGTTTAGTATATTAAGGGCATGACTAGGGTTAATTTCTTTTAGCCGCTCACCTGCCTCTGTCGCCATATTATAATGACCTAATTTCTTTTCAGCCATAGCGAGATAATACCAAAATTCTTCATAGGTTGGATCATCTTTTAGATATTTACGAATCACTTCAATCGTTGAAATATAATCTCTTGCTTTAAAAGAAAGAAGTCCATAGAGTTTATTAATCTTAGGGTTATTCTGATTAGCCTCTGACCGATTGTAGGTAATTTGAAGTAATTGTCTTGCCACTTCGTCTTTATTATCTCGCAGCAATTTCTTACATTCACTATAGACACTTTCCAAGTCGTCATGGTCAATGTCTTTTGGTAAAATAATTCCAGGCTCATCTTGTGGACTTGCATAATGAACCGGGACTTCTTTATAACCAATTCTTAAAATAGAAAAATCATCAATGAATTCACCAGAGCGTTGAACCCCATGGTAGATTTCTTCTATATCACCGCGACCTGCAACTACATGCTTTAAAAATAAAGTTTCATCTTCATTGATTGTGCGAACCGGCTCTTCAGGCGTTAAATCAATATCATCTCTACCGTCTGACGCAAGTATAATCACATCTCCCGGCTCTAGTTCGAATTTAAAAACCTGAAACGGAATTTCCGAATCAAGACCAAGCTTACGAAGGTTTAATCTGTCTTCAATAAACTCAGCTCTTCCATTTCGATAAAGCACGGCATACGGGTGTTCTGCGTTAAAATAATAAACTTCACCTGTCTCATCATTGATTAGCATCACGGTGCAAGAAATTACCATCGAGCCGTTAAAAGTTTTAAAGACCCTATGAATCTCGTAGTATACGTCCGTTAGCCACACTTCAGGCGGCTTATCTACAACCCAATCTTTTGCAGCAGAACGCGACATGATTGAGTTCATAGCAACACCCATTACAATAGATCCACCCGCACCCTGCATTGATTTTCCCATTGCATCTGCATTCATCGCCATTGTAAAACGTGTAACTTTTGCTTTGTTGCCAAATCGCAAGTTGCCGGTAACACAAATATCTCCACCAATTTCTACTTGTTTGCCCTTAAACTCAAAATGTTTCTTTTGTTTTATTAAAAATTCTGTCTTTGTGAATTCGGATTTATTTGCATTCATGAAAAGTGGCTTTGTGAGAAGTGATGTTAAAAAATAATCTCCATCTTGTTGCACTTTTAATTTTTGCACTTCATCCATTTTTTCTTGCACTTCTTTCGTGCGCTCGTTTACTTTTTCTTCCAAGTTATCAGCATAGTGCACAAGCTCTGACCGTGCATACTTGATTGAAATCACCATCGAGTTAAAGGAGTCTGAAAGAAAACCAATCTCGTCATTTACTTTTATGGGAACTTCTACCTCTAAATCTCCGTGATTTACTTTTTCTAAAGCATGAACTAAATCCCAAAGCGGTGTTACCAAACTACCTCGAAAGAATAATGGGTATATGCCGATGACTATACAGACTACAATAATTAAAATGAATTGCTGGTTGGAAGATGTAGTATGCATATACTGTCTGTATGCTAAGTAAGAGTAACCTACTTCGCTTACAACTTGCGTATACACTTCATAATGTATATATGCAATGTAATGCTTTTGGTTTCCAAACTCGTCTATACTTTTTCGAAAGTAACGTGTATTTGCAGCTTGAAAATAGCGAAAGTATTTGTTGATTTCACGACGCAGATTGACTGAGTCAATTGGTCTTCCATTCCACTGACAATTCGACAAATTCTTTTCGATTGCAATTCTAAAATTCTTTAGACTACTTGAACTTAAATATTTTGTGATAGCAGGACAGAATTGTTTAGAATCTAACTGACTAATTTTATTGGAATGAACAAAGCTATAATTATTGAGCTTATTTAAAAATGGAAAAATAACATCTTTTAATTCACTATCCGTTAAGTCTTTATTAGTAACAAGGTATTCGCCTATGCTATTTTTAAATCCTTCAAAATAAGGATGCGTATTAAATAAGTATTCATTTAAGGCAGAACGAAAATTTGACTCCGGCAAATTCTTGATATCTTCATAAATGACCGTATTTCGAAAGTCTACCTCTATAAGAGGCAAATCAAGATTAGTCGAACTTGGATAATCCTTCTTCTGAATTTCAAGTTCATCCAAGGAAAGTTGTATAAAATACTTTGTGTCTTTTGATTTATCTCCTCCCTCTAAAATACGGGACATGTTTTCAAAGCGAAGGCTGTCATAATCTCTATCTTTATCCTTCATAGAATAAAAGCTAGATGCTTGCAAAATAATAAGAAGTGTAACAAGAGTTAGCCCTACAATCTTCACCATAAAAGTAGTTCTATCTTTTGTGGAATTAACATAGACAATCGAAATGATAAAAAATCCAATCACCAAAAAAAGAGTAAGCGCTATTAAATAAGTAGATCTTTCCATTACTCCATCACGACTCATAATATTTGTAATGTTAGGGGTAATGGCAGCAACTAGCATTGCGAATAGAATTTTCAACAACACCCAGCGTTCTTTTGTTTTAGTGATATAAATTTTCCAGCCCCCAATGAGCAAAAAGGAAATGATAGTATAGATTGCGATTAACGCTGCCAGCATTCGACTGATCGGCTCTGCATCAAAATCCCAATAATGACCTGTGAAGTGAAATTTCCTATCTGCATTCCATGTGCCCGCAATGAAAAAAATATCAACGATGACTGCAACTGCCCACATCCCTTTAAGAACGCGCGAAGAAAGTTTTGGGTTCGTATCTCTTGGATATTTAAAGAAGAATTGCCCTAAATGTAATAAGGCAGGCAAAATAAACCCGCCTGTCAGCCAACGATGATAGGCAGCTATAGGATGATAGCAAAATGCAGCAAAGAAATATCCCGTGTTAAAAATAGCGAGAAAAAAGAAACCTATACCTAGATGAAATGTGCTATCAGATTTATTTGGAAGAGTCAGAAAAAAATACGCGAACGCAAAAGTGAATATCGTAACGAGTAACGTTCCAAAGGAAAAAAAGTTAAAGAGTATATATTTAGTATATGGTTCAAAAAACTCCATCAATTGCCCTCACGTATATGTAAGCTAAAGAATTTCATAATTAGAAAACAATCTTTTTTTATTTTTTTCGTAATCGGAATATTTGCACCGGACGACAGTTCTTTCGTAATGCAGTCAACTTAAGGATTTTTTCACCAGAGATGAACATGCTAAGTCGTTGGTCGTTAGAGCGACGGGGGACAGAACACAGCCATATTTATAAAATCCGATATCTTTCATCCGTGCAATCGGTGGTAAAATCCTTTATTATATTTATGGGTTAGAGCAAATGGGTGAATTGTCAAATCTTAACATTGACTAAAAAGTAGTTGCAAGCCCTTTGTTACTCATGCAAATTGAATGAGAAAGAAATTGGAAGGTTTAATCATGAAAGACCATTTAACTTATAAAGATTTTATTGGATCAATGCATTATAATTCTGGGGATGAAGTATTCTATGGCAAGATAGAAGAAATTGATGATCTAGTTACCTTCGAAGGAAAATCTTTGAGCGAATTAAAAAAAACTTTTCAGGAAGGCGTTGATGATTATATTCTAATTTTCCAAAACACAAAGGTTACAGCCTAAACTTTAATGGAAATAGAAAAGATAATACTCGTTATCCGAGCCACTCGTTTGCAAGAGAGCGTGCAGCGCTTCAGCACAAAGGCTCAGGCAAAATTCTTTGTTCAATCGAGAGGTCAGTCTTTCGATGATTACGAAAAGGAAGATTCTAATTATCAGTATGCACGCGACCAAGTAGCACATGCAATTCCTCTGATATTAAACTCCAAGTTATTGATAGAAATTTTCTTCCAAACTTCGTATTCGGTCCCAAAGATGTTGTAATGACTCTAGGTCAAGATGGACTTGTTGTAAATACGGCGAAGTATTTGAATGGTCAGCCAATCATTGCTGTCAATCCAGACCCGGAAAGGTTTGATGGGATTTTACTTCCCTTTCAAATTCCTACTCTTGCCCAAGCAGTGAATACTTTATTAAAAGGAAGTCCCCGCATTCGAAATATCACCATGGGCAAAGTAGAGTTAAATGACGGACAACACTTGTTTGCCTTCAACGATTTTTTTATCGGAGCAAAGTCTCATATCAGTGCCCGTTATACAATAAAATTTCAGGGCAGACAAGAACGTCATAGTTCAAGTGGCGTAGTCATATCAACACCCGCCGGCTCTACCGGATGGTTGAGTTCCTTATTTAATATGGTAAGGGGAATCGC
This sequence comes from Leptospiraceae bacterium, assembly GCA_016708435.1. Taxonomy (NCBI): domain Bacteria; kingdom Pseudomonadati; phylum Spirochaetota; class Leptospiria; order Leptospirales; family Leptospiraceae; species Leptospiraceae bacterium. Next base: position 149,603 of record JADJFV010000035.1, on the reverse strand, counting down.
TGGCTTCCAAGGCGACAAATCAGAATTAGGCGGTATGAAGCTCGAATGGGACGAGAGAAGGCTAATCTTCATTGTCCGCGAACCATTTCGTAGTAAATGGAGTGGAGCAGACTTAGTTGCGGGCGAAATTTCCGAGCAAAATAAAATTATCCTCGAAAGTCATATGCCCGAAGCAGGTGTGATTTTTTCCGATGGAATGGAGTCTGACTTTTTAGAATTTAATTCTGGCACTACTGCAAGCATTGGTCTTGCAGAGAAGATGACAAGGCTAGTAGTCAAATAGTAAATCTTTAAAGAAATATATCCTATCGTAGTTTCTATAAATAAACCATTGCGGAGTATCATGATTATCGGGTATCTAGTAAAATTTATTGTAAGTAGAGTATTATGAAAGTTCAAAGGCAAACCATATTGCAAAATTCTAAATTATCTGAAATGCACCCAAACTATGACTATTTTGATAGTTACAAAGGAGAATGCATTTCCCAACGAAGAATTACGTCCATTGATTTAGGCAGAGCCTTTTTTTCTTCTTCTCCTGTTTGGATAGACAAATTATTTTCTCTCCGAAATAAAATCGTATCCCTTTTTGGATTAAAGACTCCAAGCTCTAACCTAGATCGAACTTCTATAAAAGACTTTGATTTCCAAGTAGGTAAGCAAATCGGATTATTCAAAGTCTTTGCACTTACGGAAAAGGAAATAATTTTAGGCGAAGACGATAAGCATTTAGATTTTAGAGTGTCTCTTCTAGTAGAATCTAAAGAAGAAAAACATTTCATAAACATTACGACTTCAGTAAAGTTCAAGAATATTTTCGGAAGTCTATATTTTCTACCTGTAAAACCTTTTCATCAGCTCATCGTCCCTACCATGCTAAAAGGAATTCTACGACAAATCGAATAGCAGGGATATGAATAGAGTCTATTTGGTTGATTTAGGATTTATCTTTCGATAGTAAATGTAGGAGTAGATAACCGGTATTAGACTCGCAGTTAGGATTAAAGTAAAAACAATAAAAGACAAAATTTTTCCATCTAAAAATAAGCATAGGATAATTCCTATTAGCCCATTGTAGAAGAAAAGTTTTCCGCCAAGTTCATGAGTCTTTTTCCAAACTGTTTCATTTTCTAAAGTCCAGGGGTGCGGATTCCAACAAACCAATTGGGACGAAAGCTACGCATATAATTTCCGATGATTGTAAAGATAGATAAAACAAAGATAAAGATTAATTTGGCTTCGGAAAATTGAAATCCAAAGTATCGAAGACAGATTCCATAGAAAATTAAGACAAATGCAAGCGTTAGTAGAAATCGAATTTTAAAATAAGAATCTGAAAATAATTTATAGTTTTCTTTTCTCGGATCCACTTTCGGGATTAATAAAAGAGCAAGATAAATAACTGTGTTTAAAATTGGAAGAGTATATTTATTTGAATAGGAATCTGGATTTCCGTTGAAGTCCCAATGCACAGGAAATTCAGAAGGAATTTTATCTCCAGCATAAATCAAAAATAGAAACTGCGATAGAAGAAGGATCCAAAAAGAAATTTCTCGCTTGAGTATTGACTTCATTTTTTCTTTCCTTTGACTTTGTCTTTTACCTTTAAAATCCATTTCAGCAATTCATCAAGTTCTGTGCTGTTGATTGAATAATAAATATACTGTCCCTGTTTAATGCTCACTACTAAATTTGCCTGCCTTAATAAATCTAAGTGATGAGAAATAGTAGGCTTTGAAATATTAAACTGATCCGAAATTTCTCCAGCAGTCAAATCTTTTTCCTTTAATAATTCTAGGATTTCTCTTCTAGTTTTATCGTTTAGAGCTTTAAATACAATATCCATCTGTTTAAAATAACAAGGCTTAAAGAATTTATTTTTGTATACGATTTTTTATTTTTTGAAAGAAAGTTTTTCTACTATAAGTAATTTATTTTTAGATTGACGCCATTTAGATATTTAGATAACTGTCTAATTATCTAAATAGAGGTAATGTTATGAATGATAGAAAATTAAAACCTAAGCTCCAAAATTTTATATATTCGGTAGTATTGATACTGAATATATTTTTATTCAATTGCAATTCTCTACCGCAAAAACCGGATACAATCCCCAAAAATGATTATTCTTATTTGAATGAATACCTAAACAATTACATTCCCGTAAAAATGAATGAAGCATCTGTTGTTGGACTAGGAGTAAGTGTAGTTACCGACAAAGAGATATTATTCGCAAAAGGATTTGGTTTTTCTGACAAGGTAAATAAAATCGAAGTCAATTCGGATACAATCTTCAGAACCGCATCCGTGTCTAAGATTATTAATTTAGTTATTACAATGAAATTAGTGGAAGAAGGAAAACTAAATTTAGATAAGGATATTAGCCAATACCTACCTGAGTTAAAACTAAATTCTAGATTTCCAAAATCAAAACCAATCACAATTCGTTCTATTCTAACACATCATTCCGGTTTGCCATCTGATAGAATGAAAGGATTTTTTTCTTATTCAAAGACTGATTCCTTAGAAAAATTAGTTCATGACATATCCGGGGAATACGTAAGTTACCCACCTGAATTTATTTTTTCTTATTCGAATTTAGGACATTCGATTCTAGGACGAATCATTGAAAAAGTATCCGGTGATTCTTATGCAAATGTATTAGATAAAAAATTATTTAAACAACTGGGCATGGAGCATTCTTTCTATGAAATAAATTTAGATAAGAAAAACGTTTTCGCCAAAGGATACGGCGGATTAATCTTTAAATCAGAAGTCGCGGAAGCTGGCTTACGAGACTTACCCGCAGGATTTTTAAATTCATCCGTCAATGATCTGTCCAAAGTGATTCAATTATTTATAAATGATGGGCGGATAAATGGTGTTAGCTATCTGAAAGAGTCTACCTTAAAAGAAATTTATACGATACAAAATCAGAGTAACGCACTAGATGATGATTTTAAAATTGGTCTAAGTTTCTTTATAAACACATTTGATTTAGGAAATGATATTTTTAGCATATCGCATGGAGGAGATACTTTTTTGTATCATGCCATGCTTGGAATTCTTCCAAAAGAAAAGCTAGGAGTAATAGTGCTATCAAATACAAATACTTCTGCTCCTGTAGTGTATGATATTGCAAGCAAGGCTCTTCAAATTTCCTTGGAAACAAAAACAGGTTACAAAAAACCAACAGAAAATAAAAAGCCCGAAGAGGCAAATACAGATATGTCGTCTTACGCCGGAGTTTATCAAAATGGTGCTCTTATGAAAGTAGAAGTCGATGACAATAATGTTTCGGCAAAATTAGATACTGGCATAAAGTTTATATTACCGGACAAAGAAGGATTGTGGCAAAATGCAAAACTAAAAATTTTCGGGCTATTTACGATTAACCCGCCATTACAGTTTAAATTTAAAACCATCGAGAAAGACAAATTGCTTTATCTTAAAGTAGGAGGAAATATCGTATTATGGGGAAGTAAAATTACGCCAGCAGATTCAATCTCAGTATCATGGAAAAATCGTCTCGGTAAATATAAAATTCTAAACGATGACAAAGACAATGCTGGTATGATAAAAAATCCAGAATTAAAAATAGAAAAAGGATTTCTCATCTTTGAAAATAATGGAATTCCAGCGGCTAATGTTGACGTAATACAGAAACTAGCTCTTCAAATATTGAGCGATAAAGAAGCAATTGTCGCCGGACTCGGAAGAGGAAAAGGTGACACAATTTCTGTAAAACAGGTTAGCGGCAAAGAGATATTAACCTATTCGGGATATGAAATGGAGAAAGTGGAGTAATCTATAGAGAGTATTGATCACTCTCTCTGCGTGCTCTGTGAGAAAAAAACACAGAGCACTTTTTTATTTTTTTACTTGAGAGCCGTCTGAATACTATTAAAAATTCTATCAGACCAGGCACCACCTTCTTTTACATAGACTGCTGGTTCACCTAACGGTGCGGGGACTTTAAATGTATGTCCACCGATTATAGTTTTTCCAGTGAATGCATGTTTCCATTTTCCTTTTGGAAAATACCCAGTAACCTCTGTATCGCCTTTTGTGTATACCGGCAAAACGAGAATATCCTCACCAACCATGAACTGGTATTTTAAATTGTAAGTGTTAGGGTCAGATGGATAATTTAAGTAAGGGTGACGAATGACAGGATATCCTTTTTCTTTTGCTTCTCCTACGAGATGAGAAAAATAATCCTTTAGCGCATAATGAATTTTTCCAAAACGAGCAAATGCATTTACACTGTTTATATCTGAATTATTTTCTGGATATAAAATTGGTCTACCGTCTTTGTCCGTTTTTTTGTTGTATGTGCTTGAATATACTTGATTAAAACGTCCAGGAACATTTCCTTCATGTGTGCGGTAAATCGGAGTAAACGCATTCATTTCTGACCAACGTCTATTTAACTCTTCTGTTCTATCGTAATTTGGAAAATAAAAAGGTGGATTTTTCAGACCAGTATAACCGCCGATGTCGCTGTGGTTAATAGCGATTCCACTTATCCCGCTTGAATTTAGTCCAACGATTGTAGAGGCTAATCCGTCGTTAACTCCAAAGCTAACCATTTGATCGCCTAACCAAAATGCAGTCGAATAACGATTAGACCCAGTATAACCCGCGCGTGTGAAGAAAATGATTTCACCTTCTTTACCTGCTTCCTGAATTGCTTCCCGATTGATTCTTGCCCAATCTACTGGATAGATATTATGATATAGCTCTGCAGAAACTCCGCTGTGAAGTTTTGCGTCGAATGGAAGCCACTCACCAAAGTCGGCCATCCAACCGGAAAGACCTTGTTCTATCATATTTTTTTTGATAATATCTTTTGTCCATTTTACAGCTTCTGGATTTGTTAAGTCAATTAAGTAAGCAGGAAAGCCCACCGTCTCAATCATATAGTCTTCGCCGGATTGATTTTTAACAAGGTATCCTTTTGCTTTTGCTTCTTCTAGCATTGGGTTCGCAAATGAATCAGGCTCTCTCTCTGGCTTACAGTCATTGAATGGGATAAATCGCTTGTAACCGCAACTGTTCGGCTCTTTAATTGGTTGCTTAGGACTTGTAGGAGCGTTCGTCTCCGCAAGAAACGAATTAATATAACCTAAAACTTTTACTCCATCCTTATTCATCTCGGCTGTGAAATTTTTGAATTCAGGATACGCTGGTTCTGGATTTCCATCGGAGTCTTTAAATTCGGAATTTTCTTGTGCATACCATCTCCATTTTAATTGGTCTCCAAATCCTGTTACACGTCTACCAACCCAATCCTGAATCCAAAGCGCAGTAACGGGATTACCCGCAAGCTTAGCTTCTTTAATAACTTTTTTAACTTTATCAGTTCCGCCTTGTAAACCTAACCATGTTCCATAAGCCCAATCAGGAAGACCTTGATAACGTCCTGTCTTTGCGGTATACATCTCAATTAGTTCAAGTGGTTTATCCGATACCCAAATAGTGCCTTTTAAATTATTGTCCCAGAATAATACTTTTACATATTCATCATGTTCAAAGTTAAATTTGGAGTATGCGCTATTTTCAAAATAAACCGAGCGGTTATTCGTTGTTATGTAATGAGGCATTGGAGCATAACTTGTATATTCATTTCCACCGGCTCCTTGCGTGAGGTTAGCACCAAAGGTAATCGGTTGATCTCCTCTTCCTATTCCTTGCTCTTCTGTAAATATAAAAGGCTTTTTTCCTTTCATATTAAAATGAGTGTATTGTTCTCCAAATCCAAAAAACTGTTCTTCTTTTACAGATCTATAAACTAAATTAATACGATTGAATGTTTTATCAGCAAGATGAACTGAAAAATTTAGGCTTTGTTTGTTTTCGGCAGTTAAGTCAATAAAGTATTTAATAAAGCAATCTTGTCCGTGTAGTATTCCAGAAATTTTAATTCCATCTTGAATCTTTTCGATTTTATCAATCGATTGATTTGCACATCTCATCGTATACTCATCTTTAAACTTAAATGCGGCTAAATTGTATTTAACGCTCGGAGAACCTTTTGCTATGGTCAAAAAAGATCTATCTAAAGGAAATTCTACGAATGATAATTTTCCATTGAATATATGCAATGTTTTATTATCTATTTTGTATTGAACTTCAGATCCTAATTCCCCTTTGGTTGATACATTTTCAAGAACACGAACACCTATGTTCTGAGTTCCCGAACAATTTAGGTAAATGGATATGAGAATACCTAATATTATTTTTTTAATCATAATAAACTCCTAGTTTTGTAATTATTATTTCTTCCTGTCAATTCCGCCAACTCTTGGAGCAGCTGTCGTAGCAGCACTTGTTCCGTAAAGAGAAACAGCTTGCTTTGGTAGATTTGATTTTCTCCATTCAAACCAAGAACCCTGATAAGTTAAAACATCTTGGTATCCAACTTCTTTAAGCATGAGAGCGCATAAGCACGATCTTGCGCCATTGTAATCATACAAGACAGTTGTTCTCTCCGGCATAAAAGGAAAGCCCTGTAGCCGTTTAATAAAAAGTTCACGGGTAATGACAAACCCTTCTTGATCATAAAATGTCTGCCAGTCCCAAAGAAAGGCTCCGGGCAGTCTGCCGGATAACGTTCCTGGTTCAGGGCTAGTAAGGCGCGGAAGCTTTCCATCGTATTCTTCTTTTGTTCTAGTGTCAAAGATTTGCAAGCGAGTTAGATTCTTTTCCATGAACGCCTTATCTACTACGCCCGCTAACGGCTTTGCTTTTTCAGTCGGTTCAACGTCTACTAGCAATTTGCCCTTCTCTGTCTCTCCATCAAAAGGCCATTTCAATGCTAATATATAAGCTTCTTTAAATCCAATTGCTCGCAGAAGGTAAACCATTCTAGCGGAGAACATTCCCATGCCCTCATCAAAAACAATGACCCTCGATTTATTGGAATCATTGATTAAACCAAGAATCGCTTTTAAAGGAGTATACATTTTTTTTTGCGATTCGGTATCTGAACCAAATGCCTTTTTAATGAAAGGGAAATAATAAGCACCCTTGATAGTGCTCTCTTCATAGGCAGATTGATTTCTGCAATCGATGATAAAATCATCCTTCTCGATAGTCTGTTTTAAAAAATTCCAGTTTGACAATGCTAATTCCTTTCCTAAAAATATTAAGGCTCTCAAGCCATTTAAAAAAAGGGTTACTTTTTGTGTTATTTTTTTTTATAAAAAGTAACATGCGACATAAGTAAAAGATAGCGATTTTTTTCCCTTTTATTGCAAAAACTGCTTTCCTTTTTTCCAATAATTCACACAAAGTCTTGCAAATTTGTGGAGATAGTGTTAGACTTACAGTTCGAGAGGTAGCATGGCACAAATTCGTAGAAACAATCGGTTTTATATAGAGAATAAAGACCATTATTCCGTAAAAATAGAAGTTTATCCAGGAAGACATGCAGATTGCATCTTAAACGATATATCTGTAAGTGGAGCCTGCATCATTCTTAGCAAAGAGATTTTTTTACAAAGAGAAAAACCTTATTCGTTTGAATTTTTAGAAAAAAACGAACAGGGAGAGTTTCAAAAAGTAACGAGCGTCAATGGAAAAATGGTATGGTATTTACATAAAGAATTCAGAGATCAGGATATGCTTTATTTGGGTATCGAATTCCAAAATGAAATTGGTTTACCAGAAAGCATTACTACACAAGGAAAGGTAAAAGCCTAGTGGAACTTACTCTTTTTGAATCCCAAATATCTAGCCATCTCATTTTAAATGATCGCGATTCGAGAAGAATGGATAGTGTCATCTCAGATGTATCTCAAACCACAGGCATGAACAAACAAGAAGTTTTAGAATTTCTAATATATGGTGCAGAAAATGAATTGAAACAGTTGCAAATCTCCTACGACTGGGAATTCTTTCGGCGCAAAATAGAGAGTAAACTCAAGAAATAAATCCATGAAAATTTCTAATAGAGGCCATTATTCATTATACCTAAGCGATGCAAAAGATGTTATGAAAGCACTATTTTTTATTCAAAAACCTGTCCTTTAAAATGTATCGTAGAATAAGCAAATCCAAAAGTTTTATCTAAGTCCATTTCTGGGAAATTTACACTAAATCCAATTCTAATAATTGCAATATGATGAATGGTATGCTCTGTGATATAATGAAGTTCTCTCTTGACGTTAGTGTCCATAGAGGATAGTGTTGCGTCGTTGCCAGTTTCTAAAATAAGAGGTTTATTATCATAATCCGCAAATCCATTCAGTTGCCCCAATAATAATTTTACAGCATACTCTCTATTCGTTTCTATTTGTATATCTCGCTTTCTCTTATCATAATTCACAATTCCAGTTTTAATTCCCAATAATAAGCATTCGGGGAAATTATATATATGCCGCACATGCTCACCAATGGTGGAACCGCCTAAGATGGATAACTTCTGCGAATAGCCCTTTTCTGGAACTTGGTTCAGATGATTAATTAATTGATGAATCAAATTGGAATAATTTTGAATTTCTATTTGCATTGAATCTATTACTTTTCACTCTTGATAAATTTCAGTGACACGGCATTCATGCAATACCTGAGTCCGGTAGGTGGTGGTCCATCATTGAATACATGTCCTAAATGACCACCGCAACGATTGCAAAATACTTCCGTGCGAGTCATTCCCCAACTTCTGTCGGTTTCTTCGCCTACTTTTTGTTTGTCGATAGGCTCATAAAAACTAGGCCAGCCTGTGCCCGAGTCAAACTTTGCTTTAGAGGTAAATAGCTGATTGCCGCAAGCAGCACAAATATATTGACCCTTTTCTTTGTTAGAATGCATATCACTAGAAAACGGACGCTCTGTTCCTTTTTCGCGTAACACTGTGTATGCCTCTGATGGAAGAATTTTTCTCCATTCATGATCAGTCTTTGTAATTTCAAATTTATGTTTTTTCGTTGGTTCACTTTCTATTGTTTTCGCACAATTGGCAATCAGCATTAAAAAAAACATTATGAAACTTAAGAATGAAAGTATTTTTTGATTTAACATAGACTATTAAACTCCTTTTTTTAAACCCAACTGGTTTAATACTTGGACTACGCCTTCTTTCTTTAAGAATAAAATTAAAATAGAAAAAATAAAAATGGAAATCGCTAAAATAAACAGCAACCCACCATCGTCCATTACTACAATCCCAAGTAAAGTCAAATGACTCAGAATTGCACCCGAAATAATCAGAATAGAAATGAAAGCGCCAAGTATAAAAGTAGCGGGTAATAAGAGTAAGACAGCAGTGACTAATTCCGCTATTCCAGAAGCAATTCTACCATACGGTTCCAAGCCTAATTTAGAAAAAATATAAACTGATTCAGGGCTTGCCGAAAATTTGAAATACAAAGTCTGAAGAAATATAAGCGCTGTCAAAATGCGAAGAATAATTGTAATTTTATCTTTCATAACCTACCTTTAGTTATCTAATTTACAATTACCCTGAAAGGATTACCAGTTATAAAAAAGTTTTCCGCTCTTTTTTGTGAAACCCTATGAAAAATACTTGTAGTTAAGTATTTATAGAGAAAATGAATTCGTTATGAAAGAAAAATTAATTTCTCTCTTAGTTCTACTGATTGGAGACTTCAAAATAAATTCTCTAGAACATAGACTTTTCAATTCCATTACCCTTGCAAATGGAATTCTAAACATAATCGGCTCTTTTGGAACTTTTTATTTGCCTAATTTCTTAATTTTATTTGTTTTAAATTTTGGAACTGGCATTCTATTTCTAATTCTATATTATCTAGCTCGCGTAAAAAACATTTATTATGTTTTATACTGGCCTCTTAACTTAACGATTGTAAGTTTTCTTTCTGTAAATTGGGTTACGAATGGTGGCTCGCATGGGGGTTCTCACTATTATCTCATTCCGGCGCTCGTAATCGCAACGATCCTTTTGCGAAATAATAATATTATCTTCGTTTATGGATTCTATGCCATTTTGACTCTTTCTCTTTTTGGGGTAGAATATTATTACCCGCAGTATATTACTATGTTTCAAACTAATCAAGATAGATACTTAGACGCATCGTTTAACTATGCATTTGTGCAATTATTCACTGGCTTTTTAATTTTTATTTTATCCAGAAATCTAGACTTAGAAAGAAAAAAATCTGACAAGCTACTCTTAAGTATCCTCCCTGAGAAGATTGCAATTGAGTTAAAACGAAATAATATAGTTGTCCCTGTCAAATATGAAACTGTGTCTGTGTTATTTACTGACATGGCAGGATTTACAAAAATTGCAGAGAAGATGAATCCTGAAGAACTAGTATCCGAGTTAGATCATATTTTTTCTGTGTTTGATTCCATTGTAAAAAAACACAATGTAGAAAAAATTAAGACAATAGGAGATGCATACATGGCGGCAGGAGGAATTCCAGTAGCAAACAAAACAAATGCGGTTGATACAGTATTATGCGCTTTAGAATTTAAAGAATATATGCAATTTCTTCGTGCTAAAAAAGAATTAGAAGGAAAACCATTCTTTGAATTAAGAATTGGAATTCATACAGGAAGTGTAGTGGCAGGAGTAATTGGTCACGAAAAAATCGCCTACGATATTTGGGGGGATACAGTCAACACTGCAAGCAGAATGGAATCATCTGGCATCGTTGGAGAAATAAATATTTCCTCGTCAACCTACGAACTTGTAAAAGACTTGTTTCTATGCGAGTATCGCGGCAAAGTATCCGCAAAAAACAAAGGCGAAATTGATATGTATTTAATAAAAGGCGTTGCATCTTAGACTGAGGCTTCAGCCTCACCAAACTATACGAAAAATTAAAAATAAATATGAATCAAATTTTATACAATCTTATATACAAATATTTTTCTTACACCCGTTACAAAGTATTAACAAAAGACTTAGGGTTAAAACAATGTTATGCGGACATAGGTGGGCATAACATTAGTTACTTTGTATCGCCAAATGACGGTCAGCCGCTTGTTCTCATTCATGGACTTTTAGATTCAGCCTTCGGATTTAGAAAAATAATTCCTTTTCTAGATAAAAAATATAAACTCAATATAATCGACATACCTGGATTTGGAAAAAGCAAGCTTCCACAAATTCAGTATCTTTATCAAGTAGATATTTTTTCGGATATGATCTACAAATTATTTCAAATACTTTCACTGGATAACATCATATTATGCGGTCATTCCATGGGAGGGCTGATTTCGCAACATATCGCGATAAAAGACAGTAAGATAAAACGAATTCAAAAACTGGTATTACTTTCTTCTGGAGGAATTCCTCATCCTGAAAGAGATAAAATGCGCGCTGTGTTATTTCCTGCTGATCACGAAGAAGTCGGGCGACTCTTACAGCATTTATATTACAAAGAAACTCCCATGCCATCTAAACTCATTCGTAAGACATTAGTCCATGCATGGAACAGTAGAGAATACAAGTTCTTAGCCGAAAACACAATCGAGCGCGAAAATGAAATCTTCTTTGGTTCCGAAGCCCGTAAAATCAAAATCCCTACTTGGATCATCTCCGGCAAACAAGACTTAATCACAACTCCCGAAGCCATGAGAACTTTAAAGTCCTATATCCGTGGTAGCAAACTCATATTACTCGAACACACAAGACATGCCATTCACTTAGAGAAGCCGAAAGAAGTAGCGGAGATTATAAATAGGTTGTGAAGCAAGATTGCAAATAGTTAGAGCGATTGATTAAAGTATTTGAGTTAATTCTTTGTAAAAGTTTTCTCTCGTGCCAATAGGTAAAATATGAATTTCATTTCGTTCAATTAAGTAGGCAATTCTATAATCCGTTTTATTGTATTTAAAATGGAAAGATAAAATTCCTTTTTTTATCTTTCTTCAATTCTTCCCCAATAAATGGATTTTCTGATAAATTATCTAAATGGCTTTTGAGTAATATTTTTAAATTCTTCTCAGCTTTGGAAATAAATTTTTCTGCTCTTTTTTTAATGAGAATAGTATACATTGTCAATCATTTCCAAAAACTTCTTTCATAGTTTTTCCTTTGTCTTTCCCTGATTCATGTTCTTTTCTTGCTTTCAGTGCTTCGTTATGAAAATTTTCCCAACCAGAAAGAATATTTGAGTTACTGTTAAAAAAATATTTTGGCTATTTTCGGAAACATAATATTTGTTTCCGATTTTTTGTCCGTTTAGTTTTTTCTTGATAACTAAATTTTCAATGTCTTTTGTTTTTGCTTTTAATTTTTTTGCAATTTCTGAGACTTCATATATTTTAATATTTTCAATCGTAACAGGCATTGTAATTCTCCTGTTTCTACACTTTAACACAAAGCAACGGGTTTCGTAAACTCTTATTTTCTCACCTTACGCTATCGCTATTATCATTTCTTCGCAAAAGAAATGATATGTCAGCGTTCCCCGCGCTGAGGATTGGTTTACACCTAACGGTGGGTTCGCTGCCGCGGGCTAAGTTTATGTTAGCTTGCAAAATTGTAAAAAAGATTGACTCAAAAATAGCGGTATAACAATGTTATCTCTTATGAGATTTATTTCTACGAAATGCATTCTTGGGCTATTCGTGTTTATCCTGTCTTGTTCTACTGCTGATTATCCGGAAATATATTCTTACAAATTTAATTTTGTTAGATCGAATAAAGAACCAATAATATTTAAAAGTAAAAAGAAAATTGCAATTCAAACATTTGTAGATGAAAGGAAAAATGAAAATATTTCTTATATGCCAATGCTATACATTCCTTTTATGCCGTATGCTTCAAATTTTTTTAATAAATCTGAGAATACGTTTTATTATAGACTAATTTTTTTACCTGAGATTGATTTAGCAAAAGCGATGGAGTCGGAATTAGTTGACTATAATGTATTTGATAAAATTTTTTATACTGATAGAACCAATCCTAAAGATGCGGATTTTTTGATTAGCTGTAAATTGAAAAAGAATCAAATTTATAGCAAGCAAACAATTTACGGCACAGGTGCTTTTGTATTTCTAAAGGAATGGCCTTTACCGTATCTGTGGCTTGCTTTAATAACGGACTTTTTTACAATAAAGACAGAATTTGAATTAGAACTGAAAGAGATTAAAACAAACCAAGTAGTTTTGCGAAAAACTTTCACTAAAGAAGAATCTGATTGGGAAATCACTGTGACAAGTAATGAAAAGGTTGTGAATAGGTTTGTCCTGCTTAACCAAAAAGTAGTTCAAGAAATGAGTAAAGAAATAATTCAATACTTTGAGGAAAATAAAAAATGAATCTAACTCTTTTAAAGCGGCTTATTCTTATTTTCCTTATGTTTTTCTTTATAAACTGTAATATTCAAAACAGATTTTTTTTTATACCTAAACCAAAAAAAATTGAAAGTGAAAAAATTTCAAAATCATTTGCGATTGAATTAATGCAAGATTTGAGGCAGAAAGATTATGAAACTGACATGGGTTATATTTTGTTCCCATTCGTTCTTTGGGAAACAGATAATTCACATAAAAGAATATTTGAGCCGTTTGCTTTTTATCAAACCAATAAAGTCCTAACTTATGCTTTGAAAAAAGAAATCCAGTCTTATCAAAAATTCAAAGAAGTATATGTAGCCACTGAGTCTGATAGTAAAGATGCCGATTTTATATTGCGTGGAAAGATTTTAAAAACAGATATTAAAAGAACATATACTTTGTACGGATTAAGTGTATTCGGTATCTATTTATTACCCTTTGGATTACCTTTTTCCCATCATCAACTCGATACAGAATTTGAATTTGAGTTAGTAGAGGCTAAGACTAATAAGACTCTACTTAGTAAAAATATCCAGCAAAGTTTTCAGCTTTTGAAAATCTTTATTCTGAATCCTTTGTAAAAAAAGCGAATCCATTTTTAGAAAAACAATTAGAATCCTTCGCGAAAGATTGTATGGACGTATTAAACAAATAGAAATTCCCGAAATTGTTCGATGCTGTCAATTTAATGAAGACTAAGCATCCTTACCTGTTCTTGGACAGACAAGGATGCCTATCCTACCATCTATTGCGTTAACTTCTTTTTTTTAAATTTTACAGCATTGAACATCACTTGGCATTAAGTGTGAATGAAGCGAATAAATTGGGATTTCGGGAATGACAGTCTAAAGATGATTCAAAATTTATTTTTAGCAAAAATTAGCGCATAATAAGAAGTAAACTCTATTTGTCAGAAGGAATGAATCTAATTTATATAAATGTCTTCATTCCTAAAATGACTTTATATGCGTATTTAGAAAAAAATACTTCAAAACATAAAAGCCTTTACAATAAAGCCTTTCCTAAAATTAAATAAAAGTATTGCAATAATTAAAAATATAACACTTAATACCTAGAGGAAAAACAATGGCAGAAAATTTAAAACGCAGAAGCAGTATGACAACCAGTGGAGACATGAGAGCGCCTAACCGTGCTATGCTCCGAGCAGTAGGATTTATAGACGAAGATTTCGAGAAGCCAATGATTGGTGTCGCATCTACTTGGTCAGAGATTACACCTTGTAATTCGCACGTCAACAAACTAGCTGAGAAGGTAAAAGAAGGTATCCGCCGAGCCGGTGGGATGCCACAAATTTTTAATACAATCACTGTGTCCGATGGAATTTCTATGGGTCATGAAGGGATGCATTATTCATTACCCTCACGAGAAGTAATCGCGGATTCGATTGAAGTGGTGACTAATGCAATGCGTTTTGATGGAGTGGTCGCAATCGGCGGGTGCGATAAAAATATGCCAGGTTGTTTAATGGCTCTCGCAAGACTTGATATTCCGTCTATTTTCGTTTATGGTGGTTCGATTATGCCTGGGACTTGCGACGGTCATGATGTGGATATCGTTTCTGTATTTGAAGCAGTTGGAAAATTTAACGCTGGAACAATTACACGAGAAGAATTTTTACGCGTTGAACAAACTGCGATTCCAGGTGCTGGAAGTTGTGGTGGGATGTATACGGCTAACACCATGTCATCCGCTATAGAGGCACTCGGGATGAGTCTACCGGGTTCTGCATCCATGCCTGCGATTAGTGCGCGTAAGGCGAACGATTGCTACGAAGCGGGAATTGCAATTCAGGAATTAATTAAAAAGAATATTACTCCCAAAATGATCCTCACGAAAAAAGCATTCGAAAATGCTATCCGTATAGTTTTAGTTCTAGGTGGATCTACTAACGCAGTTCTCCACTTAATCGCAATTGCAAAAGAAATGGGCGTTGGACTTAGCTTAGAAGATTTTGACCGGATAAGCAAAGTTACCCCACACTTGGCTGATTTAAAGCCAGGTGGAAAATATGCGATGTTTGACTTGGATAAAGTAGGCGGCGTTCACGGTGTGATGAAACAGATGTTAGCCGATGGAATGCTCCATGGAGATTGTTTAACTGTAACCGGAAAGACAATAGCTGAGAATCTAAAAGATATGCCAAACCTCGCAAAAGACCAAATCATAGTGCGCTCTAAAGACAAACCACTGTTTGCCTCCGGTCCGCTTGTTATTCTAAAAGGAAACCTTGCTCCCGATGGTGCCGTTGCAAAAATTTCTGGTTTGCATAAATTTGATATTACAGGGTCTGCCAAGGTGTTTGACTCGGAAGATGCTTGCTTTCAAGCAATCATGGCAGACAAAATCAAAAAGGGAGATGTAATCATTATCCGCTACGAAGGTCCAAAGGGCGGTCCTGGAATGCGTGAAATGCTTGCTGTTACCGCTGCCATTATAGGTAAAGGTCTTGGAGAAGATGTGGGGCTAATGACAGATGGCCGCTTCAGTGGCGGAACGCATGGTCTAGTAGTAGGTCATATCACTCCAGAAGCATTTGATGGCGGACCGATTGCGATTGTCCAAGAAGGTGATACCGTAACGATAGACGCCAACAAAAACTTACTAGAAATAAAACTTTCAGACGAAGAAATTGCAAAGCGTTTAAAAGCCTGGAAAAAACCAGAGCCCCGCTACAAATCAGGGGTTTTAGCAAAGTATGCGCATCTTGTTCAATCTGCATCGAACGGGGCTATTACGAATTTGCTGTAAAAATCGTTGTGGGTGGTACGTTTGTTGTAGGTGACGCATATATGCGTCACCTACAACAAACGTACCAAACCGATTAACCATGAAAGAATTTCTAGTCATCATCCCTGTTTACAATGAAAAGACAACTGTCTACGATGTCGCAATACGCACAATAGCCGCTTGTCTCGACTATGCAGATATTCTTTTTGTGGATGATGGCTCCGCCGATGGGACAAATTTTGTCTTAGATACAATTCAAAAAGAACATCCTTACGTTTATGTGCATCACAAAAAAAATGCGGGCTATGGTTCTAGTTTGATCTATGGATTTGAATTTGGGATTAATAAGAATTATCCGTATCTCATTACAATGGATTGTGATGAACAGCATCAACCTAAAGATCTAGAGCGTTTCGCTAATTACAACCGAAAGATAGATGTGGTGAGTGGAAGTCGTTATGCTCCTAAATCAAAATCAATCGGCATAGTCCCACCGGAAGATCGAGTAGAGATTAATCGCCGTATAACCACAGCTATCAATAAAAAATATAGTTGGTATATTACTGATGCATTTTGCGGCTTCAAGCGATATGCCACATCTAGTTTAAAGAATTATACATTTACCGAGAATGGATATGCATTTCCAATGGAGTTCTGGGCATACGCGAGGAAAAACAATCTTAGCCTCGCAGAAATTGCAGTTGATAAAATCTATATTACCGATGACAGAAGTTTCGGGGAAGACTTAGATAAAAAAAGAAAACGTTATAAATATTATCTCGAAGCTTGGAGAAATGCTGAGAGGAATTTAAATTTATAATTTTTCCTTTTTTTAAATTTTTTTATAAAAATCCCGCTCAAAAAATTGTTTTCCTGACCTAGTGTAGGTATGATAATTTTTAGAAATTCTAATACCTTTGTTATGGATAAATTGGATGAACGCGAAAATACTGTTTCCACTCTTTTAATTCCAGAATGTTTACTTAAAGAATTTTATTTGAAAAATAAAAAGCGTAAAGAACATTTTACCGTTTACCTTCGAAAACTACTGCGTCGTTATCGAACTGTGACTCATACAGGTTTGTTACCAAAACCCAAAAAAGTAAAAACAGAATACCAGGAAGAAGGGCAAAATTTAGAAAGAGTAAACTTTCGTCCAAGAAACACAGACTGGATTGAACTTGGAGAACTTGCTTTAGCTTTTGGAAAATCTCGCTGTTGGATTTTTGTCTATCTACTGAAACTTGACCTACTGGGTATGTGGCGCTTATTAGTTAAAGCAACATTGGAAAAAATAGTTCCTACACTACCTAGCTTAGAACTAACGAGTTTTTGGACTTTGCAGCGTTTTAGACAGAACTTTGCACGAGGCTACCATGTAAAAGTATAGCAATTCAACTAAAAATTCCTTACAACTAAGAAACAATCAAGAAAAAAACTAAAAAGCCTGTCCAAGTTATACAAACTTGTTTTTCAAATCACTAAGTGTTAGGGATCGAAACGGTGTCAATTTTTTGTCTCTTCAAAAAATTGACAATAGTTGAGAGCCCGGCGCACTAGCGTTTAATAAATAGTATGCGCAAGCACTTAATCAATAGAGATAGTGCGCAACACCCGAACTTCACTCTCTGGATTGGCAATCCAAGCCTATGAACCTAAAGGCAAAAGTAAAGATTTTTTTTTAAATCTATTGACAATAAATGTAACACTTGTTACATTTATTATATGAGTAGGAAACCTGAAAACCAAGCTAGTGAAGAAATTTTAGAAGAAATCATTTCAGTCCTGTCCAAAAAGGGGTTAAACAATCTTAGCCTGAGAGACATCGCAAAAGAAATAAAAACTAGCGCGCGGATGCTTATCTATTACTTCGAATCGTTTGATAATCTAATACATTCAGTCTTCATTCATTTAAGCACAAAGCATAAAAGCACTTTAAAAAAAATCTTCCATGAGAACCCGAATAAAACCTTCGTAGAAGTTTCCGAGATTTTCATTGAATCGATATATTTCGATAAGAACAAAAAGCCATTGCTATTATTTCTTGAGTTATACGTTAGAGCATTAAGAGATACGGAAAAATATAAATTATTTTTCAATGAAGTTCTTCACAATTGGATTATAGAAATCGAAAGCATGATTTCTCTAAAGTATGGAAAGAAATCCAAAATTTATGCAACGATGATACTTTCTTTCTATCGGGGGCTAATGCTCGATTGGCTCGCAACAAAAGACACTGACAGAATTTATGAAACGAATAAAGCATTCACAGAACTTATTAATGGCTTCATGAAAGAGCAACCAACACTTAAAATAAAAACAATCAAAAAGGAGAAAAACAATGGAAACTAAATCAACTGAGAATAATAGAATGAACATCGAAACAAATAGGAATGGACTGATCAAAATAGTCTTACTTGTAGTAACGCTTTTGTTCTCTATTCTAACAGCATTGGCTGTTTGGCAAAATGGTGTTCGAGGAATTTTCGAGCATCAATTCAAAAACTTTGGAGGAATACAAGTATGGGTAGATTTAGTCATAGCACTTACTATTTTCATGGTATGGATGTGGCGTGATGCAAAGGCAACGAATCGCAACCCGTGGCCATGGATCATCATTACATTGGCAGCAGGTTCATTTGGTCCACTGTTATATTTGCTATTTCGTAAATCCAATAAGATTGAATGATATTTAAAAACGATGAAAAATGAAGTAGCCGGCAAAGGATCTGGAAAATTTGTGAGAAGTAAAATTAAACTGACTCCCGAACTAGGCTACAAACTTTAATTGATAGGATGGATCGGCTAACGGACTCTTACTTATTGCGAGAAAGACACATTACTCACTTTCTCCTTGGTCTAAAAGAGCAATGAGATTTGTTTTTGTTACTTCAATCTCTGCCTGTTTTTTTTCTTCCATGTATTCTGCTTTTGTAAGTAGATACTCCATAGTAATTGGTAGAAGTAGACGGGAAAGAATGGTAGCGATGATGACTCCACCGATTACTACTGTGGCTAATGGGCGTTGGACTTCTGCACCTGCCATATTCGAAATTGCCATCGGTATAAAACCAATAGCCGCAATTAACTCTGTCGTCATAACAGGACGAAGTGACTCAATAGCAGCAACACGAACTGCATGAGATAATTCTATTCCTTCTTTTAATTTGTCTTTGAGTGTGGATGCGTATACAACACCGTTTAATACTGCTATACCGCTCACAGCGATAAACCCAACTCCGGCAGGTATGCTAAAAGGAAGACCTCTAAGCACTAAACTAATAATTCCACCCGATGCGGCTAATGGCACAACCATAAAAACACCAATTGCATAGTATACATTTCCGAAAGCGAGAATCAGCATTCCAAAGATAATTGCAAGTGCTATGGGAACAACGAGCATTAGCCTATTCTTCGCTCTTGTGAAATTTTCAAACTGCCCGCCCCATTTTAGTTCATAACCAAGCGGCATATTACCAGTAACCACCTTTGTTTTTTCTTGTGCTTCTTCTATATATCCTACAAGATCGCGTCCTCGTATATTTACTTCTACAAATAGCCGACGCTTTAAGCCTTCCCTTTGGATAGAGGCAGCTGATTCAATCAATTCGATGTCTGCGACTTGACCGAGTGGAATTGTTTTACCTGTAGCCGTCATCACGGGGATATTGTCTATTTGCTTCACATCTTTTATAATATCTAAATTAAGCCTAAGAACCAAATCAAAGCGTTTGAGTCCTTCAAATATTTTTCCTGCGTTAGTTCCCACACGTAGCATTTCTACTGTTCGTAAAATTTCTGAAGCAGACACACCATAGCGAGCCATTAAGTCATAGTTTGCATTGACTCGAAGCACGGGAAGGCCGAGAACTCTTTGCACACGAATGTCTCCTGTCCCTGGAATTTCCTTCATGATAGAAGCCACTTCTTCCCCTAACCGCTTCAATGTGTCTAAATCATCTCCATAAATTTTAACGACAATATCTGCCTTTGAACCGGCTAATAGGGAGTTAATCCTATTCTCTATGGGCTGTGACATACTGATATAACTAGAAGGAATATTCTGTAAGACTTTTTCTTTAATTGCAGTCATTAAGTCTTCTCTTGTCTTAGCAGTCTTCCACTCGCTTCTGTCTTTTAGTTTTATCATAATACTAGTTTCATCTGTTCCGGCTGGCTCTGCTGCTGACTCTCCCCTACCAACTCTAGATACAACAGATTTAATTTCTGGAAATTCTGTAAGAATTTTTTCTATTTCCATATTCAAGTCTCTCGAATAGTCAATCGATGTAGAGGGAAGGCGCTTAACGTCCATTTCTAATTCCCCTTCATCTATTCGGGGAATAAATTCAGAACCAAGAGTAGTTGCGAGTAATAGCGATAAGCCTACCAGCACGATTGCAGTAGAAGAAATTCTTTTTTTATGATGAAAGCCCCAAATCAATAAGATACGATATTTTTCTTCCAACCAATCCCAATAGTGACTCTTATGAAAAATAGGTTTCTGAAATGCAATCGCTAAGCTTGCAGGAAATACAGTCAAAGAAAATAAAAGTGCCGCTCCTAGCGCCAAAGCAACAGTAATCGCCATCGGTCGAAACATCCTTCCTTCGACTCCTTCCAAAACCATAAGAGGCAAATAGACAAGCATGATAATCGCTACTGAAAACGCCGCCGCCCGTCCAACACGATTGCAATTTTCGAGGATAATGCTTTCTGTGATCTTTGCTATTTCGAATTTGTTCATTGGTTTTTGGAATAAGTATTTCTTTGCAACAAAGCCTGCCATTACGGATTCAAGCATGACGATAGAGCCATCTACTAACAATCCAAAATCGAGCGCTCCTAAGCTCATTAGATTTCCAACAACATCTAATTGCTTCATAAATATAACCGCACAAAGCATAGAAATAGGAATTGCCATTGCAACTAACGCTCCACCCTTTACTGTTCCTAGAGTTACAATAAGTGTGACTAATACAAGCAGTGCGCCTTCTGTTAGATTAATAAATATGGTTGATAAAGCACGGTTGATAAATTCTGATCTATCATAGAAAGGCTCAATCTTCATTCCCTCTGGAAGATTTGCTTCGATTTCTTTAATCTTAAGTTTTACATCACTTACTACATTTCTAGAATTTTGTCCTAGTAGCATAATGACAGTAGCCCCGACTACTTCTTTTTGATTCTTACTGGCTATTCCGAATCGCAAAGCCGGTCCAATTTTCACTTCAGCAATTTGACCGAGTAACAAAGGTGTTCCGTCGGCTGCTGTTCTAACAGCTACTCGAGTGATTTCATCTATTCCTTCAAACTGTCCCTCGCCTCGTATTACAACCTGCTCTTTTCCTTTTATGATATAACCGCCACCTGTATTTGTATTGGCTGATTTTATATCTTCGTAAATTTCCGACAATGTAAGATTATGCGTTACAAGGTTTCTTGGATCAATGATTACTTGGTATTCTTTTGCTTCCCCACCGATAGAATTTACTTCTATTACTCCCGGTGTAGATTTAAGTTTTTTTGATAACTCCCAATCAATATAAGTTCTAAGCTCCATTGGGCTATGTCTATCCGACGTTAGCACAAACTCATAGATATCCCCTAATGCAGTAGCGACAGGGGATAATTCCGGTTGTCCGTATTCGGGTGGAATTTCTTTGTCAGCTACTTTGAGTCTCTCAGTTACTAATTGCCTAGCAAACCAAATATTTACATTGTCATCAAAGATCACTGTTACACTGCTAATGCCAGTGCGCGAAATTGATCTTATCTCCGTTGCTCCCGGAATTCCCATTAACTGTAACTCGATAGGGTTTGTAATAAACTGCTCTACTTCCATTGGAGAAAGTCCGGGTGAAGTAGTCACAGCGGATACTTGCACATTAGTCACATCGGGCACAGCATCGACGGAGAGTTTAGATGCACTGAAAAGTCCGATTAAGGAGACAATGAGTGTTAAGGCAATAACTATATACTTTTTTTTTATCGAGAATTCGATTAGTTTTTCAATCACAATAAGTAATCCAGGACATCATTCCAAGTTTTAAATTTTTCTGATCCAAAGTGAATATGCTCACCTTCAAACTCTTTGACTCCATTCCTGGTTCGATCGTCAATTAAAAAATCGCCCTTAAGCAAACCCTTGTTATGCGTTAGAATTAATTTTTTAAATGCATATCTTCCTAGATGCTTTTCAACCCAGATTCTTTTTTCAGAAGGTGCATGAATATTTGTCCAAGGAGCTGTGGATAAAAAATAGGTTTCGTATTTCTTTGATAATTTTTTGAAAGCTTCAATTGCGCCTTCAATGGGTGGGAGGTTTTCAAAAAAACCTTTTTGCTTTCTCTCTTTTTCTGTTGTGATTGCTTTTGCAGATTCATAATCCGCAAGGACACCATCTAAGTCTACATACAAAATTTTCTTTTTCATTACCAAGCACCGGTGAATGAAGATTTGCCGTTTAAATTTCCCCGAATAGACTTTGAAAGTTGTCTGGCAATGTAGTAAATTTTATAAATTCCTTTTTTAAAGGAACCACATTATCAGTAAAACGAATTGGTTCTTTTGATTTATTTAGGTATTCGGTGAAACTATCTGCACAATTTAGAATAACTTTGTGCATAGCAAAAAGATCGGAACTGGAAAAAGCTGGCGTTGAAAAAGGGGTAAAGCTACTCACGGACAAAGGTTCTAACTCTTGTATCAATTTCTTCTCCATACATCTATTTTCGGCTTAAAAGCATTCTTTTTCTAAAACAAAAAGAATTTCTAATAAGGTAAGAGACATAATGGAAGGAGGGAATAAAATGTCAACTCGATGATAGTATTGCAAATAATTTATCGAACTCTCTCATGATGTAAAAATTACCCTCATCCTTAATCGAGCTAGATTTTGCCTTTATATTGAGATCCAAGACCAATGCATAGAGAAAGTCAAGGGCTTGCTTTGTAAATAGCCTAGTTTCTCTACGAAGTCGTCCTTTTGTGAACTTCTTTCTACCATCCGAATAAGAAGCCATGCCTAAGTATTTAAAAAACTCAGCATCATTCTCATCTCTAAACCGTTTAAGTAGAATCTTTGCCTTTCTTACTTCATCTGCTCGGTTTAGAAGGGCTGTGAGTAAAGAAAGATAGACGAATGTGCTTTCCGGTCCAGGCTTAAACTTGGAAAACTCCCGAAAGAATTCATGCTTATTATTGCTAAAGAGCAAATCAACCAACTGAAATGGGTTAAATTCTGCCCGATTGAAGAGCACCTCTTCTATATCAGGAAGGGTAAATTCCTTTTTATTAAGCATTAGCTTCAATTTACGAATTGCTTTGATGTAGGCGCCTGTGTTCGGTTGAATTCGATGAATGAACTCGTCTCGTGCAGCGTCTTCTAAGTGAACCTTTTCGGTTTTTAGAATTCCTTCTAGGGCAGGACGTCTCTCGTCCGCGTAAAAGTTACGATTTTTTAATAGGGCAAATCGATTGTCGAAAAGATTCGCTAGCTTTGCAGGAATATCCTTAGAATCATAGTGCAATAGAACATAGACTTTTTCGGCGAGATTAGGAATATTTCGTCTGAAGGAGTCATACATTTCCTTTTTTCCAGCAGTCAGGATTGATTTAAAGAAATCAGCGCCGGAGCGAATGATAAGAAGCTTCTGGCTTGAAAACATGCTGAAATTAAACATCTCAGAGAAAAGCTTTTCAAAGTCACCACTCTCTGCCACATAAACTACGACTTCTAAAGGCTCACCGCTTGTAGTAAGCTCATTTCGATAGGTTTCTGTGACTAAATCAAATTCAAAAGAATCCGTAGAAACATAGATAAATACCTGTGGCAATGACTTTTTAGCTTGGTATTGAGCTAGAAACTCTGGAAAATTCTTAAATTCTGTGATTTCCTTTTTTTTTGCTTGTTTTTCTGCCATATTTCTGGTACACTAAATCCGATAAGTAAAAGAGGTAAAACATTATGAACTTTGGTGAAGGTGCACAAAAAATATCACTCGTTTCTGAGCCACTCGCTTACATTCGACCAATCTATACTTACGCTCCAATAGAACAAGTAAACAAGGTTTACTCTAACGACAACTATTTTAACCAATCTGCCTTTAAAGATTTTAAAAATGGTCGTCAGGCTATGTCAGACAAGGGCAAAGTCCCTGTTGATCGTGGGGCAATTTTAGATTTATTGGCTTAAGAATTCCTTCCAAATTGAATAGTGTTGGTAGAACTTTCTTAACGGAAAGCCCAGCACATTCGAATACGATCCAGTAAAGCGTAGAACTGGGCTTTTTTCATCCTGAATTCCATATGATCCTGCTTTGTCGTAGGGTTTGCATTCATTCAAATAAACAGCAATTTCTTCTTTTCCCCAAGGCTTAAACTCAACTGTTGTTTCATCGTAGTCATAAAAAACCTCGCCTTTCTTAGCAATTCCAATTCCTGAATAAACAGTATGAGCTTTTCCCGACAGTCGCGCGAGAATTTCCATACCCTCGGTAAAATTTACTGGCTTTCCAAGAATTTGATTTTCCAAGACAACAATTGTATCGGAGGAAATATAAACTTTCCCTGATTTTGCTTTTTCTAGCTCCAATTTAGCAATTGTTACTCTTTGTAGATAGGAAAGGGGAGACTCTTTTATTCTTGCATCTTCGTTTATATGAGAAGGCTCAGCTAGAAATTTTAGTTTTAGGTCTTTTAGGATTTGCTGTCTTCTAGGAGAGGCAGACTTTAAAATTAACATACACCCACTCTTACGTAAAGTGTAAAAATGTCGATAATAAGTATACTATGAAAACGCATACTTCTTTCTTTACATTTATTAAATCCAATTCCCCCACGACATGTAGTAAACTCAGTTTGATTCCTTTTCTATTTTGCTTTACGCTTTCTCTTTTTGGTCAAGTAAGCGTTAAAGAAGTAAAGAATGCACCGAGTGCACCGGAAGCAGCAAAGACTCCTACTGAAAAAAAAGAGGAAGGAAAACCTCTCAAGATGGAAACAGGCACAGTGACTGTAGATCCACAAATTGTTTCAGCGGATTATAAAAGAAATAATTTAAAGCACTTAAAAAAAATGAAAAGCTCTTTTTTGAATTTTGATGCAGAGCCTAAATTCGGCGTTATCATGAAAAACTATGTAGACGCAAGTATCAAATTCCAAGAAAAGAATTATATCTCTTCTAGAAGAATTTTTGAACAGAACTATATTGATTTAAATACAGAGGCACAAGCTTTTTCAAAGAAGTATGCGGATACTTACAATAAGCTCTACGCGGAAGCTTCCTTTCAACTAGTGGATTTAAAAGTAAACTCTGATACGGATGATAATATTTATCCGGTATTAGAAAAGCAACTTGTGATAGCGAATGAATTTTCTACATCTTCACAAGTCTTGACTGCGAAATCCAATCATATAGATGCATTATATGAACAAAAAAATGCACTTCAAAGTCTGTTCAAAATCTATTACACTATCAATAAACATAAAAATAAAAATCTTAAACTACCAGAACGAGTTAGCAAGAATCTTTTATTAGATGATGACTATATTCCAAAAGAATATTTAAAAGAATACGATGATTCACTCGGACTTGTATTTGTTGCAAGAGAAAAAGAAAGAGAGAAAGAAAGAGAACAAATTAAAAAGGGGCTCACAAATAAATATGGCGAATTAAATACAAATAAGGAATTGGATAAACCAAATCCTGAGCCTAAGAAAGATGCAAAGGATTCTAAAGACGCAAAAGAATCAAAAGATGCAAAGACTACTCCAACACCGACAACAGAGCCAGCAAAAAAATAAAATGAAAGCATTTGCCATTTACCTCATACTTGGCTTGGTATTTTTCCAAGCCAATTGTGGAAAGAGAAAAAAGCCATGCCAATATTGACATCAATGATTGTGATAGTATTGGCAATTATTACGAAAATGGAGAGCATTATATCCGTAGAGATTTATTCAATGACGATGGAGTCATAGATTACAATAAAATGCTAGAGAGCTATAAAGGGCGCAATACAGTGTGTAACCCCTTAAACTTAGAACCCGAATCTAAAAAATCAAATTAGACTGTTTTCCGATACGTCGAACGCTATGATACTTAACCTTCATCCTAAAAATCCAGAAATTCGTGCACTAAAAGCCATTTCAGAAAATCTTAAAAATGGTGCCGTTTATATTTTTCCAACGGATACGGTATACGCAATCATCGCGGACTCCAAATCAAAGAAAGGAATTGAAAAGTTACACGAGCTAAAACATTCAGATAAGCACAAACCTCTTTCGATTCTCTGCCCCGATATATCAACTGTTTCAGAGTATGTAGAATTTCTACCAAACGATGCATTCAAATTGATGAAACGAATTACACCCGGACCGTTTACATTTATTCTAAAGGCTAATCGAAATATACCACGCTGGACAGTTGCAAATACAAAAGTAAAAACAATCGGTATTCGAATCCCGGAAAGCATTTTTATACAAGAATTACTGAAAGTGCATGATGGCACATTGACTTGCACTTCCGTTTTTTCAGGAGATGCTTATCTCACTGATATTAATGATCTAGAAGATTTATTCGGAAATCAAGTAGAAGCGATCATCGATGGGGGAATTGCAAAAGTAGAAATGTCTACCATTCTCGATTTTACTACTGATGAAATGGAAGTGCTCAGAGAAGGAAAAGGCTTCGACCGAATCTAAAATACGTTCTTCCAGTCTTCTTCTTTAAAACCAACTAAAACGAAGTCCGGAGAAATAACAAACGGTCTTTTGACTAAGTTTCCATTTGAATTCAATAGCTTCAATTTGTCTTCTTCATTCATCGCAGGTAATTTATCTTTTAGATTGAGAGCTTTGTAGTCTTGACCGGAAGTATTAAATAGTTTTTTAGTATCACCATTCAGAAACTTCAAAGCTTTCTTCAGCTCAGTAAGTGTTGGTGGGTTTTCTCGAATTGGAATTTTGGTGTAGGGAATTTTTTTTGCATCTAGAAACTTAAGAGCGTTTTTACAAGTAGAGCAACCTTTGTATTCATAAACTTTCATGGGTAAAAAAACCTTACAGTCACCTCGAACATGCTTCTTCGTGAGAGGTCTATCTCTCTTAGAACTATTGCATTAAGGCAGATAGATTTCTCACGGTAAGGCAGTTCGAAATGACAGGGATAATTCTTGATCAGAGTCAAATATCACCGCTCCCTGAGCGAAGTCGAAGGGAGCGTAAGTCGAAATGCAATTACTTTAAATTATTTGGATTCGTCTTTAACGTCTGTCTTTGGAGCGCTGTCAGTAGAATCAGTTGCAGGAGCTTCTGTTACAAGGAATTGGAATGTAACACGTCTGTTTTGAGCACTTTCTCCTGGAATGCCAGGAATTGGATTAGAAGAACCCATTGCTTTGGTTGCGATTCTCTTTTCAGGGAATCCTAACTTAACAAGAGCTTGTTTAACTTCTTTTGCTCTTTGCTCAGAGTAGAACATATTTCCTTTTTTTGCCCCTTCCGGAGTTTCAGGACCAACAGTATCTGTGTGCCCAGCAATTTCTAAGGTATAAATTGCAGGAAGATCATCCAGACCTTTCTTCAATACGGCTCCAGAATCTTTTATCCACTTAATAAAATCTTTCTTGTTAGGAATTTCCCATTTTTTGTAAGCAAATCCTTCAATAGCTTTACCGTCAGGATAACGAGCAGATTTTAAAGACTCATTCAATTGAGCAAATAACTCTTCACCAGGATTCGCTAGGTCACGTTTAGCAACGGTGGAATCTTTTGCATCCTTTGCATCATCAACAGGCTTAACATCTTTTGGCTCTGCGGCAGAACTATCAGTAGGCTTTGTATCTTCCACAGGTTTAGTATCTTTTGGATCTGGAGCGGCTTTCTTGTCGTTAGAACTACAAAATGCTAACGAAGTAGATACAATCCCGATCACGAGGGCAGTTTTAATAAATTGTCTATTCATAAATAAATGCTTCCTTTCTAATAATGAATTTTGAATATTACCACAGTAGAAATATATATTTTATTTTAAAACCATTTTTAATACCTTAAACGAAATTTCATGATAATAACAATTAACGTTCAGGAAGACCAAAACGACTTCCGCCTAGACCAATTCCTCGCGCAATCCACAGGAGACGATATTTCTCGAACATCTATCCAAAAATGGATTAAAAACGGACATATTCTTTGTGTCTCGAACCCAAAATACAAGCTAAAACCCAATTTTAGGGTAAAATCAGGGGAAGTATTTGAAATCACAATTCCCCCAAAGCCAAAGCTTAATCTAGAACCGGTCGAAATGCCAATCGAGATAATCTATGAAGAAGAGGAATTTGTAATCATCAATAAACCAGCAGGCATAGCCTCGCATGGCGGACCCGGTGACGATTCTCCTAGTCTCGTAAATGGACTTCTCTACTATTTCAAAAACCTTTCCCAAATAGGTGGGGAAATTCGTCCCGGAATCGTGCATAGATTAGATAAGCCCACTTCGGGTTTAATGATTATTGCAAAGACAGACAAAGCTCATATAAAGCTTTCTAGCATGTTTCAAAAACGAGAAGTGGAAAAGACCTATTATGCGTGGCTTGTGCAAACTCCGCAACTTCCGGAAGGTAGAATAGAATTACCCCTTGGACGTCATCCTACAGAGCGACTCAAAATGTGCGTGCGTAAAGATGGACGTAAAGCAATTACGACCTACAAGATTATGAAATCCATTTCTTCTCGCAAGAGCCGAAACTTTTCCCTAGCCGAAATCAAAATCGAAACAGGACGCACTCACCAAATTCGTGTTCACTTTCAAAATATGGGCTGTCCGGTTGTGGGCGATATGCTGTATTCGAGAACAGGAAATGAATTCTCCCAGTATGGACTTTTACTTTTTTCGCAGTCCATCAAGTTCAAACATCCATTCAAGCGTAAGACAATCGAATTTACTCTTCCTTTTCCAGAACGATTCACTCGCTTCGAAGCAGAAGCGGAGTTTAGGTGAATATAAGTATCCTATAACTCATCACCGGTTCAGCTACGCTTGTAGCTTCGGTCTAGGTCGGGTAGTAAGGGCAATTTAGTCCGGACAATTACCGAAGAAATAAGCGTAGCTAGACCGGAGATGAGCAAAGGTCATCTTATACAAAGTAAAAAGCCTGCCATAGATAGAAGAAAACCATCTATGGAATGAAGTTTTCTTTTCCGACAATCTAAATAGTGTTTCGCTAATTCTCGATTCTCGGAAAATACATCCATGAAATTAATTCCTAAAAAAATTTATATAGCCTTACTCCTTCTAGCCTACTCTAGCTTAGCCGCTGAAGTAGATCTAAACTACAACTACGATTACGAAATGAACGGAGTAAAAACAAAATTCTCCGAATGGGTTCCTTACAAACTACACAAATGGAATCCAAGATTTTTAGAAGATTACTACGAACTCTATGGTCTCAAACTCCACTACGGTGAAGATGATTTAAGAAAAGATATTTACTTTTTAAAAATTGGTTTAGAAAGCCGGTTTCGTCAACCAAACAATGCTCTATGCAAAGTGAAGAACGAAAAGGAATATCATAAATACAGGCTACTCGTGAGTATGCACATGAACTTACAAATCATGCGCGCCTATATGCGAATAGCCTCTCTCTATGACAAACGACATGTATACTTTCAAAATCTAGACTACGCCTATGATCTAAAAAAATCTTTCAAAGTAGCGGAAGGGTTTTACAAAGAAGCAATTCCCTATTGGAAAAAAGCAGAAGACCTTGCTAAAAAAGCAAATGAAATCAAAGATGAAATTGATCTAGGCACAATGGAATCAGAAAGATTCGAAATCGTAAACGGAAAACTTAACTTTGCCAACATCATTAACGACCACTTGTCTAGACTCGCCAAAAAACAACAGACAGTTGAAGAATATCTGCGGCAAAACCCGGAAGCCGATAAACCTCCGCTTTAGGATTTGAAACAAATAGAAATAGTCGGCATGGGCTTGCACCCATGCCGGAGAGGTATTGCGCTCCGTTGGAGCTGTAGTGGATAACGGTGATTTGTTGTTACAGTGGAAAAAATCAAATGAAAGTTGTTAAACAGAAAAAAATATTCTAATTATGATGTTCTCTAAACTCTTATTACTAATTCTCCTTTTTGGATTTTGCAAAGAAAAAAATATTGAACTCCCAAAGGAAATAAATGTTCAAAAAGAAGATATAAAAAAAGAAGAAGAAATTTATTTTTGGACTTCATCGAAATCAGGAATTCATCTACGAGAAAAGCCAGATATAAAAAGTAAATCCATTTATTTATTACCTTTTCGCACTAAGCTAAAGCATATAGAAACAGATTCCAGAGAAGATATTGTAAATAGCATTAAAGACCACTGGGTGTTAATAGAATCTAAATTTGGACGTGGTTGGGTTTTTTCTGGCTACATCGTGAAAGAATCTCCGGGAAATTTTCATAGTTATGCGCCAAACCAAAAATGGAAAGCTATTTGTGAAGGAATTTCTAATTCATTTGAATGTTATAATAAAATTGAACCAATTCAATTAAAGAAAATTGAATTCAGTAAACTCGTTCAGCGAAATGTAAATGAATTGATTCTTTCACTAGAGAATGGAGAAAAGTTAATTTTGAAAGATGGAAACACAGAAGTAAGTAGATTCTACCGATTTTTAGAACATATCCCTGAAATTAATTATTATTCCCTTGTCATACAATACTACGAAGGTAGTAGAATAATGCTAATCAATTCTAAATCAGGAAAAGACTATGAGTTTTGGAATTATCCTGTAATATCAGACGATTATACGAAACTAATTGATGCTGATTATTGTCCCGACGGAACGCCAGCTTATTATTGCGGGAATGGCTTAAAAATTTATTTTGTTAATCATCAAAATAATAATGAATTAGAGGAAGAATTTAGTATTAAAGAAGGAATTCTTTCCCCGGTTTGGATGAACAATAATTCTGTTAACATTTTATATTTTAATGATTTTTCAGATGAAAGGAATTTTTTACCAGATTCTGCAAAAATAAATTTTGTAGATAAAAAATGGATTCTATCGAAATAAAAATAATAATTGAATCTATGGGCAAATTACGATATTGCTGCGGTTTTACAAATTTTAAAGCACCAACGAGTTATAGATTGCAATGCGCTTGATATTGAAATTGTTGATTATCACTTGACTACTTCAAATAACCATAGTGAAATGACTATAGTCAATTTAGTGGAGGGAATAATGGAAATTGCAGCTGGAAAATTTAAAGCACAATGTTTAAAAATCCTTGAGGATGTTGGAAATCTTTATCCTGAATTAACAATTACTAAACGTGGAATTCCCATGGCTAAGTTGGTTCCAATAAAAAATAATTCTAAAATGTCTTCTTTCGGGTGCGCAAAAGATACCGTCCTTTTCATTGGCGATATTATAAGCCCAATCCATGAGAAATGGAATGGCTCAAAACCTATTTAAAAAAGTATAAGACGCAGATAACCCCCATTAATTCCTATATCACCATGACTCATATTATTTACATCTACTTATCCGCTACTACAGAGTAGTTATTCTGTTTCCAATGCTTTTGATGAAATAGTAAAAGAAGGTGGAATAGATTCTACAGGCTTAGGTTTTTTCCAAGATATCTCAATATATATTTTTCTTTTTCGCTCTTTACATTTGTATCTATTTCGAGAGATACAGAACCAGCAGGCGACAATCGAACTACATCCTCGCCGTCAGCAATCACGATATTGCCTTCTGAAAATGCATCTAAAAGAAGTTTTAATTGAGTATTCACTTCACTTACTGAACCAACCATTTTGCACTCTAACTCTTTTTTTTCTTTTGACATGACACGCCTCTAAATATAATTCTTCGCCTAATACGAAGTTACCGCCAAAGTATTTATTGCATAAAGATTAGTCAAATTAAATTGATTCATTTTTTCAATTATAACATTACGTTTCAATTACATGATAAAATATTTATCCCTTTGTTAAAATGCAATTTTGTAACTGAAATGATAATTTTTTGAAAGATATTCAAGCGAAAGTATTTTTGATGCCTTTTATTCCAGTCTTGTTGATTCATTTCAAAAAAAATATTATGGATCTAATTAATAGAGCACCATTCGTTCGTTTAATAGTCGTAAGAAAAAAATGCAAAATATAAAACAAGAATTAATCCATATTCTCACTAATAAGAAAGTGAACCTATATATTCAACCGATTGTATCTTTGACATATAAAAATATAATTGGTTATGAAGCAATCATTCGCGGACCTTCGGACAGTCCGTTACACAGCAATGCAAAATTATTCAGCATTGCAAATCATTTTAATCTACTTAAAAAACTTGAATTAATTACACAAGAATCAATTATACATCGTTATGCTAGTTTAGGTATAAGAGAAAAACTTTTTATTAGTGTCAATGTATCAACATTTATAGAGGCAGATTTTGAACAGAGCATGCTACTTAATTTTCTTGAAGAATTTGGAATTGCACCGAGTAGCATTGTAATTGAATTAAAAGAATATCAACCAACGGATAATAGTGATTTAATGCTTAAAACTGCATTAAAAATACAGAGATATGGGATTTGAAATAGCATTGAATGATTTAGACACAAGCTACTCTGGATTAAAATTCTGGTCAGAGATACTGCCTGAATATATAAAAATAAATAATCATTTTGTGGAAGGCATTGCTGAAGATCCAATTAAATTTAAATTTATATCGTCCATTCAAAATATTGCAAGCTCCCTTCATTGCAATGTAATCGCAACAGGTGTTGAAACAGAAGAAGAATTTAGGACAATCGAAAAACTTGGAATAACGCACGCACAAGGAAATTACTTTGGAAGACCTGCACTTTTTCCTTTAAAACATATTGATAGCCAATTGTTTGTTTCAGAAAATCCAAATAATGACTATGATCCATTTAATTCTACAAAACCAATATCTAGTATTTGTAATTTTATTCAACCAGTCTCTTCCGAAATGCCCATTTCAGAAGTTATGCTATTGTTTCAGCAGAACAGTTCACTTACTATCTTACCCTTAGTTGACAATCATACAGGAACGGGAATTATATTTCGTGAATTATTTATTTCTAAATTATTTTCCACTCGTTATGGATTAGAATTGCATGGGAAAAAACCCATTAGGCATTTTATAGATAAAACTCCATTAAGCATTGATGCAAATATTTCAATTCAGGCAGTCAGTAAACAATTAACTTCCACAATGAGAAATGATACTGCATTTATCATCACGCATAATAATAAGTATGCGGGAATCGGAACTATTATGGATGTATTGGAAGAAATTACGCACTTGCAAATTAAATATGCCAGACATGCTAACCCTCTTACTCTTTTACCGGGTAGTGTCCCAATAAACGAGTGCATTAATCGATCTCTAGAAAAAAGAATACCGTTCAGTGTTGCCTATTTTGATTTAGATAACTTCAAACCGTTTAACGATATATATGGATATTCCGCTGGAGATGAAATAATAAAAGCATTAGGAAATATTCTCATTGAATGTGTTCCGATAGAGAATGGTCAAGTTGGCCATATAGGTGGAGATGATTTTATTGTAATTTTTACCTGTGAAAATTGGTATTATCGATGTGAAGTGATTTTGGGAAAGTTTAAAAATATTATTTCCAAACATTATAAAGAGGATGATCTAAAAGCAGGCGGTATTCACGCAGAAAGTAGATACGGTGAGAAAAAATTTTATCCTCTAATAAGTTTATCCATAGGTGTAGTTGATCCTAACTCTACAGCTAAATGCAAGTCTTACGTAGACATTGCAGATTTGGCAGCAAAAGCAAAAAAGCAGTCAAAGAAAATTGAGGGTAATAGCCTGTATGTGAGTGAAAGCTTATACACAAGCTGATTTTTTTTGTATTTGATTTGAAAGGTAAATTATCATATATCTCGAATATGCTCGACTTCATCAAATTTTAAACCAAACCTTTTTCTTTTACTCTTTGGATAAGTTGGATTTGATTGCTTACTTCTAGTTTACGATAAATATTTTGAATATGAGAACGAACCGTGGCGATGCTAATAGTTAAATTCTCTGCAATTTGCTTGGGA
Organism: Leptospiraceae bacterium; assembly: GCA_016708435.1. Taxonomy (NCBI): domain Bacteria; kingdom Pseudomonadati; phylum Spirochaetota; class Leptospiria; order Leptospirales; family Leptospiraceae; species Leptospiraceae bacterium. The sequence continues at coordinate 115,450 of JADJFV010000035.1, read as the reverse complement.
GCATGTCCTTCCGAAAATTCTTTGAGAACTATCCTTTCTCGTTCCGTAAGATGTTCGGGATTTAACGCAGACATTTCCATTTTCCTAAAATAATTGATAACTTGTAATAGTGCTGTTGGAGAAATATAGACTCCATTACCGATTAGAATTTCCAAAATTTTATTAAACGAATAAATTTCTTCCTTTAACATATAACCTGTTGCTCCATATTTCAGAGCATCAAATACTTTTGACTCAATATTATAATCCGCTAGAATCAATTTAGGAATTTGCAAACTTCTTACTCGAGACTGTCCTAAAAATGCAATTCCATCTAAACGGCAATCAATGATTAAAAAATCAACTTGAGAAAGAGAATCTAATTTTAAAGCAACTTCCGGTGAAGAGAATTCAATGATACTGCCAACTTCCGGTCTTATTTTTAAAAGACCTATGATGGCAGCCTGAAAACTCTCATCCCCTATTAGGACACCATACACTAACTTTTTTTCTTTCATTGGTATTTTCATAGGGATAACTCTATCACTCTGAATAAAAAATGGCAATACGCTAAACTGCGTATTTTTGCAGACAAGTTATGAATATGATACCGCGAATAAAAATCCTTATCAGTTCTTTTTAGTGTGTAATTCTATGCCTTGCAATGGCTAATTCAGATTTTCCGCTTGTAAGAATCGGATTGAGCTAATGATATTTGTGAGCATGATGGATAACTCTTTGTCGGGCTTCTCATCGCTATTGTAAGTGCAGACGATTAATTTAGAGCGAAAGGAAATCATATAGACCAACCAGAATCTTTCTTCTGAGATAAATTCGCAGGCTTTGATTTTGCTGCCCAGGTTATTGGTAAAACTAGCGATGCAGTTTTCATCGTATTCGATTTTATGAAAAGCCAAGAATCTTGCTAACTCTTCTGCCAAATCATAGGTGCCTAGTTTATTTTCAAAGGCAGATACTTGCAATGCGCCTGCACCATCTGGATCATAAAATGCAGGAATCTCTTCAATCACCTCGACCTCCCAGTGTTCGGGAAAAGCAAGCATATACCAGCCATTTGGCGAGCGATAGGGTTGATAATTTAAATCGTTCATACAATATTCCTTTACTTGACAATGGAGTGAAATAAATTTTTTTAAAATATGTGAGTCAAAAAAAAACTAAAACAAAGAAATTTTCCTTTCCGAGCACAATCCTTTTATTAATTTGCATCAGCATTCTAGGTGGCTTCTTTCTGCTGATTCTATCAATCATTCTGCTTGTATCATTTTTAACCTACCCTTTGTATAAAAGATATTTTTTAAAAAAATATCCAGTGTCTGATATTGCGGATGAAGTTTTCTTTGCTATCACAAATAACAGTTGGAATCTTGCTATTCACAGGCATAAACCGCATAAGCCTCTAATGGGTGCAATGCCTATTATCCTCGTTCATGGAATTATAACCAATAAATACTTCATGGATTTAGACACAGACCATTCCCTTGCCTATCATTTAAAGACTATCGGCTACGATGTGTATGCCGTATCTCTTAGAGGCTGTGGTGAATCCTATACAGAATCAGAAAATGAAAACTTTTCTTTCGATGATATAGTAGAGAAAGATGTTCCAGCAATTATAAATGAAGTATGTAATATTTCCGGTAAACCAAAAATCAATTGGGTAGCGCATTCAATGGGTGCTATGATTTTATATTCTTATCTTGGAATTTCTCAGAAAAAACAAAAAGACAAGATTAAAAGTTTCGTCTCTCTAGGAGGTCCGGGTAACCTTGCACACTCTAGTCCAGTGCTTGGAAAGATTGCTCTGAAGTATATTTCTTTTTCTAAGAGAGTAGATATAAAACTACTGGCTAAGTTCATTTTGCCGTTCGTTAGTTTATTTAATTCTCCACTTAAAGAATTTTTTTATAATCCCCAAGTCACTCCTAAGAACACAGTTAAGAAAATGCTAGTTGGTATTGAAAATATTCCAGATGGACTCATGACACAAATGCTCAATTGGGTTGCAAAGGGTGGCGATATAGTTTCTCTTGACGAAAAATACAATTACACAGAATTGCAAACTGAAATTACCTGTCCGATTCTATTCATCGCCGGCGGATACGATAACGTAGCCACTCCAAGCAGTCTCAAGTCAGTATATAACAAAGTAAATTCTAAATACAAAGAATTCCACACCATTTCTGAGAGCGAAGGCTTCAGTGGAAATTACGGTCATGCTTGCCTCGTCATGGGAAAGAATGCGAAGAGAGAAATTTTCCCTCTCATAGAAAAGTTTTTAGCTAAGTATGGGAAAGCGAAGTAATTTTAAATTAGAAATTTTGAATGTAAAGATATTGGAATGTAGTTGTATTCAGAATAACCTCAATATTCATAATAAAAAAATAGTTTTTCCTTTACAAGAATTCTTTTAGAAGTAGAGTTGCAATTCGCAAACCTGCAATGGGAGAAAACCTTGAAAACTGTATATTCCTCATCAGTTCACTATTCTATTGGTAAATTAAGATTAGCTCTGTATTTGCTCGGGCTTATTTTTTTTAACTCGATAGTTCTTCATGCCCAGCAGGTTACTCCATCAAAGACAGTGTATATTGGAAATTTTCAACCTCATGAATCAGATCGAAACTCAAATATAGAGAAAGAAATTCAATCTACACTAAACAAAAAAATTCAAGGGTCAGGTTTGAATCCAGTTGATTCAACTAAATCTACTACATCAGAAAGACTAACGGAGGCAAAGCAGGCTAATGCGCGTTTTCTCCTCGAAGGATTTTACAATAAAAAAAACTCTGACTCAAACTTAAATTTATACATCCAAGTATATGACCCCGAGAGCGGACAAATGATAGATGCTTACAGTATCACCGATGAAATTTATCAATCAGAAGGATTACAATTAGATAAAGAGGAATTAAAAGAAAGCGATCAGTCTATCGTAGAGAAATTAGCAAACAAAACATCTCTTATCCTCAGGTCCAATCCAAATAAGAAAAAAAATCCCAGCAATTTAGAACAATACGCATCCTCTTCTCGCTTATCCGAAAAACTAAAACCATACTTGCAGACAAATGAAAAAGCCGCAGAGCAAGCAGCCACAGAAGTATTCGATTTATTACAGGGACAAGTAACAGTATCCGCTACTAAGATTGCAAAGAAAACAAATGAAGCACCCAATATTGTATCTGTAATTTCTGATAAAGAGATCAGAGATTATGGAAGGGTTTCTATTAATGATATTCTCTTCCAGCTACCGGGCTTTGCCCCTTCTCAAGTAAACGATCGTAGAACTGTTTCATCAAGGGGTATGTATGAAGGTTGGAATAACAATCATTTGCTTATGCTTGTTGATGGAGTTCAACATAACGATTTATTTTATGGGACAGCTCTTACCTGGGAAATTACTCCTCTAAATATGATTAAATCTCTAGAAGTTATTCGGGGACCTGGATCTGCACTTTATGGTTCCAATGCGACTAACGGCGTTATATCTCTGAATACATTTTCCGGCTCTGATTTAAACGGAGCTTTAAAACTTAGAGCCAGAATGGGAGACTATGGAACTCGAATTTATGATTTAATTACTGGCAATAAAGGAAAAATGTTTTCTCATGTGGTTAGTTATAATTCCTATGAAACAGATGGAAATAATTATACAAACTATGACGGCTCAGGAAGAAAAGATGCATTTGGGTTTTTGCAAAAATTTCAACACCGAGATGAGCGTAATAGTTATTACCTGTTCACAAAGTTGGAAGGGGAAGGTGATTTAAAAGGATTATCTTTTCAATACCATAGACAGAAATGGAATTACCAAGCATTCGATGGTTGGTTGCAGAATGTCCCTGATATAAAAGACAGACAAACTGAATATAGAGATGTATTCACTGCAAAGTATTCCAAGAATATTTCAGATAAATTAAGCCAAGAATACGTTATGCGCTACAATAACGGATACTGGGATTATAACTACAGGGCACTACCGAATAGTCCTGATTATCCGTCCGGTGTAACCGAAAATCTAAAATCAAAAATAGAGAATCTATTCTTGCGCGCACAATTGACCTATTTACTTTCCAACGGAGGAACATTTGTTGCAGGAGTAGAAGGAAATCGACTTTCTTATAACGGAGACATTAGCCATAATAGCAATATAAATATGAATATCCTAGGAGACCAGAACACAAACCCAAGCGGAGCATTTCTTCCTCTAAACCCTTCCATGGAGTGGATACAAAATCGTCCTATTCTAAAAATAGCTCCTTTTGCGCAGCTAACGAGTGGTAAACTCTTTAACAATAAAGTGGAGTTTACAGCCGGTATCCGTTATGATGAAACATCTATTAAATTTCGAGGGATAGATGAGCCATATAAAAATTGGATTGGCATTCCGGGGATAACAGTAACTGACCCCAACACACAAGAATCAACCACTTATAATATTCCCAGCCAATACTTAAGTGCACCGTTTGTGCCTAACGAGCATAAGACTTACCGCAGAACAAGTCCACGCGGTGGGATTGTTTATTTTTTTTCGGATAGACTTACATTTAAAGCGATGATAGGAAGAGCATTCAGAGAGCCATCGGCTGGGGAATTATTCGGTGTCAATACTTATGTGGGAGGTTCGAATAATCCTAGAAAAATTAGCCCAGAGGTAATTAAGACTAGTGAGATTGCAATGGATTGGACGATTAATTCCAATTTCAATTTGCGCATCAATGGATTTAATACAAGGTTTGAAAACGCAATTGATTACAGCGGAACGAGTAATTCAATCGTGAATGCTTATACACTTGGGACAAGAGGAATTGAAACAGAGCTTCTAACTTCATTTAAATATTTTTCAACCTTCGTTAATTATTCTAGATTCTATCGGTTTTTGGATAATAATTTAGATGCTACAATTTCAAAACATCCAAACGAAATTAAAAACTCACCTGGATATACGGCTAATGCTGGTATATCCTCAACATGGGAAAAGTGGATAGGCTCTATTAGCCTCCAGAGACAGGGTGCAGTATACAGACGAACCAATGACCAAGGTCCAATAGATCCGCTCACAGGATACAACACAAGTAATACAAATAGCAATCCTTACTCTTTTCCCCAATACCGTCCGAAGAATGTCCCAGCATGGATTAGCGTCAACTTTCGAGTATCCTACAAATTCGCAGAAAGTATGCAGCTAGGTCTTTACGTAACCAACTTATTCAATTCACACCAAACGTTAGCGCGTAGAGCAGATTATCCCTTCGATTATATCCGAGAAGGTAGAAGAGTGATGGTTGACTTTCAAGCGAGTTTTTAAAAAAAGTAATAGGCAAAGAAAACCTTTTTTGATTTACTAGTCGTATGTATTTAATGACTATTAAATCACTCTATCCAAAATTCTTTACATTCATAAATGGCAATTGATTATGAAAGATCCATACGAAATCCTTGGTGTAAAGAAAAACGCAACAGATGAAGAAATCAAAAAAGCCTATAGAGCACTAGCCAAAAAATTCCATCCTGACTTAAATCCAAATAACAAGGACATGGAGCCAAAATTCAAAGAAATCAGCGTAGCTTTCAAGCAAATTGAAAATAAAGAAGCCCGTGAAAAATTTGAGAAAGGCATTCACGATGAACAATTTACAGAATCATCGAAGAAAGCTAGAACCTATTCCAATGATTATCAAGAAGATGGTGGACGGTATGCCTATCATTTTGATGGAGATGCAGATGACCTCTTCAAGACTTTCTTTTCTGGTAGAGGTGCGGGTAATGCAGATTTACCAGGAAAAGATCATCTATTTAGCCTTGAGATTGACCTAAAAGATGCGATACATGGTATAGAAAAAGAAGTTACTCTTGGTGCTGGAAAGAGATTAAAAATAAAAATCCCAGCGGGCATTGAAAATAAAGAAAAATTACGAATTAAAAATCAGGGTGGTCAGGGAATAGGAAAAGGTCAACCCGGTGATGCCTACATTGAAATAAATATAAGACCTTCTTCTATTTTTAAAATAAATGAAAGCAATTTAGAAGTTGAAATTCCAATTAGTCTAGACGAAGCAGTCAATGGAGCGACAATCAAAATTCCAACGATAGATGGAACAATTATGATGACAATTCCGCCTAACGTTAACACTGGAACAAAACTTCGCATAAAGGAAAAAGGAATGCCGATAAAAGGCAAAACGCGTGGAGACCAAATTGTAATTATTAAGATAACCCTTCCGGAACATATGGATTCTGAATTCAAAGAATTTATAAAAACGTGGACTAAAAAAAATCCCTATAATCCTAGAGCGCGGAGCGAAGATCATGGTATATGAAATCACCGAAATTATTGAATTGTATGGAATAAATGAATTCTTTATTCATGATTGTATCGAAAGGGATTGGATTATCCCAATTGATACTGAAAAAAACTTTAGACAAAGAAGACCTCGATAGAATATTACTGATACAAGATTTAAAACAAGAATTCGGAGCGAACGATGAGTCAATCCCTATTATCCTCCACTTAATTGATCAACTCCGCTGGACACAAACACAAATAAAACATTATATTGATCTATTAAATCAATCCTGACTATTCCATCGACTCTAATAACTCATCGAGACCTACTGAGGCAAAGCTAGTTCCATAATCACTCATCGCGTAGGGAATTATCAGTTCATGTTCATGCAATAGTGCTCCGCAAGTATATACAACGTTTGGAACATAGCCTTCTCTCTCTGCTTCATTCGGCACAAGGAGTGGCTCACGCAAACGACCAATTACCCGCGAAGGATCTTTTAAGTCCAAGAGAAATGCACCAAGACAATATCTACGCATAGGTCCTACTCCATGACTTAATACTAACCAACCAGCATCCGTTTCAATGGGAGAACCACAAGTTCCAATTTTTACAAATTCCCAGGGCTCTTTTGGCTTTAAAAGTAAAGTAGGTGTTTGCCAGAAGTGAATATTGTCTGAATACATCAGTAATATATTTTCATCATCCTGGCGGGATAACATTGCGTAAGCTCCACTTATCTTTTTAGGAAATAAAGCCATTCCCTTATTTTGCACGGCAGGACCGTTAAGTGTTAGAAATTTAAAATGCACAAAGTCTTTAGTCTCTAGCATTTGGGGTAATGTTATTTTGCCGTCATACGCTGTATAGGTTGCATAGTATGTAAAACTGTGATCATCTTCTTCGAAACGAACAAATCTCGCATCTTCAATTCCATTGCTTTGACTGGGAACAGATGGAAATAATACTCTCTGGGAAGTCTGACTATTTACATTAAATTCTACTTCAAAGTTTGATTCGGCTAATAGCAATATACCATGAGCTGCACGATCAGTAATTACATCAAAGGATCCCATCTTGCCCCTCTCCGCTTCGAGAACTCTTCTTAAATCATGTAGAACAAACTCATTCTGCAATTGCTCTAATACTTGTTTACAAAATGAATTATGCAGTCCTGCTTCTTGGAGTTTACGAGTAAATAGCCCCTTCTCATAAACTAAGTTATTAATTGGTTTTGGCTCTACTACAAATGGAACAGATGGTGTGAGGGTAACTCTATGTTTTGCGTTCACATTCCCTGTTCGAAACGTAATGGAAGAAATATGTCCTTCTCCTGTAGCCCGAAGACTTAATATAAAGCGGATAGAGCCAGAAGGAAGTTCCGTCTGATCGGGATGAAGCACGATGGAAGGATTGAACAAAGCAGCAGACTCAGGAGAATATTCATGTGAGAAGTAAGAGCCAATTAGTGTTTGCCGCTCAATAGAAGTATCTTCTAGATCACCGATGAATTTATGAACTTGTAAGTAGCGGTTTTTAAAGATTAGCTCTACATTCTCATGCCTATTTTCAAATTCACCCAATACCTGCTTCAGTAAATCCGCTACTTCAAAATCAGATAGAGTCATTACTTGAGACACTATTCGTCTCGCGATTTCTTTTTTCACGGGAAAAAAAGGACGCATGAGCACTCTGGAACGATCCGGTGTAAGAGTAGGTCCAATTCTCTTTGCATGAACTGCCTTTATTTTCTTTGCCGAAATATCGATTTCTTTTGATTGTTTTTCTTTTTCCATATTTATTCTCCTGCCGGATCTTTAAAACTAATGAGAGTGCTTTGCAATGTTTGCATTTCTGAAAGTGCCAAGAGAAATGCCAGAGTAGACTCACATCCTTCATTTTGACTTACGCGATCTATATGAAGTCCATCTCTGCAACCACCACTGTTTGAATCATACATTGCCAATCCTAAATCGTTTCTTCCTAAGAACCATTCGAATGCTCTCCGTGCTTCCACCGCCCAAGACATGTCGCCTGTCGCATAGTAAGCCTCAATACAAGCGGATACCATAGCTTGTGCTTCAATTGGTTGCTGATCAAAGATTGCTCTTTCCCCTCCCTTCTGAAAAAATCCATTCGATCCTACAGGTCTAAAGGATCCCGCTTCTGATGTTTGTAATTTTACAAGCCAGCGCAATGTTTTAAGACCAATAGCGAGTGCTGTGTGGTTATTCGTTCGTTTGCCGCTCAAGATTAATGCATGAGAAAGCTTTGCATTGGCGTAAGAAAGTCCATTTTCAAACCATTGCCAATCTTCACTTGATGCATCTGCATAACGCTGCAATAATTTAGCAACTAAAGATTCTTGGATATGGCTTGCACGTCTATCTCCGCTTAGCCTCTGTAAATAATGATCAACTCCAATTAATGTCAATGCCCAAGCACGTGGTGAAGAAAAATCAGCAGCAACAGGAAGTGCCTTCTCAAATAGTTCAGCAGCAAGCATAGATAAACTTCCATTATCCGCACTGCCAACACAATAACCTAATGCCCAAAGAGCATGACCATGACAGTCCTCCGAGCCTACCTCTTCTAACCAACGTCTATCAAAGCTCATAAAATTTCGGAACCGATGATTCTGTCGATTAAAGGCATAATTTAAAAAAGCAGAATAAGTAGCGGCTAATTCATTTATCCGATAAATACTATTGCCTGATTTTCTAAGCATTAATGTAAGTAGCAACGCCCTTGCATTATCATCCGTGCAATATCCTTCTGTAAAATTTGGAACGGTAAAACTAGCATGTTGAAAAATTCCAGTTGAATCAGTAAGTCGCAATAGATGATCAAATTTCAAAGCAGGTAATTGGTCCGGTTGTTCATCTAGCGTTTTAATCGGAGAAGACTTTCGTCCAACAAAACTATGATCTTGACCTGCCTGATAAAAAGATTTTACATAGTTTATTGCCACATTACTCCAAGTCATTTCTCTTCCTATTTGAAATGCATTCTTACGAAGAGAATGACGAAATGATTCATCATGCAACAAATCAATCACTGCATCTGCAATTGATCCAGCATCTTGAAATGGAATAAGTTTTCCTCGGTTGTTGGCTAATAATTCCTTTGCATGCCAGTAAGGTGTAGATATAACAGCATTACCCGCTCCGAATGCATAAGCCAGAGTCCCGGATGTGATTTGCGTTTCAGTAAGATACGGAGTTAAATATATATCTGCAGCACCAATAAATCGCATGAGTTCGCCTTGTTCTACAAACCGATTGAAGAAGACTACATGCTTTTGCACTCCCAAATCTTTTGCAAGCCTCTCAAGACTTAACCGGTATAGTTCTCCTTCATTACGAAGTAAATTGGGGTGCGTCTGTCCCACTACAATGAATACAATGTTCGGAAAATCTTTTACAATTCGAGGAAGTGCCCTTAATGCAAACTCAATTCCTTTATTGGGAGATAAAAGTCCGAATGTGAGTAATACCTGTTTGCCAGCAACGCCGAATTCATCCTTGAAATAGTTCGGATCTGCGAAAGGCATGTCAGGAATTCCGTGTGGTATTAAGTCTATTTTCTTTTCAGGCACTTGATAAATATCTAAGAGAAATTCTTTCCCTTTTTCTGTCATGACTACTAGTCGAGTGGATAACCGAATCAATTCGCGCATAACGCGTCTTTGCTCTACATTAGGTTCTCTAAGTATTGTATGAAGTGTTGTAACTATCGGCATTCGTAGTTCATGTAGAAGTGCAAGCACATGACTTCCCGCCAAACCACCGTATATCCCAAACTCATGTTGCACGCATAATACATCTACATTTGTTATATTTAAGAAATCGGCTGCACGAAGATAGGAAGGTATATCTTGCTCTGCAATTTCAAAACGAACTTCTGTCGGATAATCATAATTACTCTCTATATCGTTCACTGGAACGACTAAGCATTGCATGGATTTAAACTCTTGTGAAACGGCAGTGCGAAGGTCGTTGGTAAATGTGGCTATACCGCATTTACGCGGGAGATAATCCCCAAGGAATGCTACCTTGCGGATATCGTTTGATTTTTGCATGAAATGCTTTTCCCTGTGAGTTATCCTCACATTGAATTCTTTGCTATCTGATCAGGTAATTTGATCTTAAGAGTTGAAGGAGTATATTCCAAGTATGTGAAATTAATTGTTGATGTCAAGACATATACTGCGACATAAAATGGTTTTACCGCGAATAAACACCTTTAAAGAATACAATTGGTCTTTAATAATGAAAATTTAATTTGAATCCATATCTTTTTTTTATCGTTCTTTTATCGGTGTCCATCGGTGGTAATCTTAAAAAATCACTCCAAGAATTCTACAATTCCATTTTCCAGATAATACTTTGCTCGCTTTAAATAAATGGCACAAGCTACATCATTTGGGTTAATATCCATTACCCGTAAGAAAGCAGGAATGGCATCTTTAAAATTCTTTTCATAGTATAATGTAATTCCCTCTTCAAAGAATTCTTTAGTTTGGGTTTTCAACTCAATCATAAAATTAGGCTGCCCATCATAGATTTCATAGATAACGGTATATTCTGTTTTGCCTTTAACTTTTACTTTGTCAATGTATCTGTAATGAAAAATGGAAGGGTCTTTTAGCTTTTTAAGAATCACATCGCTAATCAAAATAGATGCGTCATACACTTTTGTAAGTCCTTCAATTCTAGAAGCAACATTTACCGAATCAGCAATCACCGTTCCTTCCATTCTAGCATCTGCTCCAATAATTCCAAGCATCAAATTTCCAGTGTGAATTCCACAACCAATTTTAATTGGATCATATCCTTCCTTTAGTCTATGTTGATTGTAAACACGAACTTCCTTTTGCATTTCAATCGCAGCTTGAATGGACTCTTCTACTTCTCCTGGAAACAAAGCCATGATCGCATCTCCAATGTATTTATCAATGAAGCCATTGTTTTTCTGGATAATAGGACTCATCCGCTTCAAATAAGAATTTAAAAAGTTGAAATTTTCTCGTGGAGTAAGTTTCTCACTTAAATCTGTAAAGGAACGAATATCTGAAAATAGAATCGCCATTTCTTTTTGCATCTGATCGCCTAGTTGAATATCCACAATGCTTTTTTTATTAAGATACTTCAAAAATTCAACTGGCACAAAACGACCATATGCCTCATTTGTTTGGCTTAGGTTCTTCGAAAGAGTTTTAATTGATTTAAACGCATTAGAAAAGATTTGAGATAGAATAAAAGATTGAGAAAATATAAAGAGAAATACTCCAAGTGGAAGCAAATTACCGTAACCCGTTAGAATGATTTCATTATTATAAAGCAAATCATTTATAATTGTAAATACAAATAAAACAAAACCTATAAGTGCAGCAATCGCACCTTCCTTTGCCCGAATAATGGCAAGAATAATAACAAAAAGAATATACAGAGAATTTAAAACTGCAATTCCTTGAAAGAAATTAAGACTTAGAGAAAAAACACTGGGCTTTGAAAATAAAACTAAAGCAGATAACGAAATATAAATTGGAAGCGTCAAATACAAAACCTTTTTATTGAACTCACTTCGAAATACATAGAAAGTGAATAAGGTAAATGTGGGCGCAGAAAAATACAAAGAAAGATATTCAAACCGATACATCCAATACCAATCTAAAGTGGGATAAATAGACGTTATCCACACATCGCCAATAAAGAATAAACGAATAGAAACTAGAAAGCAAAAGATTCCAAACACAAGGGCGGCAATATCTTCTTTTCGTAAGAAAAATAAACCAAAATGGTAAATCGCCATTATGACCAAGCTTCCCATTAAGAAAAAAATATAAATTGTATTGCTTGCCTGTAAAGCCTGGAGTTGTTCTTCTTTTCCTAAATAAAGCGAGTCAAAACGAATTCCTCCTTTCCTATGATGAAAATTGGAAACATGGATGGTGATTAACACAGATTCACTGCTAACAATAAAACTACGAGTCAAACTTAGATATTGAGGTTTCATATCTTCGTAGGATTTTCCAACTACTCCATTTTCGGCTAATAGCTCGTTATCCACAAAAAGTCTATAAGCCGTTCCCATATGCGGAATTTTGAGTGTAAGTATTTTTCCTTTTAACGATGGAGGCAAATGTAGATAAAGCGCATAGGTAGCAAAGCCCGAGCCGCCCACTTTTTTACCGTCTACCATAAAATCATTCCAAGAGCCTGGGACTTTAATTGTCGAATAATGATCAGAAGTTACTTCAAGCATAGCATCTTCTGGTGGTCTGAGTTCCTTCCAATAAAACCTCCACTCACCATCTAATTTCTTGTAGCCTTGCTTCCCAAAATCCCAATTCGTTAAATCCATTTTTCCTTTGGATTCTCGTTCATTAAAAGCGGCTTTATCTTGTTTCTTCTCGCAAAATAAACCAAGTAAAATTACAAGGAATAGAAATAATCGTAACGTTAATTTCATTTTGACTCACTAAATTAAAAAGGATGACAAACAGGATGCAAAGAGACTGAATACTAGCAAGAATAATTTTTTACACAATTGTAACTACACAACATAGCTAATTGCCACAGAGACAAAGAGAGAGAAATAGAGTTCTTTTTAAAAAACTCTATTTGTTTTCGTAATTAAGGTTAGTTGTGATTCTGTTACAATACTTCATTTGAATCATATTTTCTATGACTCTCTTTCACACGATGTACATGAATAGAATTAAAATTCCCTCTGTGTCGGCGCCTGCGGTGAGTTTATCGAATCCGTACCTCGGTGGCAAATCTTATTTCTTCTTCCCGAAATCCATTTCAGGTGGTTTAGAAATATCAGACGGCAAATTCTTAATATCCGCTTCATTCTCAGTTGTAAAAGAAGTCTTAGTTCCATACCCAAACATTTTAGCAGTTAACACTGTTGGAAATTGACGAATGGTGACATTGTATTCCTGAACAGCTTTTATATAACGTCCTCTGGCTACTGCGATTCTGTTTTCTGTTCCTTCTAATTGCGCTTGTAAATCTCGAAAGCCTTCGTTAGCTTTGAGATCAGGATAACGCTCTGTTACCACAAGAAGACGTTGTAAAGCAGAGCCAAGAGAGTTCTGTGCGTTTTGAAAATTCTTAAATGCTTCTGGATTGTTTACTAGTTCTGGTGTCGCTTGTAAGCCACCTACACTACTACGTGCCTTTGTGATTTCAACTAACACTTCTTTTTCATGACTTGCATAGCCTTCTACAATTTTTACAAGTCCTGGGATTAAATCAGCGCGACGTTTGTATTGATTTAATATCTCCGCCATATTTGCATTAACCTCTTCATCGAGTTCCTGTATGCGATTGTAGCCGCAGTTCATGAGAAGACTCACGAGTAATAGTATTAGAAATTTAGAAAAACTTTTTTGATTCAAGATAGACTCCTTAGATAATTAGATTACACTTTGCTGACTAATAGAGAAATTTCAAACTAAAAAAGAAAAGTTTTTTAGCAATCTCTAGAGCATTTCTAGATTTTGTCTAAGGTCTAATGAGTCCAGTATTTGCATCAACGATTGTAAGTCTATTCACAGCCGTGCCTCCATTAATCGTAGTAAAAGTCCCTCCTATAATTACGGCTGAGCCTACGGTTGTGATTGCGTTCACAGTATTGTTCGCATTCGGATCCCAAGAATTAAGAACCCCAGCAGTAGTAGTCGATCCCAAATAATTTCTAACCTGATTAAAAAAGGCACCAGCCCCATTGAAGGCTCCACCTACATATAAATTATTCCCACTCACTGCAAGTGCATTGACCCCAGCACCTGCCCCTGTCCCTCCTCCTGACGGATAACCACTACTAGCCGCATTTGCTGGATTAAGTCCACCAAAATTATAGATAGTGAGTGAGCAAAGATTTCCACCAAAAGTTCCCCCTGCAAATAGAACTCCACCAGTTAATACCAATGCGCTTACAGGAAAAGTAGTCGTTGTTGGACACCAGCCTGCAACTCCTGCTCCGGTAGTTCGAGATACAGCAGCGAGATGAGTATAGGTTTGCCCGCCAATATTTGCCGATGTAAAATTTCCACCAAGGTAAACGTTAGTTGCATCATACGCTATCGCATTGATTGTTCCAAGGCTAGCATTAGGATTCCAAGCAGTTGCATTACCGTTAGCAAGGTCTAATTCAGCAATTCGATTTCGAGCCTGTCCCCCTATCGTAGTAAATGCTCCTCCTGCATAAACCGTTGCTCCGTTATAAACTAAAGACATTACTTGACCACTCCCATTCGGATTCCAGGGAGTAGCCGTTCCCGTAAGTGGATCGATAGCCGCAACATTGTTTCGACCTTGACCACCTGCATTTGTAAATATTCCACCCAAATAAACAATTCCTGCGTTTACGAGCAATGCATTAACAGTGTTATTCGTCCCCATATTAATTGGAGTCTCAAGACCTGTTGCTAAATTAATAGCAGCAATATTATTTCGCGTAGAACTACCAACCGTTGTAAAATTTCCACCTACAAACAAAGTATTACAAGATACGGCCAATGCATTTACAATATTTGAACCGCCGGATATGCCTACTCTAACAAATGCCTGTTGCGTTTGAAATGTAGTTGTATTTAAAAACTCAGAGGTAAGCGGATTACCCGTAGTATCCTTAACACCAGTTGATACTTTAAACTGCAAAGTATAAGTAGATTCAACACAGGGGGAAGTTTTAGGAGTTATACTCACTGTTAGTTGATCAGCAGAGAGAGAAACCGTTCCACCCATGCAAGTTGTAAAATTATTTGTGGATAATTGGATATTGCCCGCGCAAGTGCCATCCATAGAAATCATCGTAAGTGTTGTAATGTCCATTGGCTTATCAAAGACAATGGTAATAGGAGTTCCAATTAAAACATTTGTAGAATTATTTGTAGGCGTTAGCGAAAGGACTTTTGGTGGAATGGTATTTTGCGTCGGTGTGGTCGTTACAGGAGTTGTATTGGTTGGAGTAGTTGTCGTAGATAGGATTGGAGTATTATCATTAAATTGGGTTTGATTTGTAAATTGAGTTACCGTGATGGTAGACGTTGGCGTTCCTGGTACACCTACATTTAATTTTCCTCCCTCTTGTAGATAAGTGGAAATGGCAGGTAGTAAAATGGTAGTGAGCGGAGTGGAAGAGAACGTTAGTTGCCTTTGGCCAGACCCCACTGTAATTGTGTTTCCCGAACTATTTTTCCCGTCAAAAACTCCATCTTCAAAATCAGAAGCAAAGGCTTCTATCATTGCATCTATATCGGATATATCAACATCTGTTCCTTTTTTGTAAGAATTTGCAAGTTGGGAAAAACCAGCTAGCACAGAAAAAGCTTTGGCAGAGATAGGGCTATTTGGGTTGTCTAGCTCAATTGCCAAATCATCCAATTCTGGATAGTCTGAATCAGAGATGCTTGGATTTATTTCTAAAGTCGATTTGCTTTTTTGAGAAGCAGTTGAAAGACCAGAACTTAAACCAAATCGAATGACTACTTCTTTACTTGCCTTTCTGTAAAGTGCGGATACATCTCCTCCTTCTCCTGACTGTTTAATTAAGGATTCCATTCTTTTGGATAATAATTTTGAAAAGGGAGATAGGAGAGTATTTTTTTTTGTGTTACTAGAAAATTTACTTTCAGGCAGAATGGATACTAACTTAAAATTAGAAGTAGAGGGAATAGATAAATCTTTTGCTGTTTTCTCATCATACATTGTTGTATTTTGTTCCCCCGATACGGTAACACAAATCATTCCACCTGTTTTGTCATAAGTAATTGAGTAGAATCCGGTTATATCTGTAGTTCCAGTTACAATATTCCGAGAAGAATTACATGTCCCATCCTTTCCTAAAGTGTTGATTGACACTTTTCCGTTTTTAATAATTCCTTTGACTGCAGAGCCTGAAACAGTAAGTCGATTGGATCTATTAAAGAGTAAGCCAAAATTTGTGAATAAGGATTCTTTGTCTTCTTTAGTATTCGCGGTTCCTTGTTTACAAAGTGGTAGCAAAGATATGATTAATAGTAGTAGTAAGTTTTTATCTAAGGATTTCCATTTCATTTTTTTATTCCCTGCTCTCTAAACTCATTTTCATTAATGCGGAGAATTGTAAATGTTATCCTAATAATTTCAAGCAAATTCTTTTTTTAGTAGTTTAAATTCAGGCTATCGACCTCCTTAAGATTCTAAAATTGGAAAAGTATTCAAATTCTTGTCCGGCGTAACTCTCCATGGAGATATACCTATAGGCGAATACTGCGAATTGTCCGGCATTTAACCAGGCACTCACTCAGAGCACCTAGTTAAAATGGAAAGAAATCGGTTACTTCATACTTCCCGTTTCAAGAAGTTTGATATGCCAATCAAAAGCTTTCTTTAGATTGTGAGGAGTGTGCTTTGTTTTAGCAGTAGCATAGGATTCCTTTGTGTATTCACGCATTGCATCTCGGTAAGAAGGATGAACACATTTTTCGATGATAACCTCAGCTCTCTTCCTTGGCGCCAAACCACGAATATCCGCAAGTCCTTGCTCGGATACGATGATCTGTGTGTCATGTTCTGTATGATCCACATGCGAAACCATTGGAACAAATGCAGAAATAGCTCCACCTTTAGCAACTGACGGTGCCATGAAGATAGACACGTAAGCATTTCGCGCAAAATCCCCACTACCCCCAATACCATTCATCATTCCTGTTCCCGCTACGTGAGTAGAGTTTACGTTTCCATAAATATCTGCTTCAAGCGCTGTATTCATCGCAATGATACCAAGACTTCTCACAAGGGCTGGATGATTGGAAATTTCTTGTGGGCGGATAATGAACTTATACCGTAACTCATTAATATCATGTAAGAACTTTTCATGACCTGCTTTCGAAAAGGTAAGTGCCGATGTAGAAGCACAACGAAGTTTACCAACTTCTAGAACATCAAAGATGGAGTCCTGTAATACTTCTGTCCACATTTCAATTTCATGAAATCTTTTATCCTTTGCAATACAGGATAATACAGCATTAGCCACATTTCCAACACCTGATTGAAACGGAAGATATTCTTTTGGAATTCTATCTTTCTTAATCTCAAATAAAATAAATTCTAGTATATGCTGTGCAATTAATACACTGTTTTGATCGGGAGCTTTAAATTCGCCAGTAGAATCATCCAAATCAGTGAGAACAATTCCCTTTATGCGGTCAGGATCGACTACAACATAAGGTCTACCAATTCGATCATCAACGCGGCTAATAGGAACTGACCTTCCATGAGGAGGTTGCTCTGGAGCGGTTAAGTCATGGAAGCCTTTCAATTCCAATGGAGGACGAGAATTTAATTCGATATAAATTTCATTTGCATGATGCAAGTAAGTTCTACTCATCCCGGAAGATGTGGTTAACCATATTCTACCGTCAGAGGAAACATCTACTGCTTCAACGATTGCAACATCAATTGGATCTAAAATTCCATCGCGGATATAATGTGCCACATGACTTAAGTGCATATCTACGAAATCAATTTCTCCTGCATTGATTCGATTACGAACATCAGCAGAGGATTGAAACGGTAAACGTTTCTTCATACATCCAGTGCGTGCAAGAACTCCGTCAAGCTCATCTCCGGTTGAAGCACCAGTGTATAGATTAAACCAAGGATTCTTTCCGGCGAGTTTCTCTTTTTCTATTCTTGCAGCATAGGCTTTAGGGATTACTTTCGGGTAACCGGCAGGAGTAAAACCACTCGTTGCAATTGTTCCTTGTAATGGCATTCTATTTGCCACATCTTCTGCTGTCATAACTTTTGATTGAATAAATGGATTCATATTACCTCTTATTTTAAATGATTACCACCGTGGATACAAATGAACAGTCCTCGATTATGTTGTTTTTAATCTAGGTTTTGCCTTTGCTATACAGCGGTCGTTTTTTTACTATTCTCTAATAAACTAAATCCAAGAAAGACAATATTTATTTTTAATTGCAACTTTCTTTTTAAACACAGTAAATAAAAATAAACTGATATTTGTCATAAAAGAACCACAAAATGCTTTTCTTTTTACCTAACTATGGTATGGAACATACAATGGATTCTTTAAAAATATACGAGCGGCTGAAAAGTGCTAAATTCGATGAAGCAAAGGCAAAAGAGTTGGCGAGCATTTTTTTTCGATCATCCACCGTTCGTTGGGTCGCAGGTCTCATGCTTGTCAACACGGGACTTATGGTGAGCATGTTAAAGTTCTTGTGAAGGTAAAAACAAATGTTCTGCCTTCAGGGTCATCGAGGTAAGAAGATGATTGCTCTTTGTCCTTAAGGTAAGGAATTACACAGTCATTTCGAACATCGCTTAGCGGTTGTATTTGCTACTAAGCAAATGGCTGGATGTGAGAAATCTATCTGGCAATGAAACGATAGGATAGTATACAAAGGCGTTTATAACTTCGCAGCGAGGGTAAGCAAGATAGACCTCTCATGGTGAAGCTATTCGAGGTGACAGTAATCAAAAATCCCTGAATTGAATTCATCTTAATACAACATCGTAATCGTATAATCCCAGGACTTTGGTCCCGGCTTATCGACAGTATCCACAAGAGGGATTTTGTAATAGACTGAGCCTAGACTCACATCTCCCTTACTAGAGCGACATTCTGAGGTTAACGGAAAGTTGACTCTAAAGGCAATGAATCCTTCTCCGAGTAAACGAGTAGATTCAGATAAAATCTTTTTTTCGCCTGTAGTGGATGTTTGGTCAATTGGTTTAAGAACTGATTTGAATTCTCGCTTTACGCTGATACTATTGTTAGATCGTTTTTTGACAAATAGAGAGCCGAGTAGAACTCCGTCTAACACTGCTAAGTCGTTAAATTCAATTTTATAATTCACGCGTGCTTTTTTTTGAAACATAGGATTGATTTCTTTTTCATTCTTCTCTAAGTATTTGAGAGTGTAATCTTTGATCTTTAGATTTTTAGAAAACAAGCCTTTGTTGATTCTTTTGTTAATGTCATCTTCATAAATAGGAAGAAACTTAATCACAGTATTGTCTGATTTATTATTGAGTGGCACGGTATATGTAATCTCAACAAATCCAGCAAACCCTTTCTTAAAATTAATCGTCTCTTCATACTCAAAGCACGCACTCAGTGATAGAATGAATAGTAAAACAAAAACCCGCCCGATAAAGCGTAGCATAGATTTGCCACAGAGACACTGAGGCACGGAGGGGGAAAATACATTAAGAATTTTCGAAATGTTAGAAAAACTTTTTAAAAACCTATTCGTTAAATTAAATCCTCTATCCTCTCCTTTCTCTGTGCCTCTGTGACTCTGTGGCAACCTTATTATAGAATTTCTAGAGAGATTTAACATATTCTTATCCTATATTATCAAATTTTAATAAAAAAAGTTTCAGTGTAAATTTTGAACTCAGACGATAATTTAACTAGATAAATTGTGTGTCTGATTTTGGGGCTGGTAAAAAATATCTGATTGCTTAACGCGAATAGATAGACTCCTGCATTTTTTTACTCAGCCCTTATTTTTTAATCTAGAATATAATCCTTCAACTTCTTAGATCTAGTCGGGTGACGAAGTCTTCTTAAGGCTTTAGCTTCAATCTGACGAATACGCTCCCTTGTCACCTTAAACTGATATCCTACTTCTTCGAGAGTTTGCGCATAACCATCATCTAACCCAAATCGCATACGGATAACCTTTTGCTCACGAGCAGGAAGAGTATGCAAGACCTGACGAATCTGCTCTGCTAAAATACTTCCAGCAGCAGAATTAAGCGGTGACTCTACTTCTTTATCTTCAATAAAATCTCCTAGTTCAGAATCTTCTTCTGAGCCAACAGGAATTTCTAAAGAGATAGGTTCGCGTCCTACGTTTTTAACGGACTTAACTTTTTGAACAGGCCAGCCCAGTCTTTCTGCAATTTCTTCATTAGTCGGGTCACGACCAAATTCTTGCACAAATAGACGAGCCTCGCGGATAACTTTGTTTACCTGCTCAATCATATGAACAGGAACACGTATCGTTCTAGCTTGATCAGATATCGCGCGGGTAATCGCTTGACGAATCCACCAAGTTGCATAGGTAGAAAATTTATAACCTTTTTTGTATTCGAATTTATCGACTGCTTTGATAAGACCGATATTTCCTTCTTGAATTAAATCAAAGAAATGCATACCACGGTTCGCATAACGTTTCGCAATAGAAACTACTAGACGTAAATTAGCTTTTACTAATTCTTTCTTAGCCTGGGAAATTTCTCTTTCCCCTTTCATGATTTTTTCGCCCCACTCTTTAATCTCTATAGTGGAGGAACCGGCTTCTTGTTCCATACGACGGAGCTTACGTTCGTTATTGCGAATGTCTTTGATGACTTCTCTTACTTCGTCGATGTCGATACCCATCATCTTTTCAATTTCTTCGATGTTCTCGTTTTTCTCGATGAAGCGGTTAAACGTCTTTATCTCCTTAACATCATGACCATAGCGAGCTTTGATTTTAAGAAAATGTCTGTCGATTTCTTTGATACGAAATACCATTGATTTTATCTTCTGAGAAATCTTTTGAATTTCTCTTTGCGATACACCAATCATACGAGTGGCATTATCAATCTTAGAAGAAGTGATTTCAATTTTTTCTCTAAGCTCTTTGTATTTCTTACTGTTCTCAGAATATTTTTTAATTCGGTTTACGGACTCGTTATAAACTTTTTCTTCATTTTGAATGATGTCCATATTGGAGAAGAAAACTTTTTCGAGTTTGTCTGCTTCGTTTTGGTTTAGCGCATACAGCTTGTCTACCTTTACTAATTCGTAGACTTTTATCTTTTTGCTTTTGATCTTAGGCATGAGCTTAGCGAAGTTAGCCCGAAGAATGCTAGAAGAAAGAATTGTTTCTTCAATGATCTTTTCGCCCTTCTCAATTCTCTTAGCGAGGAAAACTTCTGTTTCCCCCGAAATCAAACTTACTTTTCCAATTTCTTTTAGATAAAGACGAATCGGATCTTCTGAAGTAGCAGAAATAGAAGAGGTTTCTTTTTTCTTTTTGGTAGGCTTTTCCTCTTTGGGTGGAATTACAGGAGCCTCAACCGACTTCTTACTGTATTCCTCAACTACTTCTATCCCCAATTCATGTAAGAGCGTAAATACATCGTCGATTTTTTCGGAGTTTAAAATTTTATCAGGAAGTATCTCATTGATTTCATCGTAGGATACTTCGCTATTGGCTTTACCAATCGCGATAATTCTTTGTACTTCTGGGAGACTTTGTAAGTTTTCCATTTTTTAATTTACCTCTTTCTTGGCTAAACTGAGCGATCCAATTGTTTCTAGAATTGTTTGTTTTTCTTTTCTAAGAACCATTAGCTTTTCTAAATCTGTTTGCGAATTCTCTAAATAATTTTGACTTAGGGAAAGTTTACTAATCTGTGAATCAATAACAAACTTTCTCTGTTGCAAAAATGCTTCTCTAAAAATGAGTTCCTTTTCTTCTTCTGGTAATTCTTTTAATTCGACTTCCTCCATAATAAACGGAGTAATCGCGCTAATAGTAGAATCATCAATACCGGAATCTAAAATGGATTCATAGCTAATCTCTTCATTTCCCAAGAAACGATTGTAAATCAAGTCACGTAGGATAGAACTTTCAGAATCAAAGAATTCTTGGTCTAAAACCTCGTTAATATGATGTAAAAGGGAGTCGTTTAAAATTAGCATGGAAATCAGTTTTCTTTCGTATTTAATTGCAGGCGATGTAGAATTTGGTTTGGCTACAGGCTTATTTCTATTATCGTCTTTCTTAGGCTCAAAATTAGGTACTGCTTCTTTTTTGAAGTCATTTAAAATCGCCGCAAAGCTTAGACCTAAATACTTGGCACCTTCGGCTAAATAAGATTGCTTATCTGTTTCTTTTTCTAGAGTCTTGATAAATTGAAATAGATTTTCAATTGCTTTCTTCTTTTGCTCCGGCTTAGAGGCAGGAGTCGTATTCTGCATGGTCTCCTGGATTACAAAGTCAGAGGAAGGAATTGGTTTACTAAAAAGTGCAAGGATTTCCACTCTGGTCTTTTGCCTAGAAAGGTCGAATGGATCGATGCCATTTTCCAGAAGTAGAATATCCGCAGATAGATTTTCCTTGATGCAAATTTCTGTTGCTCGGAAGGCAGCTTTGCGCCCGGCTCCATCCCCATCAAATAGAATGGTTACTTTATCTGCATAATTTTTAAGAGTGCGAACCTGCTTCTCGGTCAAAGAAGTTCCAAGGGGAGCAATTACATTATCAAACTCTTTCGAGAAAAGTCCAATTACATCTAAATAGCCTTCCACAAGAAAAGCAGTCTTGGTTTTACGAATGGAATTTTGCGCATTAAAAAGATTATAGAACATCTTCCCTTTGTCATATATAAGAGAAGCAGGACTGTTGATGTATTTTGCTTCTTCGCTTGTCTGAATCGTTCTACCACCAAAGCCCGCGACTTTACCGCCTGGCTCAAAGATTGGAAACATGATTCTTTCTCGATAGAAATCGTAGAGATGACTTCGGTTCGTAGCGCTTGCTTTTAGTAGACCTAGTTTAACTGCATTTCGAACTTCTTCCTCGGAGAGAGACATTTTCTTCCAATTGTCAAAACCGGGAAGACTAAAGCCAAGTTTAAAATGTAAAATTTCCGGCTCTAATATCTCACGTGTCTTTAGATACTGCCTTGCCGTCTTTCCTTCCTCGGAGTTGAGATTCTTAACGAAGTAATCTAGAAATTTTTGGTTGAGAGCATAAAGAGCATTCTTTTCAGCAAACTCATTATTACCCCCATGTCCATCCTTAATCGGAATCCCAGAATATTCAGATAGAATTTCTTTTGCCCGATTAAAGTCAACTCGCTCAAAATCCATGACGAATCGAAATAAATCACCTGATTTTCCACAACCAAAGCAGTGATAGACTCCCAGGTCGGGGGATACGGTAAACGAAGGGGATTTTTCATTGTGGAAGGGGCAAAGACCAAGTAGCCGCCTTCCATTCTTTTTGAGTTTTACAAAGCGAGAAATATAAGCTTCTAGCCCGACTTCTCTTTTTACACGTGGAACGAAATCGGTGCTAATTTGCACAGAGACTGTTAAGATGCCTCTGACATCAAGGATTTAACCAAGCTAGATACAAGAGAGCCGTCTGCGTTTTTTCCTTTTACTTCTTGCATGACTTTGCCAATTACTTTGCCAGCTTCAGCAGGACTCTTAGGGGCTAATTCCTTTATGACGCGAAGAATCACTTCTCTCAGTTCGGCTTCTGGCATATTAGCAGGGAGATAAGAAGCAAGAATTGCATCTTCCGTTTCTTCCTTGACTGCTAAGTCTTCCCTATTTGCCTTTCTGTATTCACTTGCGCTCTCTCGACGCTTCTTGGAGTTCGCTCTAATCAAAGCAATGACCTGATCGTCGTTTAATGTAGACACACCGGTCTTAGTCAATTCGTATTGAATATCTGATTTTAACAAGCGAAGGGTAGAGAGTTTTGGCTCTTCCTTAGACTTGAGGGCAGACTTCAAATCTTCATTTATTTGAGTTTGTAAAGACATAGCTATACCGATGGATTCGAAATATAAAGGGATACCTTAGGGGGTGTGTAAAAATAAATTTTCTTACACAGTCCTATTGGGGATTAATTAAATCTTTTCTTTTTTAGCGAAAATGCGTTTCTTTTTGTCACGCTTTCTTCTAGCTGTGTCTATGGCTTTTTTCTTAATAACGCTAGGCTTTTCGAAGTGTTCTCTTTTCTTGATTTCGCTTAAAATACCTGCATTTGCACAATCTCTTTTGAATCTTCTGAGTGCTCCCTCTATGGATTCTCCCTCTTTAATAATGATTCCTACCATCTAATCTCCTTTTAAACGTTTATTTCCCTAAACCGAGAAGGCAGGGAAATACTAATATAACTACGATTTTAAAAATTAATAAGAGGGCAAGAAATATTTTTGATTCTTGAGTCTAGAATTGCTTTTTTAAGCAGCAAAGAAATCTGCCTTTCTGATATCAGAAAGTTCAATTCTCGCAACGATTCCTTCTTTGCCATTTTTAATCACGACATCCCCATCTAGCTTACGATTCTTATCTAGTTCAATAACAGTCCCATCTTTTAAATAAAGAACGATGTCGATCCCGCGATAGTTTACATACCTAGAAAGGATTTTTTTAAAATTAGGAGAAGGATTTACTGCTTGCGGATCATTCGTCTTTTGCGATGGAACCACATTGAGAGGTTGTGTGTTAGGTTGCTTTTTTTCCAAGTTTGTGCCTGCTTTTATTTATGTCGGATTGATTTCATTAAAGTAAACGGTACGTTTTGGGAAATGCTAAAGGATTTTTTTATTTTATAACTAAAAAAATCTTATTTTAACCTTATTTTCATTACTTGTACTAAACATCAATTACGCATAACGCTTGATTAGTACATACAGCAATTAGCCGCTTGTACTCCAAATTCTGAGGTTTACAGCCATTAGGCTATACGGGTTTTAAGTACCTTTAAGGAAATTTGCCACCGAGGCACTGAGGTTGTTTATGAGTCTGTGCCAACTTTATTCCTATTCATATTTCTCACAGAGTGCACAGAGTTCACAAAGAGGATTGATCTCGATAGGGCTATTGACTCTTTTCTGTGTGCGGCGCATTTATACTGATCATGAAGTGTGAGAAAATCATGCCTTTACACAACCCCTATACTTCCTGCATCAAAAGGTTATGGATTCGTTGTAATAGGATAGGATTACCGTATTCAAAAGATTGACTTACACTCCTAAACCGTGCGGTTTGCTTTCGTTTTTTATCATTGTCTGATCGAAGGCTAATCGAACGCTGATCGAAGGCAGACCGAAGGCTGGATAAAGGGTGGTATGATACAATTGCCAGTTCTCCAAATTGCATTAACCTATTCAGAAGATAAGAAATCACAGAATAATCGAACTCCATTGTCTAATAGAACCAGAAAGCCCATAACTCCTCCCAAAAAATTTTAATTCCCCAAAACCCTCGCCCCATAATCATTGCGATAAGATGAAAATAGGAATTGTAAAGCATCTAAACGCGAGACCGCTTACTTACGGATTTGAGAAGACGGGATCGCATGAGCTTGTATTTGAAAATCCTTCTGTGCTAAAAGATATGTTACTAAAGGGCGAGCTTGACACGGCACTTATTTCTTCTGTAGAGTGCATTCGAAACGAATCAGTATTATCCTATTCAACTGCCTGCGGAGTATGCGCGAAAGAGAAGGTTCGATCTATTTTGTTTTTCAAAAATAAAAAGGAGTCCTTTCCGCCGGATAGAATTTATACAGATGCAGGTTCTCGTAGTAGTGTAGCACTATTACAGACCCTACTCAAAAAAGAGACTGGAAGACTAATCGAAGTAATCCCCACAGATCCAAGTCTAATTCTAGAAAATATACAAAACGCGCATAATTCCCATTTGCTCTTTGGAGACAATGCACTCCTTGCTACCTGGGATTCTTCTACCTATGAAGTTTTTGATTTAGCAGAGTGGTGGCACAAAGAAACAAATCTTTCTTTTGTATTTGCTTTCTGGGCATTTCCTAAAGGAGCGAGTTTTTCTGATTCGTTCTTTTTGGATTCGCTAGATTATGGAATAGAGCATCTAGAAGAAATTATTTCTAGCGAAAAAAGATTTACTGTTGATATGTTAAATTCTTATTTAAAAAAAGAATTGCATTACCGGATAACGCCTATTGACCTCTCCGGCTTTGACCTATTCAGAAAATACTGCACTGAGTGGAATATACTATAAAAGATTATTTGCCACAGAGGCACAGAGACACGGAGTTTTTTGTTTGGTTATTTTTAAATTCGTATGCATCAATTTAAAGAGAGCTTATGAAAGCTTTGAATTAAATGATTTTCATCTAAGTATCATAGACACAAACCCGAATCACGAAAATAATTAGGATAATATGAATTAGGCTCTCCTAAAACCCCTCTGTGCCTCCGTGACTCTGTGGCAAACAAGTCTACGAAGCAGCCATTATTCTCTTGTGATTTTTTTGTAGAAGTTCCTTTGTCCGGGGTCAATTGCAACCTCCCCTTTGTGTTGAAGATGTCGGGTAAATTCATTTACTTCTTTCATTTTATCTTTTAGAAATAATGCTAGTTTCTTATCTTCGTGTGCGATATGCGATAGAAGCCATGTCTTTAGATCTTGCGTTAGGTGAAATGCTGCCATGCTATCGCCTGATTCATTTTCTTTTCTTCTTTGCTTGATGAAACCAACAAAAGATTCATGTTGATGAAAATGATTTAGAATTTCTGGATAGCGAAACTCTTTCATGATTCGCTCTTCGAGAGTAAAATGCTTAACGGTATATTCAACTGCTTCTTCGATAACTTGGTTAAACACCTCGCCTTTTTTGGTCGTCCCCATAGTCTTAACAGCTTTATCTAATTGGATTACCATCTTAAGAAGCCAAATATGTTGTAAGTCGATTAGAGGGAGATTAAGAGATAGATTGTGAGATTTCCAAATATGCAGAATGTCTTCCACCATATTCTCACTGATGACTTCTTCAATTTCCGTTTGTCTAAAGTTACAAATTTCTTTATACACATCTCCTTGCTTCTTGGTGATATTGTATTTTTTCTTAATTAGAATTTCTTGACAGAACGGTTTTACATCAATTGAATTTCTTTTGAAAAAATCTACATACATCCTATCGTCTTTCAAAATATGCTGAAACAACCATTTCTGTAACATGTTCAAAAGACCTAGAGCGGCTAACTCATTCGTATTCGCTAAGTCATGCTTATCTTGGAGCGTATCCACGAACTGTCTATGATGCTTTACATGCTCTTCAAATCCGGGATACTTAAACTCTTTTAGGATTTCTTCTTCTAAGCTAAAATGCTCTGTTATATAATCAATGATTCCTACAATTGAATCTTTTAGGGTCTCGCTTAAACTCTCAGCATTAGAAAGAGATGCTTCTAAAGTTGTTATAATATAGAGTAACCACAGATGCTGAATATCGATCAGGGGTATCCCTAGTTGGAAACGATTTTCTTGCCAAAAATTACGAAGACTCGTCATTTTATCAATTGAATTTTTCGTCATTACTATCATACTATTAGCTTAAATATAAAACCCCCCTTTTTTACCAGAAAATATAATTTAAAAAAAACATGATATTTCTCAGTATTTGATTCTAACTCTCGCTCATCTAACCAAAATGATAACGGATTGCCACAGATGGACAATGCTGTCAACTTAAGGAAAGTGCTTTTCTCCTGTCACCTCGAACTGCTTCATCGTGAGAGGTCTATCTAGCTTAATACTATCGTTGTATTGCCATATAGATTTCTCACATCCACCCATTTGCTTAGCCGCAAATCCTACCGCCAAGCGATGTTCGAAATGACAGAAACAATTCTTAAGTTGACAGCATTGCAATAATACCTCTCTTAACTTGACATAGGAATAACAAGACCGTTCATGGAATAGATGAAACAAATTGGAATCCTAGGGGGTGGGGCTGCTGGATATTTTGGTGCAATCCAAATAGCTAAGCAAATGAAGGGAAAGGCCAATATTGTTTTATTAGAGAAAGGAAATGAGCCACTTGCAAAGGTAAAAATTTCCGGTGGTGGTAGATGCAATGTTACCCACAACTTATACGACCCTGTTGCACTTTCCGAGAAGTATCCGCGAGGCTCTAAAGAACTAAGAGCAGCCTTTGAACGATTTCAACCAAGAGATACAGTCCAATGGTTTGAAACTCATGGTGTTAAATTAAAAGCAGAAGCAGACGGAAGAATGTTTCCTGTTACCAATACTTCTTCTACAATCATTGACTGTCTCACAAGAGAGGCAATCGAGGCAGGAGTAGAAATTCGTCTAGAGAATCCAATCACTGCAATCTACGTTGATAACACAAAGAAAGAAAAGAAATTTTGCCTCGTCGATTCAAAGGAACAAAACCAAACCTTCGACAAATTGCTAGTAGCCACAGGCTCAAACAGAAAAGTATGGGGATGGCTCGATTCCCTCGGTCATACAATCGAAAAACCAGTCCCTTCCTTATTCACTTTGCATATTCCTGATTCAAGAATCAAAGATCTACCGGGGCTCTCTGTTCCCAATGGAGAAATTCGCCTACTACCAAAAGGAAAACCACAACAGGGACCAATCCTAATTACCCACTGGGGACTCAGTGGTCCTGCTGTCTTACGACTCTCTGCCTGGGAAGCGAAAAGCTTTGCAGACTGTGATTACAAAGCAAAAGTAAAAGTAAATTGGTTAGGGCAAGTGACAGGAGAAGAATTCATTTCACGGATAACAGCCATTAAACAGGAATCCCCCGCTAAAAAGATTTCAGCGAATTCCCAATTTGGATTGGCATCTAGGCTCTGGGAATCTTTTTTAAGAAATGCAAATATCTCTCTTGAGAAAAGATGGTCTGAAATTTCCAATGCAGAATTAAATCGACTGAGAGAAGAAATATGTAGCAGTATATACGAAGTAGACGGTAAATCCATTTTCAAAGAAGAGTTCGTTACTTGCGGTGGAGTCAATAGAAAAGAAATCGATTTTAGAACAATGGAAAGCAGAATTATTTCCGGTATGTATTTTGCCGGTGAAGTGATTGATATAGATGGGATCACAGGCGGATTTAATTTCCAAAATGCATGGACAACTTCTTGGATTGCAGCTGAGGCAATGGCTAGTGATTAGAAATATACTTCCTTCTATCTATCATAAACTATTTCCAGAGGCTATTCTTGATTTTGCGATAAAAGAAACAAAAGCCACTTGCGATAACTGTGCACTCAGTAACGGAAAAAGTCCAGACCATAGAAAATACCAAGCTCATTTAAAATGTTGCACCTTTCATCCTTTTCAAACAAACTATCTCATCGGACAAATCCTATTAACCCCTACTACACCGAAAGAAGTATTAGAGCGAATAAAAGCAAAGATTAAGAATAGAGAATACGCATTACCGATTGGAATTGTCGCACCCATGCCCCACCAGATTAAATTTGCAAAACGAAAAGACAATGAGTTTGGAAATAGAGAAGATTGGCTTTGTCCTTATTACGATCGCAAAAGAAATAATTGTGGAATCTGGAAATCACGTAGCTCCGTATGCACAAGTTTTCACTGCCTGAGTAATTATGGAAGTGCAGGATTCGAATTCTGGGATCAGTTGTCGGATTATATTTCCTATGTAGAGATGGCACTCATGGAAGAAGCTTTGCTTCAATTAAAATTTACACCAATGGAAATTTCCGACCAGTTGAGTTTCTTAAGTCCAGAAGGACAAAGCTCCTCTCGTAAGCGAAAACAATTTCTCACTCATGAATTCACTCGCGAGGTATGGAAAGGATATCTAGACGACCAGGAAGCCTTCTATAAGCAATGCTATGAAATCGTTGCGAACTTTTCAGAGAAGCAATTTAAAAAAGCACTCGGCAATCCAGGAATCGTAATTCAAAAAAAATTAATGACTGCAAAAAACGCAGTTATACTTTAAGTCTTATCGCATAATGCCAGCGCAAAAGTCTTATTATGAAATACTTACTAAATACATACAGGCGAAGAATGTCTCAGTTGGGAGGAATCCAGAGAGATAAATACATCGTGTTCAATGCGATGAAAAATTGGAATCGTTTTCCTCGATTTGCCGGTGTTGTATTTATTGCATCCTTAAGCTTCTTATTGCAGCATATTTTTTATCCGAGTGTGGATAGACAATCTTTTTCTTATTCAATCTATGTAGCGGTATATGGTTGTTTGCTTGTAACCACTGTATTATTTTCCATTCTATTTTATTTTCTAAATGTAAAACATAAGAAAGTTCACTTTATCTATTTATTGTATTTTACGATTTTTATCATTGGCGCTTTATCAATCAATATTCTAAATCTATTTCATGGAGAGGACTTATCGTTGTTTGCCTTTGTAGCTATGTCGATTCCTCTTATCCTTAGAACTCGCATTCTTTTTTATGCAATCATTTATTTATTTATTGTTATTGGGTTTACTCTGTGTTTGGCAACACTTCATATGGATAAAATAAATGGACTTACAATTACAAAAATATTTTTGTATTCCTTTGTTGGATTTATGACTACTCTGACAATCGAATACGCAAGGCGAAAGACATTTCACTTAGAAGAAGAACTCAGAAGAAAAAACACAATCTTAGAAAGCATCTCAGTCAAAGACCCATTGACAGGTGTGTTTAATCGTCGTTATATGATGGATTTACTCGTGCACCATATTTTACTCGCAAGAAAAAAATCACAACCATTCTGTCAGGGAATCATGGATGTAGATTATTTCAAAAAAATAAATGACACTCTAGGGCATTTGACTGGAGATGATGTGCTTAAAGAAATTGCAAAGATTATACAATCAACCGTTCGGGCAAATGATTTAGTAATTGAGGCGCATAGTTTCAGTGGAGTTCCCTGGCAAGTAACTACTTCTGGAGGCTTCACGTCATTATCCGATCAAGACTCACCTGATACTATGCTCAAACGCTCCGATGAACTCTTATACAAAGCCAAAGAAAATGGACGGAACAGAATTTACTTCGTATGATAATTACACCAATACAAATTCGATTTAGTGATATGGATCCAATGCAGAGAGTCAATAACTCTGTATACAGTTCTTACTTAGAACTTGGAAGATTAGACTTTTGCAAAAAATATATTTCTATCAAGACTTTACAGGATATTCCTTTTGTTCTAGTCAGAGTAGAGCTAGATATTTTAAATTCACTACGGCCGGGGGAAGAAGCAGATGTGCACACATGGGTTTCAAGAGTTGGAACTACTTCCTGGGACTTTGCGGCAAATATTATTAACCCAAAAACAAAAATTATCTATGCAAAAGCAAAGACTGTGCAAGTCTATTACGACTATCGGCTTGATACAAAGCTTTCTATTCCTAGTGAATTCAGAAAGATATTAGAGCAAGAGATGAGTTGAGTAAGATTGCCACGGAGACACAGAGTCGCAGAGAAGAAAGTAAATGTTCGGAAATTATGTTTACAAATGAGTTATAATAAATATCGTTCCCAAAGCAGAGATGAAAATAAATATCTCTGTGCCTCAGTGTCTCTGTGGCAAAATTCCTAAAGGAGTTTTCATGTTTAGAACAATTGGATTTTATTTGTATTTTTTTATACGAGGGTTTGCGAGTTTCATAGAGAGATGGATTGCAAGCAGAGTAAATTTAGCGACAGTAGAAGAAACAGATTGGGAGAAAAATAAAACTCCCCGCAAATGGGCTAAAGGTTTAGTTAATATTGTAGGTGGGCGGATAACAGTAGTTGGCGCTGAGAACCTTCCGAAAGGAGCAGTCGTAATAGTAGCCAATCACCAGGGAAGTTTTGATATTCCTGTGCTCATTGGATTTGTTCCTAAACCATTTGGGTTTATTTCAAAAGTAGAAGTATTAAAAATTCCAATTGTAGGCGCTTGGATGCGAGTGATGAATTGTGTTTTTATGGATAGATCAAATCGTGCAAAATCAGCAGAGGCAATTGGGACTGGAGTAGAAGTTCTCAAGCAGGGGCATTCTCTTGTTATCTTCCCCGAAGGCACAAGAAGTAAAGGTGGACCGGTTCAAAGCTTTAAACCAGGAAGTGTGAGACTGGCAATGGATGCTATGGTGCCTATCGTTCCAATCGCAATCGATGGAACAGCAGATATACTGGAAAAGAATAACGGAATCATGAAACCAGCCGATGTCACAATTACAATCCTTCCTCCTGTCACAGTAGATACAATCAAAACAATGGATAGCAAGACATTAGCTGGACATGTCCAATCACTCATCGCACCTTACGTTAAAACTTCGCAGTAAACAGGGACCGCCACAGAGGCGCACCGAGAGGATATTTTGATTTTTTTTTTTTTGTTTTTTTTTTTAGTTTATTAATTAAATAAAAAGGGAAGAAAAGGTTTTTTTTTTAATTTCCACCCCGCCTTTATTAAAAAATGGGAAAAAAAAATTTTACTCTGGGCCCCTTTGCCCCTGGGCCCCTGTGGCAGGGGGTTTTTTTTTTTTGTTTTTTTTTTTTTGGTTTTATTAAAAAAAAAAAGAAAGAGAGGGGGGGTTTTTTAATATCATCCACCCTCCTTTTATTAATAATAAAAAAAAATAATTATTTTTGGCCCCCCGCCCCTCTGCCCCTCTGTGGCAAAAGGAACTTACTATGAAGACAAAGAAAGAAATCGTTGAAAGCTGGCTTCCGCGGTATACGGGTGTTACACTCGATGCCTTTGGAAGTTATATACTACTGACGAACTTTGATAATTATGTTCAGAAATTTGCAGACTGGCATAATGTAAAAGTAGATGGCTTGAATAGACCGATGCGAAGTGCTACTTCTGAGGGGATAACGATTATTAACTTCGGAATGGGTAGTCCCAATGCCGCAACGATCATGGATTGTCTCAGTGCCATCAAACCACAAGCCTGTTTATTCTTAGGAAAATGCGGAGGTTTAAAGAAGAAAAACGATCTAGGTGATTTCATTCTTCCTATTGCGGCAATAAGAGGAGAAGGAACGTCAAATGACTATTATCCCCCCGAAGTCCCTTCCCTTCCCGCATTCGCCTTACAAAAAGCGATATCTACAACAATTCGAGACTACAACCAGGACTATTGGACAGGAACGGTCTACACAACAAATAGAAGAGTATGGGAATGGGATTCTGAATTTAAAAACTACCTTAAAAAAATTCGCGCCATGGCAATTGATATGGAAACAGCAACCATCTTCTCAACTGCCTTCTACAACGAAATACCAGCCGGCGCACTACTACTCGTATCCGATCAACCAATGGAACCCGACGGAATTAAAACCGAACAAAGCGACAATGAGGTTACTAAGGATTATGTGGACTTACAGATAAAGATTGGCATTGATTCCCTTAAACAACTCATCAACAAAGGAACTACTGTGAAGCATCTGTTGTATTAATTTGTCTTATAGTCATTATTCAGGACCAGCCACGCAACGGGAATTGTAAACACTTCCTTTCCCTGACCATCCATAAAAGCCAGTAGCATTGGTATCAAAAATATGGGAATAGGCAAGATTATTTTGATTGGTTGAACTAGTCTCATAATTTGCAACACCAAAATTAGGAAAAAGAGTAGGATTCACTTTTGGAACAGTGGTAATAGACAAATCCACTAGAGTCAAAAATTCATTCGCATTGGGAAGTCTCCAAGACTTTCCTGCTAAAGTTAAATTCTTACAATCTAACAATGAATTAGTCCAGGTTTTAGTTGCGAGAGCACCTGAACAGGTAGCATCATTAGTTTGTCCAAAAGCACATCTTTGCCAAATCAATTTAGTTCTTTTATCAAAAATTGTTCCATCTCCATTATCAACCATATCAAAAGCGGGAGAAGCGGGTCCACTCACGCATTGAACATAATTGGGAGTGGAAGTAGCCTGGTTTTGAATGTATTCAGTAGTTTGGGTCATAGCACTAGTAGCCGCTGGCAATATTAATGAAGAAGTCCATCTGCTTAAACCTCCTGCTGGTGCATTTGGGAAAAAAGTTGCATTCCAATAGTTGTTATTCGTCGTGCTACCGTTAAGTTCCAATAATTGGTTCAATTCATAAACATTCGGCAATCTCCAATTTTTTAATCCAGCATAGCCTGCTCCAGAATTTGCTGAATTCAAATTACCACATAGCGTAGTAGCTGATGCATGATTATTGGTAGAAGCTGTTCCTCCAGCACAAGTTGGTCCTGTTTGACCTTCGTGGCATGTTTTCCAAACGATACCTTTTAAAGTATCTTGATTGATTTGATCATTTGGGTAACCGGGGTTAGTCGAAATAGCTTGTGTTCCTTTTGCATTTGGAAAATTTAAAAGTTCTCCATCCTGATTTGGGAAGGTGGCCGTTGTAGTAGCGCAAGATCCTTGAGGGGTTGCATTGTTAAAACAAATCGTCTGACCTGTATCTGCTACAGGCGTTATCGGATACGCTGTAACGGTATACACTACATTAGCCGCATTGGCAGCACTTAGAGTAAGTGTGACAGGGTTTGTAAAGTCTAACAAAGTTACTCCGCTTGTTACAGCAGAAGGAGCCATGATGGTAGTAGCATTTGTAGTAATAGAAGGAATCGCGGACGTAAGCTTTCCATAGGGTATATCGATTGTAATATTGCTTCCAGTTATTATGCCGTTATAGGTTTTGCTTAAACCGTTTACAGTATCCGTAAAACTAAATGCTGTTATGCTGAGAGTTATCGGAGTTACCACAGGCGTAGGGGTTGGCGTGGTGGTAGGTGTAGTAGTTGTTGTAGTAGATATGATTGGGCTATTGTCATTAAACTGAGTTTGATTTGTGAATTGAGTTATCGTGATTGTAGATGTTGCTGTTCCTGGCACACCTACGCTCAAATTTCCTCCTTCTTGCAGATAAGTGGAAATCGCGGGTAGCAAAATAGTAGTAAGAGGATTGGAAGAAAACGTTAGTTGCCTTTGACCAGCCCCCAATGTAACTGTACTGCCCGAACCATTTTTTCCGTCAAAAACTCCATCCTCAAAATCAGAAGCAAATGCGTTTATTACTGAATCTACATCTGTTACTTTAACTTCCGTTTCTTTTTTGTAAGAATTTGCCAGTTGTGAAAAACCTGCCAGCACAGAAAGATATTTAGCAGAGATAGGGCTATTCGGGTTGTCTAGTTCTATTACAAGATCATCCAATTCTGGATAATCTGAATCTAAAATACTGGGTCTGATTTCTAGAAGTCGTTTGTTTTTTTGCGAAGCACTTGAAAGACCAGAACTTAAACCGAATCGGATGACTACTTCTTTGCTTGCCTTTTTGTAAAGTGCCGATACATCTGCCCCTTCTCCTGCCTGCTTAATTAAGGTTTCCATTCTTTTGGATAATAATTTTGAAAAGGGAGAGATGAGAGCGTTCTTTTTTGAATTACTAGAAAATTTACTTTCAGGAAGAATAGAAACCAGTTTAAAATCAGAAGTAGATGGAACCGGTAAGTCTTTTCCAGATTTCTCATCATACATGGTAGTATTTTGATCGCCGGAAATAGTAATACAAATCATTCCCCCTACTTTGTTATAATAAATAGAATAGAGTCCAGTTATGTCTGTAGTTCCAGTGGCAAGACTCTGAGAGGAATTACAACTTCCATCTTTTTCTACGGTGCTAATTGACACTTTTCCATTTTTAACAATTCCTTTTACTGCAGAGCCTGATACAGTAAGTCGATTGGCTCTGCTAAACAGTAATCCCAAATTTGTGAACAAGGATTCATTTTCTTCTTTTGTATTATGGTTCCCTAGATTGCAAAATGTAAAAAAGATTACGATAAATAAGGTCGGTATTTTTTTATCTAAGGTTTCCCGTTTCATTTTTTTGCTCCTCGCGCTCAAGCTACCTTTTCATGAATGCCGGAAATAATAAAAGCTATCCCAATAATTTCAAGTAATTCTTTTTCTATCTACGCTATTCCTAGCTTTTATTTCAGTTTTGCTAATTTCAATCCGAAAGCCGAAAAGCTCATAACTATAAATGCCTTACCTATCCTTAACAAGAATTAAATTTTTTCGCACAATTTGTTTAAAAGTTTAGGACTAGTCCTAGTTTTTCTATTCCCTTGAAAATTTTCGGACTTTCTAAATTAGTCGTGTTTCTTATTTTAGATTTACATGAAAATTAGGGTCATTATAGCAGACGATCATTCCGTTGTAACGGCAGGAGTGAAAGCTGTTTTAAAATCGGATATCAGGCTAGAAGTCTGCGGTATTTTTCAGGATGGAAATTCTGTCCTAGAGTTTTTGCAAAACAACGAGATAGACCTAGCTATTCTGGATTTGGACATGCCAGGAGCACAAAATTTTGAACTACTCAGAATTCTAAAAGAGAACTATCCCAATTTAAAAATAATAATTTTTACAATGCACAATGGAATTCAAAGTTTTTTTCAAGCAGGAAGACTTGGAGCCGATTCCTATGTTTTAAAATCAGAGCCTATTACCTATTTGCCTACAATTATTATGCAGGCCATGAAAGGAGTTTTTTATTGTTCTGATGAATTGAAAATTTATCTAACTCAAAAGAAAAGAGAACAAAAATTAAAACCACTTGAGTTTGAAATTTTAGGATTCTTAGCAATAGGATTAGAATATTCCGAAATTGCAAAAAAGATTTGTAAGTCAGAAAAGACAGTTGAATACTATATCTACAAGCTTCGTAAAAAATACAATGCGAATAACAACACGGAGCTGCTACACAAATTAAAAGAAGAAATCTCTATATCGGTAAAATAATTTTACAAATTGTTCCAACCCCTTCTTCGCTTATGAATTGGATTTTTCCACCGTGTGCATCTACAATGTATTTACAAATAAATAATCCCATTCCACTTCCAATTTCACCAGAAGTTCCAAGCCTTGTCTTTTTGGCACCGGGCTCAAAGATTTGATTGAGTTCATCGGCGCTCATCCCAACGCCGTTATCATGAATTTCAATGATTGATTCTTTTTCGCTCGCGATTCCTCGGATCAAAATATTTCCTTCCGGCTCAGTAAACTTAATTGCATTGGTAATCAAATTTTTTAAGACTTGAGGAAATAACTCCAAATCAATATAGATAGAAAGGAGAGATGGAATTTCGGTTTTGATTGTAATATTTTTTAATTTAGCTTGCGGTTCCAATTCTTTTAGAAATAATTTAGTCATTTCTTGCACGGAAATATTCTGTTTTTTAACTTTGATTTTGCCGGTTTCAATACGACTTAAGTTTAATAATTCATTTATCATTTTCAAAGAAAATTTAATACTCTCGCGAGACATTTCTAAAAATTGTTTTCTTTCTTCTTCGGTTGTAACGATTTCTTTTTTGTCAATGATTTCAAGTATATTCGATACACCTAAGAGCGGAGATCGCAAGTCATGCGATACAATCGAAACAAATTTATCTTTGATGAGACTTGCTTCTTCTGCTATTTCTTTTTTTTTGGTTAATTCTTTTGTTCGCTCTAAAATTTTATCTTCAAGACTTGCATTGAGTAGTATAAGTTCGTGACTTAATTTTTCTGCCATGTTAAATCCCTTTGAGAATCTCATCGAAAGCATTATGGATTGAATAAAAATAAATCCAAACATTCCATAGGGAGCCATAAATTCTGTTTGAATAATTGTCTTAGAATGAAGAATATCATTTATTGTTACAGCAAAAAGAAGAAACATTCCAAAGGTAAAAATTTTAGATCCATCTCTATTATTGGTTACTGCTTTTATCATTACAAACGTTGAATAGCCCATAAAAAAAAGAACATAGATATGATAGTAAAAGGCTGTATGTGTATAAATAAAACTATCAAACAAAAGAACCACTAAAGAAAATAAAGAAGAGATAATCAAAAAAAAATGTAAGAATATTTTTCTAAATTCATTTGGAAAAATAATTTGCTGAAAGCTAGCAAAGAACGGAATCGCCAAATAATAAGCCAGGTATTCAATCCGATTTAGAATTAGAAAATAATCTCCCACAAAAATTTGATTCAAAAACTTTTCATTGAATCCAAGAAGCCTAAAATCTATCGCGATACAAAAAAGACTAAAAGCTAAAGCAGACTTATCCTTTCTTCTAAAAAGATAAACGGCAATATGATAAATTGCCATGATTGAAATGCTTCCACATAAAAACAATGTGAGAAGCATTTTGTTTTCTTTTGCTTTTCTGATTTTGGAATCCTCTCCCAACTGAATTGAATACCAAAGTCCTCCATCCGTATAATGAAAATTTGACACATGAAATACAATTTCTATTTTTGGGGAATAGTTTTTTAGTGGGACAACAAGTGGCAAATGCTCTGCGATATTTTCTTCCTTTGTCTTTCCTATTTGCCCGTTAGCCGCTACTTCTATTCCGTTGACAAACATTTTATAGGCAGTCCCGTTCTCCATAACCTTAAAAGCGAGAGGAATAGAATTTGTATCGGGTAACAAGACTTGGAGTCTATAACTTGCATAACCCTTTCCCTGTTTCATTGCCTGATTCCAAATTCCAGGGACTTGGATGAATTGTTTTTCTGGGTTTAAGTTTGGATTTGTTGGATCAATAAACGTAAAGAGATAAAATTCCCATTCTCCATCTAAACTTATTTCGGAATCAATGGATGCAGATCGCAAATCAAGAATACCTTTCTCTGCTTTTGGAAAAATCTTTTTTTCGCTAGTGCAGGCTTGAAATACAATACTGGCTAGAATAAAGAATAGTAGCGTTGCCGTTTGTAGAATGCGGCTAATCGTGATTTCCATAACATTCTTTTTTTTACGATATTCTTTATTTTTGATTTGTTTCATTTTAATACTTGGGATTCCATTTATTAGAAAAATGATTCTTTGTAAAAATTCTCCCCAAATCCACCGACTTCAATTACTTCCACGTCTCTAGTGTGACTAACAAGCATTGCCACAGAGCGAAGTCCGCGACCAAATTGTTTAAAATCTCGTTTGTAGATTTCGTAGTATTCAGCAGCTTGTTTGATTGCATCTTCTTTCTTTTTTAAGGCGACTGACTCACTATCTTCTTTACGAATGTATTTGAACTCGAGGATAAAGTTAAACTGCACATACTCATAATAAGCCGGATGAGCTTCGAATAATAAATCAATTCGCTTCCTTTCGGAGATTTCTCGCTCGGAGATAATGTTATATAACTTACTCAAAGTAAAATAGCAGACAAAAAGAAATTTAACATGCTTCTCTGAAAAATTGGTGTAGTCATAACTAGATAGTTTCTTCTGAAAGAAATCTACAGCGAGTTCTTTTAATCCAGAAGGGTCTCCGGTCTCAGCCATACCGTAAATTGCATTATTCAACAATCGCATATCAAACTCAATTGTGAGACTTTCTTCCAGAAATTTCCGTAAATATTCCCAATAGAGTGTGCGAATTACGTAATTGGGAATTGCAAATTGATTTGGTTTATTGGAAAAAGTAAGAAGCCCAAGATAAAAAAGTAATGATTTAAGTTCGTTATCGCTGAACCTTTGGGAGAAGTTGAAGCGTTTAACGAGTGTTAGACTCAGAGAACTGTTCAAATTTATTTCTTCGATGATAGATTGTAATTTTTCTTTGCCGCTAGTGCCGATGATGAGTCCGCGAAGTTTATTGTAATCGGTTTTCACATTTTCATCGAGTAATTCTTTTGGATAACCTCTCCGATTAAAATATTCTAAAAAATACAAAACCATATCCGAATTAAATAGAGTTTTTTCTGCTTCATCACAAAAACGATATCCATTATAATAATGAACCATATCTTGAAAAACTTCGTCTTTGGATTTATCTAAATATCTTTCATCACCAACTTTATTGAGTAAGCCCTTGACCTCATCACTAGTAAATCCCAGCATTTCGTTAAAATCAATATCGGTTGTCATATCGCTTGTAATATTAAATCCACTCGATAACTCATCCAACATGATTGGCGAAACACCTGTGATAAAAAATCGCTCTATCACACCTTCGCCGCTTGCAATTTTCAACTGCTCATAAAACTCTCTGACAAAACCTGCACTGGACATTATATTTTTAATAAAAGATTCTCTTCCCTCAGAGGCGAGTTTGTTGGCAAAGTGATCGTATTCGTCAATTAGAACATAGAGTTTTTTATCTATTAATTTTACTTCATCCTTTATTCTTGCTATCAATTGGCTCGAGGAAAGATTCTTAAAATTTTCTTCTATACTTCCCAAAAATACATCATTAAAAAAACTTTTATAATATTTAAAAAAGCTAATCACCTGTCTTCTGATTCGAAAAGTAAAATCGCTTTTCAAACTCTCTTCATTCTCTGTATTAATACCAGAAAAATCAAATTTAAGAATGAGATAAGAATTTTTATAATCTGTAGGATTGTCCTTAATATACAAACCATCAAACAGAGTATCGAATTTATCCGATTTTGCAACATCGTAGTATGCTTGTAATACGCTTATCCAAAGACTTTTTCCAAACCTACGAGGGCGGATGAAAAAGAACTTTGTATGGATTTCCATCAAGGGAATAAACATAGTTTTATCTATGTAAGTAGCACCCTGACTTTTTAAATTATCGAAGCTGGCTTCTCCGTAAGCTATTTTGAGCATAATTACAGATTTGAAAGATTTTATCCTTTTGTAAAGCTAAAAGAAAATCGGTGTTCATCGGCTTAATTGGTGGCAAAATCTTCCTTTTTCACAAAAATGAAATTTATTTCCAAAATATCAAACATTGCAATATGCTAAAATTTAGGACTAGTCCTAAATTTCTACAGATTTTTAACAAAAAAACTGCTCTTCTACCAAATTTCCAAGTTCAAACCGGTTGCCTTTAGAGACTGAGTCGCGAGTAGGCTGAAAACTAAGAAGATTCAAACAAATTTAGGAGAACTAAATGGAAAATAAAACCAATAAAAAAGAACTTAGTCTATGGATAGAATGCCTCACAGTAATTGCCCTAGCAACTACTTTGACGTTTATAAATTGTAATAAAAAAGAGGATGATAAAACACCTCTATTCGCAGCGGCGGCACTCGCTTCTAGAGGAAGTGGAACAGTGGCGACGGCTACAGCTACAGAACTGGAACTGGAGCGGCAGCAACTTATGCAATCGGTGGAACAATCACAGGACTTACTGCAACTGGGCTTGTGCTTCAGAACAATGCAGGAGACGATTTGACTGTAGCCAGTGGTGCGACAACGTTCACGTTTGCAACGAAAACAGCGGCTTATGCTGTGACAGTGAAAACGCAACCAACTGGATTAACCTGCACGGTTTCAAGTGGAACAGGGACGGCAACTGCGAATGTGACTAACATATCTATTGCATGTGTAACACTTGGGTTTGGAAATGCCCTTGAGTTTGGTGCTGTTGCTTTAAAACAACATGTTACTATTGGAACGATTCCAGATCTTAGAGGTGCATCTGCTTATACAATTGAA
Organism: Leptospiraceae bacterium; assembly: GCA_016708435.1. NCBI lineage: Bacteria > Pseudomonadati > Spirochaetota > Leptospiria > Leptospirales > Leptospiraceae > Leptospiraceae bacterium. The sequence goes on along the minus strand of JADJFV010000035.1, from coordinate 74,134 downwards.
ATGTGGGTATTGATTGAGTCTGGAGTAACTATTTTGGGTACCAAAGTAACTAGCGACATTCCAAAAATCGACATTGAACTTTCGGGTACGGGGCTGAACGTTTTTCAAAATAATACACAGCCTGGTTACAGGGGTACTGGAGCAGCTAGTATTACACTTTCCACGTGGACGCATATAGCTGTAGTTTTTGATGGTACGCTAGCCGCTGCAGATAGACTCAAAGTATATAAAAATGGAACTCTTATTGCAGGTGCGATTACTGGTACTGTAGACACTACAACTAGTGCCACTTTAGGTCCTGTTACTTTAGGTGCACAACCTGGTAGTAATCCACCAACCTCTTCCGGTTTTTTCTATAAAGGAAAAATGGATGATCTACGCATCTGGAAAGTGGCAAGAACACAAGCAGAAATCCAAAATAATAGAAACACTCCTTTAAGCAATCCAACCGGAGAATCAAATTTAATTGCTTATTATAAATTTGATTCAACTAGTGGAACAACCCTAATTGATGAAAAAGGTAGTTTCAATGGCACACTTCAAAACATGACTGATGCCAATTGGATTTCTTCTGGAGCCAATTCAAACTAAGAAATTCTATACACCTTACAATCTTTATCCATAAAAATAGGTCGTTTTTATGGATAAAGATTTTATAATCTCACCTACGACAAAAACTCTTATTCCCGTGAACACATTCCAGTGCTTCAGAAGAAATTCATCCTACTAAAATTCGTAAACAACAAATTCATATTTGTCCTATATTGATAGGTTTTGTAGATTATCCCAAAATGGGGGAGGGCTGTTTGTGTGCTTGTAGAGTTTTATAGGGGGGAATCTCCTGTCCTAGATTTCATTCGCTAAAGGAATTATCTATTAAAAGTCAATCTGTATGTATTGATGTTAGGCGTGCCCACTTATTCTGATTTTCCCAAGGGCGTGGGGTAATGGTGTTATGCGCGAATTTGTCGGATAGCAAGGATAGCTTCTTCAATGAGCGTTCCTGAAATATGAAGTGTAGAATTTGTTTTTATATTTTTTAGAATTTCTATAATATTGTCTGGGCTTCGGATATTTTTTCTGACTGCTCGAAGCAGAATCCCGATTGTTCCGTGAACAGCAATATTTTTACTTTTGGCATATAACCGCGCAGCCCCATCATCCGTAAACAATATAGAGTTCTTCAATTCTAGCGATAAGAAAATAGCGGCAGCCTCTCCTTTATGCAGGTCATATAATTTACATATTTCTAAAAACTCTGTAGTAAAATCAGTTCTTTCGATGATTTCAAGCCCTTTGATTTTTTCCAAAGGAATGCGCCTGTATTGTAATATTTCTTCCCAAACAGTTATAGGAACCAAGATCTTTTGGAAATCCAGTATATCTAAACAGTTTAATTCATCTAAATGAATAATTGGACCTGCATCACAAACGACAATCCATTCATTCTTTACCATTCAGACCCCATTCAATATCCTCCTTAATGAAAGATGTGATAATTTCATCTGAATGAGTCCTTAAATAATTTCTAAATGCCAATAGAAAAATTTCATTTTCATCCAAGAACCAGCCGTCTGCAACAAGTTTCTGTGCAATGCTCAATAAGTTATTCGGAACTTTGACTGTAATTTCTGTCATACATTCTCCTATCAAAGTATAATATTGACTATCTAGAAAAGATCAACTGATTTTTGTCTCTAAAAATTTCAACTGTCACTTTGTTCGCTTTACTTGCAAGGCATCAGCGCCTCTATTTCTCTGATAACTGCAACCTCAAAATCCGAAAGATTCAATAAACTTTCACACTATAACCAATCACTTTCTAAACTGCGAGTATCACACCTCGCAGTTTTTTTGTGGTGTATTGGTGTTAGGCGTGCCCAATTATTCGTATTTGCCCAAGGGCGTGGGTTAATCCACGCCCTTGGGCAAATGCTGCACAAATTCCACTGATACGCCAAAGACCTCTGCTATTTCTTCTAAGGAAAGCTTTTGTTTAGAAATTGCTTTTCTGATTGCATCCTCTTTTTCTTTTTCAGAACGCTCTCTTTCTTTCTCAACACCAATGTTAATTCCTTCTTCTCTACCGATAATTTTCCCTTCTTCAACGCCTTCTTCTTTTGCTATTAGCTGCACTTTCTTTCTGCCTTCACGGATTTTGCTTTGTTCCCATTCAGAAGGAGATATATGTTCAAAGTCTAGAATTTCAGAAGCTCGTTTGATTCCGTCGTTGTTTTGGTTGATGCTCGGTTTTTCGGGATTGTGCATGGACTCGTAAACTAAATCCAACCAATCTCGGATACGCGCTGGGATTTCAGCATTTTTGTAATTCGGATTTAAAAATAACAGACTATGACCATAGATATTTAATTCATCGCCCTTGATGTTCTTCGGATTCAAGTTAGAAATCAAAAGTTCATCTTTGATGGGGATTCCAGTCTTTTGATTTATCTTGTAGGGAGCTGTGATAAATATAACTGCGTATACAGTTTTTTCAATGCCATAGTCTTTGGAACTGCGTTGAAGCTCAGCGATTGCCATTAAAAAATAATGCAGAAACCGATCGAAGTTGTAATCGTAATCCACTTTCTGGATTTCGATGATTACCCGCTTGTCCGTAGACTCTGCAAAAATATCATATTTAAAATCAATATTCCCAATCCTTGGATCGAAAGATTTTTCGGTTTCTACTTTGTCAAAGTCCAAGTCCATTTCCAAAACATCTTTTACAAAATGCTTCAATACAAACGTATCCGTAAATGCTTTCTTGAAAAATACTTCGTTGTCTAAGTTCGCAATCATCGTTTCTCTATCTCATTCCACTTATTCTAAATTGTAAAGAGAAAAAAGAGGGTAGAGACAGCTTAAAAAGCTTCGTAGTTTTTTTGTGGGGTATTTGAATTATGCGCGAAATTGGCGGAGAGCAAAGGATAGCTTCTTCAATGTGCGTTCCTGACTATAAAAAATTCTCTCGCAATCTTTTGGGAGGTAGTTCTACTTTTTCATAAATGTCATCTAAGGAAAGTTCTATATCCAAAGATTGTAAGCGGAAGTGATATGAAGATTCGTTTTTAGATTCCCGAAAAATCCATTCATCTCCTTTGCGAAAGAAGGACTCTATTTTCTTTTCTTCGGAGCCTACCAAAATGTATTCTTGAACGGAAGGTATATTTCGATAGAGAGCAAATTTTCCTCCCCTGTCGTATTTCTCGGTAGAAGTAGATAAAACTTCTATAATAACAGTTGGATTTGTAAGGACATCTTCGTCGTCATCCAAGAATTCCGGCTTTCCACAAACGATGGTTACATCGGGATAGGTATAAAATCTATCTGTCTTGTTTTTTACTCTCATATTAGAAGGATAGACTTCGCAGGGATTGTTCTTGAGGATGGAACTGATCTCCCTGCATAGATTTGTGACTAAGAGATTGTGCTTTCGCTTCGCTCCTGCCATAGCGAAGATTTCTCCCTTGTAATATTCACTTTTATCGGTTGCCTGTCTTTCTATTTCTAAGTATTCTTCTTCGGTGAAAAGTTTACGCGCTAAGTTGTCCATGCTCCTTACTTTGTTTGAAATTGGCTCTTTGTCAAGAGGAAATACTTTTTTTGTTTTTACACGAGCCAAAGCAAAGGCAAATGATAATTTTGGAACATCTGTATCTATTTCCTCTGATACCATCACAGTCGGTGCCATTGGGGATATAACACCTCGCAGTTTTTTTGTGGTGTAGATGTATAATTTAGATGAGAATTTCGAAGAAGATAGCGATGACTTGGTTTTTGAAAGGTATTTTACTCATTGCCGCCCTTTGCAATTGCAAAATAGTTGGTTGGCAACATCCTAATGATGGAAATGAGAAATGGCAGACGTTACTGACCGCGGGACTCCTAAATGGATTCGTGAATAACTGCTCCCCTGGCTCTTCCCTGCCTTCATAATTGACAGAGATGCCAACAGGCTTTTTCGTTGCTAAAGAGAGATGTTTTAAACTAAACGGAGTAAAAATTTTCATTTGTAAAAATGAATGACTCACAATAGTTCTTATTAATTTATCTTGAAGTATTAGAATTTAAATTTTTTAAAGAGGGTAATTGTTTGAATCGCATCGCTGTATTTGGCAAACCGGGTGGAGGAAAATCTGCATGCAAGCTAACCAATCGACTAATTTAGATACTCAAAAACTTAACCGAGGAGTTTCTTTACTGATAAAAACAAAATACGGTTTGAGTATCATTTTGCTTATTTCCTCTTTGATCGAGTGGGGAACTGTCAGTTTTTTCTTCAATCTAGCGGGAACTCTGATTTATTTTCTAAATGGATTTATTCCTTCCGTATATCGAAAGCAAGGCAAAGAAATATCGGATTCGTGGATGAACAATATTCTGATTATAGATTTGTTGTTACTTGGTCTTGTTTATTATATAGATATATACAATTATAGTTCGAGAGATGCGAGCATTGCAATTAATGCTAGTAGCTATTATGTTGTATTTATTTTTATAATTATATATTCCTCATTCCTGTTCAAACCTAAATCCCTTCTGTTCATCGGATTTGGTGTTATTATCCTATATGTTGGTTCCCTTTTTTTTAGCATATCTCTTGGCTCGAAGACAACAATGGCTTCTTATCCCGGTATGCTATGGGCAAATAGTATCGTTATATCCAATGAAATCCAAAAAGTTCTATTCTTAATGGCAATTCTTTTTTGCTTGAGCATTATAGTCTCGCTTATGAATTCAATGCAAAGAGAGTTGAAAAATGAATTAGACTTATCCGTCTCGGCTCAGCAGATGATTCAAATACAATCCAAACGAATGTCCGAATCTGCAAATCAGCTTGTCCATACAATATCAAATCTTCAAACAATGTCTGGAACATTGAGCAATCAATCCCAAAATCAAGCTGCCTCGGTAGAAGAAATTTCAGCATCTATAGAAGAACTCTCCGCCTCTTCTGAAAGCTCTGCTCAATTAGTAGAGGAGCAAATCAAAAGAGTTAAAATTGTAGATCAGGACTTTGATGAATTGAGTGAAATCAGTAACACAGTCAAAAGCAAAACAGATCAGATTGCGAAAGATGTTAAAACCAGTTCTAAATACAGCATGGAAGTAAAAATTTCTACTGATAGACTCAATTCATTACTAGTAGAATTAAAAGAATCATTTATGAGAGTAACTAAAATCAACCAGATGATGTCTGAAATTGCTCGCCAGACCAGTCTTCTTTCTCTCAACGCTTCCATTGAAGCAGCAAGAGCCGGTGAAAATGGAAAAGGATTTGCCGTGGTCGCTCAGGAAGTAGGGAAATTGGCAGAAAAATCATCCACAAATGCCAGAGAAATTGACTTAATCGTAAAAGAATCTTCCGCTCAAATGGAAAAAGGCAATTTATTATCTGTTGAAGTCAGGAGCAAAGTTGAAAAACAAAATTCAGATCTTGGACGAATTGAAAAAGATGTCAGAGAATTGGAAGAGCAAGTGGACATTGAGAAAAAAGTAAATCTTAAACTGAAAGAAACTTTCGATCATTTGTATACTCTTTCGGAGCAAATAGGTCAAATTGCTTCCGAGCAGAAAAATGGAAACAAAGAAATTCACAAAGCCATGGAGACTATCAATCATTCTACGGAAAATCTTTCTCTTTCAGTTACCGCTCTCCATGATCAGATAGATGTATTGAAGAAAAATTCACAAAATCTTACTCAATCCTAATTTGTATTTCTATATTCTTCACTCTTGAGGGACAGCGCCTAGACGAAATCATTGGTAAATGCAATCATTCAAATGGCATCTAGTATGGGAATTCGAACAGTTGCAGAAGGAATAGAAGAAGAACATATTAGAATAAAACTTAAAGAATTAAATTGCGATTATGGACAAGGCTATTTTTGGTCGAAACCAATTATCGCAGCAGAATCAATTATTTTCATTGAAAATTACAAATAGTAAAGCGGCTAATGGTCTGTAAACTTCTTGTTCTAGCAATTTGCATCCAACTTCTCCTATAATTCTATCCCACAAATTAAAAGCTTAACGCAAAATCGGATTGCTCCTTATTCATAAAGAGTTGCTTTGAACGAAACGGGGTAAAATTTTATAGGTCTAGTTTAACCCAAAGAGATTACTCAAGCGGCATCTTTAAACATATCAACGATTTCTTTTGCGTGTTTCATTCCATCTTTAATCATTTCAACATTTACACCACCACGGTAATAACCAAAGAGATGCAGGTTCTCATAGACGGAAGTAAATTTATTTCTAAGCTTTGCATTGTAAGGAATTTTAGGAATGACATCCCAGTAATGCTCGGTGGATTTTGGAAGTTTATTTTTAGGAATTCCTTTCCCGATTAGATAGCCATCAATCGCAAGAAGTGGCGCCAAATACGCAATACCCGATGCTTCGCGCACAAATTTAGAATCCATATAAATCCCGTCTTCGATAGGAATTTTAGACAGTGTCTCTTTTGCATTTTCCAAATAACGATAGGCTTCTTCGATAGCTTCCTCTTTCGTATTTATCGCACTGAGTTTATATTTCTTCTTCATAAAATTATTCTGGTTTAGAATTCAGGCAATGTCAAGAAATTCTATTTGCTCTCAATTATTTTTTTCCTGTTATTACGCACTTGCGCACAGTGAAAAATTTGCGATATTTGCATCTCATTGATTAATCTTTGCTATATAAAATTTCATTAACCATTAACCAAGCGGCTAATTGGGTGTAGGCTATATGAGTCTTTCTTTCTAGTAATCTGCATCCAACTTCTCGATAATTCTATTTCCTTCTATCCCACAAAACTAAAGCATAAAGCAAAATCGGACTTTCGTTTCTTTCATAATAAGGTGTAATGAACTAAACGGGGTAAAATTTACAAAGTTACCAGATTCAATCAGAGAAATAGTAATATCTTAATCTAGAATCGGATTGTGAGAAGATAAAATTTTTCCAAATTCGGTCTCGGAATCATTTGTCATAAGGACTAAGATTACATCTCCTCCTTGTAAAATTGCTTTACCATTGGGAATTATATACTCCTCGCCTCGGCAAATAAGAGTAATCAAACAACCTTCTGGAATTTTGAGTCCTACAAGAGGTTTATTGGCTACATCAGAATTATAGGGTACGATAAATTCTACTAGTTTAGTTGGACTATTTTCTCTGTTTTCAAATTCAAAAGGATAGAGAGAGCCCTTTTTTTGTTTTAAAGCAAGTCCTAGTAAGTTAGCCGACTTAACAATCGTACTTCCTTGGAGAAGCAATGAAGTAAGAACAATAAAAAAAATAATGTTAAAAATAGTTTCAGATTGTGCTATTCCACTAGTAAAAGGAAACGTAGCGAGGATAATGGGAGTTGCCCCTCTAAGTCCTACCCAAGAAAGAAATAATTTATCTTTGAATGTATACTTGGAACCTATTGAACAAAGAAATACTGCAATGGGTCTCGCAACAAAAAGTTAGAAAAAAAAAGGCAAAGACCATTCCATGAATAATAATCGGAATAAGCCTAGAAGGATAAACTAATAATCCAAGAGTTAAAAACATTAAAATCTGCATAAGCCAGGAAAGACCATCTACAAACATGATGATAGTTCTTTTGTGGATAAATTTAGAATTTCCTAATATGATTCCGCAAACATACACTGCAAGAAACCCATTTCCCTGTAAAAAATTTGTGACTGAATAAACTGCGTATATATACGCGATCGTAAGAACTGTATACAATCCTTCATGCTCTAGTCCAATTCTATTGAGTAAAATAGCGATTAGCCTCCCACTGAAATAACCCATGAGACTTCCAATAGAAATTTGTAAAACTACAGAAAGAGCAACTCCCCAATAATTAATTTGTGGATTCAAAAGTAATTGAATGGAAGTAGTTGTGAGAATTACTGCGGCTGTATCATTACTTCCAGATTCAAATTCTAAAAGTGGTTTTAATTTTCCCTTGAGTCCTATCCCTGTTGTCCGAAGCAAACCAAATACAGAAGCCGCATCGGTAGAAGAAACAATCGAACCTAAAAGAAATGCTTCTAAAAAACTAAAATGTAAATAATAATACGCCAGAAAAGCCATTAGAAGTGCAGTTAACAAAACTCCAAGGTTGGCAAGTATTAGCCCATCTTTAATTATAGGAGTAGTTTCTTGTAAATTAGTTTCGAGACCTCCAGCAAATAATATATACACTAGTGCGATAATTCCTATGATCTGAGAAATTTTATGATCTTCAAAAAAAATTCTTCCAATTCCATCAGAACCAGCTAGCATTCCAATTACTAAAAAAATAAGTAAGGAAGGGAGACCAAAGCGAATTGAAAACTTACTGGCAAATATACTAATAATTACCAGGATAGAAAGAGTAAAGGTAACTAATTCAAAATTATCTACAATAAACTGCAAATTTAAACTCCTCTTTTTTGTTTGTTATATTTTTTCTTACTGTAATCTCTTTCACTTTGAGTGTACCTAACATAAAGATATTCTATACAAATTCGACTCTATTTCTTCCATTTTGTTTGGCTTTATATAAAGCTGTATCTGCCGCGGCTATAATAGAATTATTGTCTACTCCATGTATCGGAAACATCGCAACTCCTGCGGATAATGTTATTTTTCCTAGTGATTCTCCTTGATGTGTTAGTGATAAAGTTTCAATAGACTTTCTTACAATTTCTGCTCTTTCTCTCAACATTGACTCAGAGATATCAGGAAAAACTATTATCTCTTTCTAGTAATCTGCATCCAACTTCTCCCATGATTCTATCTCCTTCTATCCTACAAAGTTAAAAGCTTAAAGCAAAAGTGGATTGTGTTTCATTCATAATAAGGTGTTATGAACTAAACGGGGTAAAATTTTGCCTCAATTTAAAAGCCCGACTATTGTGAAGATATACCTCTGGTATCCAAGAAAAACTTGGCTGTAAAAAATGTCAATCTCATTCAAAATTTAGTATTCAAAGTTCCTCATTAATCATGGTGCTCGCGCCTTTGGTCGAAAGTAACCGTTCAAATAAGTATGCGTCTTTTTTAATCCTTCAATCGTTTTTCTAGCTGAATATGAATAAACAACGGTTAGCTGCATCTTTTTAAAACAGTCTGGGCAGTTTTGCGGTTTTGCGTCAAAACTATTCTCAATAGCCTTAGCCCAAGTTCGTTGTTCGATGAACTCAAGCTTTTCTTTTATTCGGTTTGCATAGATTCCATAATAACGAATCATTTTTCGGTTTGGTTCAGGTAGAAAAAATAACATCCGCGCCATGAATTCATAAACATCAATTGTTTGTTCTTGAAAACTTTTCTCTCTTGTATCTTTCTCTACCCAACTCTTGTATCGAAAGGTAACAGTTGCTAATCCGGTTGGTTGCCTCGGCAAGCTTGCCGAACCATCATCTACTTTTTGAATTTGCGAATTGTGAAAAAATCCTGATGCAATATACTCCGCTGTTCTAAATAATGGTTCTTTCTCATCGCCTGCAATCGGCTGAAAATATACATGAAAACCATTTTTGTATTTGTTTTGGATAACAAGACATTCCGCTTTCGTAAGGACTTTTTCTTTTTCGTAATGTTTACAAAAAGCTTTCATCCATGAGAACGCAAATTTCTTGTATCTTAAAAACGAGAGATGCAAAACTTCTTTCGTTTCTTTGTGGATAATTGCCGTAGTCCCCACGAGATGAACATGAGGATTAAAATTTAAACTGTCATTTCGAACCTCGCTTGGCGGTAGCGGCGACAGCGGGTGGAACTTCGAGCGTGAGAAATCTATCTGACAAAAGAACGGTTGTATTAAGCAAGATAGACCTCTCACGATGAAGCCGTTCGAGGTGACAGGGGTAACCAATCTTTGTCGCTAATCGTAAATTCTTCCTTCTTAAATTTCAGTTTTGCGAATTTGATTAATTCTTTCTTGTAAACTTCTGCTGCTACGGAAATCATATCTTCGACTTCGCCTCTTCTTTGAAGAAGAATATTAGATACAGTTCCAGGAATTGTAAAGGTAACATGAATATGCCGCAAGTCTACGTTTAGTATATGAGAAAGATTAACCGACCAACCAAAAAGTTTCTTGCGATAGCAAGACAAACAAAGTCTTGATTTACAACTAAATGGAACGATTAAGTTTACATCGCATTCTTCACAAGAATATCTCTGAAACCCATTCTGAAAATTCCCGCAACCTAAAAGCTTTTCCACCTCTTCTATTTTCCCGTCCGAAAGTTCTCCATACTTCGACAAGAATCTTGTGTTATAAATTCTCCGAAACTCTTCCCAGTGATTCATCCAAATAGATTTGTATAGACTCCATCTTTCGAAGGCTGGAATATAAGCGGGTTTACTTTTATTGGTTGAACAAATATACAAAGTAGTTTGGCTCCTACTCTATATAGGTCAGAAAACTAAAAAGATGTGCAAATTAACGAAGCCCCAACGGGGCGCAATACTCTTCACATGGGCGTCAGTTCAACCCATGCATATAAAAAGCCCCCTGCCCTGCGAAGCGAATTAGGGAAGGGGATACTTCTGAATATTCCACAAGAACAGCAGAATCTGGGGTTAGGTAACACCATGTTGCAGTCCATCTTGCAGTTCATGTATCAGTTCAACTATACTCTCAAAATTCCATGACTAAAGATAAACTGCAACTTGAACCGCAACATGAACTGCAACGAGGGGATAAGCGTGGTAAAACAAAGGGGATAAGTAACTAAAAGATCAGGGTGGCAGGGGTAATAGCTTTTTAGTAAAAAGTCACGTTCGATACGCGACTTTATTGCGAACTTAATCTTCGTAGTAAACACGCACTCAGTGACCGGACATTCTTCCATCCGTGATCATCGGTGATAATCTTTAAATCAAACTATATATTGTAGCGCAAAATAGGTGTTTACCGGTATCTGATATGACCGGGGAAAACGAAGTTAATCCCAAAGATCATTCCCTGTTCTTTTACCTCTGCTGGAACAGGACCGAAGTTTTGTCCGCGGAGGGAATCCATGCAAGCGCGGTCTACAATTTCTTGTCCCTGCGAAGTGACTTGCTTTACATCGATTACTTGTCCTGCATCATTTAGCATGAAGCTAACCTTTGTTTCCCCCGGACTAATTCCTTCTCGAATAAAAAATCCAGCCTGGTCACGATAGGCGATATTGCCTCCGCCCGGTGCTGCAAATCCTTCTTCTATTTGTTTTATCATATGCTTGAAGTATTCATAACCAGCCATTTTCTTGCGGGGAATAGAGAGTTGACTCGAACCGTCCCATCTAAACTCAAAGTCTTTTTGGAAACGATAGTTGAAAGGGATTTTGGTTTCCTGTCCTGTGTTCGGATTGGATACAGATGTTTTTTGTGGAGTTACTTTCATCATCGGATCGTTTTGAAAGATTCCCACTTCATAGATTTCGTCTTCTGTCTTTTTAGATTCAGAATCCTTTTGCGTCATTTGAGGAGATGAGCTAGGCATTCCTCCATAGATAAATTCGTAGAATGGAGAGTTTGTGTGAAATCCTTCTTTTTCGGTAAGCCCACCTGATCCAGCGGAGTCTTCATTCGAGAGAGCTTTGATTTCATCTTTTTTAGTTTTGTTTGTAAATTCTTGTTCGAGTAGAACTTCGTAGACTTTTTGATTCTCTCCGCCTTTCTTCATATCCACAATATTACTATCTGTTCCGAGAAGACGCCAGAGCATATTCTTTGTAAATAAATGGGCAATAGAAAAAGAGAGCATGAAAAATACAAGGCTTGCTGATAGCAGCAAACGCCGTTCATCCTCATCGAGTGAGTTTAAATCAAAAGAAAAGATTTCTTTGTTCATCTTTTTCTTTCCTTCCAAGCCCATATGTTGATAGGCTAACTCACTTGCCATTCTACCTGCGGGGGTTCGCAGTATTAGCCCAATACGAACGAGATAAGATTCATAGGAATCTTCAATCGTTCTTTCTTCTTCTCCTACTATGACGGCTATCGCTTTTAATCCAACAGGTCCGCCTTTGTATCTTTCTATCATACAAGTTAGAATTTGTCTATCCATATTGTCCAGACCTAGATGATCAATTCCTAATTTTTGTAGAGAGCTTTTACAGACTTCTAGCGTAATACGCCCGTTATTCTGCACTTCTGCGAAATCACGAATTCTTTTGAGTAAATGATTTGCAATCCGAGGAGTTTTCCTACTGCGCTTACCAATCTCAAGTGCAGCATTTGAATCAATCTGGATATTTAAAATCTTGGCTGAGCGAGAAACGATACGCGCCATCTCTTCATCCGAATAATACTCTAAACGAAATTGAATTCCAAAACGATTCTTGAGTGGCTCACTAATCATTCCACTTCTTGTAGTCGCTCCTACAAGTGTAAATTTTTTTAGAGGTATCTGCACAGTTTGCGCTGTAATTCCTTCTCCTACTACTAGATCAATTTTGTAGTCTTCCATTGCAGGATAAAGAATTTCTTCTAGATTTCGATTGAGACTGTGAATTTCATCAATGAATAGAATGTCTTTTTCGTTTAGCATTGTAAGAAACCGAGCTAGGTCAGCTCCTTTGGAAATGACTTGCGCTGATGTTACAGTTAGATTAGAGCCAATTTCTTTTGCTACGATACCGGCTAATGTTGTTTTGCCGAGTCCGGGAGGTCCCGATAACAATACATGATCTAAAGAAGCTTCTCTTTTCTTGGCGGCTTCGATGAATACGCGCAAGTTTTCGAGAATATCCTTTTGACCAATGAAATCTGTTAGATTATCAGGACGTAAAGATAAATCATCACTGCTTTTATCTTCTGGATTGAGTATTCTATCGTTTACCAAGAATTAGCCGCTCTATTAGAAAGGTCTCTCTGCAGTTGTGATAGTTAGCTTCAAAGGAGATCCTTTTCGAATCAACTTCACATCTACTTTTCTACCAACTCTAGTTCCAAGCACTGCTTCAATTACATCTTCTCTTGTTTCTACATCTTTTTCTCCGACGCGAACAATTACATCTTGGATCTTAATCCCTGCTTGGTCTGCCGGTGAATCCTTCTTAACCTCACGAACGATTGCTCCTTTCGATTCAGTTAGTTTTAATTCTTTTATATCTTCTTCTGAAAGAGTTTCAAGACCAACTCCTAACCAGGCATGTTTTACTTTTCCGTTTGTCTTTAATTCTTCGAAGACTCGCTTTGCATCATTGATAGGAATCGTTAATCCAATTCCAATAGAGCCACCACTCGGAGAAACAATCATGCGGTTAATCCCAATTACCTCACCATGAATATTAAGAAGAGGTCCCCCACTATTTCCATGATTGATTGCCGCATCTGTTTGAATATAACCAAGACCGGAAGCATCAATTCCACCTCTCGCAATCGCACTCACCACACCAACTGTAAAAGAATGCTCTAGTCCATGAGGAGCACCAATCGCAATTGCCCAATTGCCTACTCTCACTTTAGAAGAATCGCCAAGCGCAACCGGTTTTAAATCTCCAGGTGATGCTTTGATTTTTAGAAGTGCTAAGTCGATAGTTTTGTCAGAGCCAATAAGTTTGGCTTCGTAGGTTTTTTTATTTTTGAGTTTAACAGTCAGTCTGTCCATGTCGCCTACAACATGTTCATTTGTAAGAATGTATCCTTCTTCATTGAGGATAATTCCAGAGCCAAGTCCTCTCTGTTTTTGTTTGAGTTCTTGTCCGCCTTGTCTTGGAGCATTGCCCCCAAAGAAATGATCGAAGAATGGATCGTTTGCCTGCGGATGATTTTTTATTTTTACTGTCTTTTCTGTCGAAATGGAAACGACACTCTGCGATACTGTATCGAATACATCTTGAAACGCATTTTCCAATGCAATCGCCTGCGCCTTCGCAGGAGTATCCTTCACTGGCGTTCCAGTTTCGGCTTCTAAAAACATTGGACCCGTATCTTTTTTACCAAAAAAAACGATAGGTGATATAACAGTGCCAATTAAGATACAGACTGCCATCAATACGTAGAGTTTAGTTTTGCTTTGCACTATTGTTTCTCCTTAAAATAAATAGTATTTCTAAAATAAAATAGGCTCTCAGAGCCTCAAGGATTTATTCTTTAGAGAGTGGAAGGCATGTCAAGAGAATTAGAGGTTTAATCATTGCTAAAGGTGTAACTTTAGGAAATCACTTCAAGCGGATTGACTCTTTAAATGCGAGCAAAAGCGATGCTTCTTTCTGAGACGATCCCTAAGAAGTTTTTCTAACTTGACATACGACCTATTTAAGGAGAATCTTGAGTTGTGAAGAAACTTCCCATTGGCATTCAGACTTTTTCAGAGATTATTTCGAATAACTACTACTATGTTGATAAGACGAAAGTATTACATGAATTGGTAGACAATGGAAAATACTATTTTCTTTCCCGCCCTAGGCGTTTTGGAAAGAGCCTATTTCTAGATACATTAAAAGAAGCATTTGAAGGAAATGAAAAACTCTTCAAAGGACTCTACCTTGAAAATAACTGGATTTGGGAAAAAAAACATCCAGTGATACGAATTGACTTTGGGGGTGGAGTCTTAAAAAACTCACAGGAGTTAGAACAGAAAATTCGGGAACTTATCTATGCAAATTACAAAAAACATAGTATTGACAAAGGGGAAAATCTTTCCATTTCAGGGATTTTTGAGGAACTCATTCAAGCGTTAAATCAAAAGTATTCCGAAAAAGTTGTGATCCTAATAGATGAATACGACAAACCCATTTTAGATAATATCACAAACAAAGACATTGCAAGAGAGATGCGGGATGGTTTACGAAATCTTTATTCTGTAATGAAGAGTGCTGATGCGCATATAAAGTTTGTTTTTATTACAGGCGTATCCAAATTTTCTAAGATCAATCTTTTTAGCGGACTGAATAATTTACAAGATATTACAATTGACGAACGTTATGCGACAATCTGCGGTTATACCGAAAATGATTTATCTGTTTTCGAAGACAAACTTGTAAATGTGAATCGGGAAGATTTAAAACTTTGGTACAATGGATATAATTTCTTAGGGGATAAAGTATATAATCCGTTCGATATTCTGCTTTATCTGGATTGCAAAGAATTTAAAAATTTCTGGTTTGAAACGGGAAATCCCTCTTTTCTATTAGATTTAATTCACGAGAACAACTACAACACAATAAACATAGAGCATATCCAAGTTACCCACGAAGAGATGGGAGCGTTTGATGTGGATAGTATTGAACTAGAAGTGTTATTGTTCCAAACGGGATATTTGACTATTTCGGAAAAAATAAATTTCGGAGCAAAGATCTATTATATTTTAAAATACCCAAATCAAGAAGTTAAGATGAGTCTAACAAGCGTTATTCTTTCCTCTCTATCCAAAAATAATAGAGTCAATAAAAACACATCAGAGTTATACTTACTTCTAAAAGATTCCAACCTAAATAAAATAAAAGATATCTTCTATTCGTTCTTTGCCTCTATTCCACATGACTGGTATCGGAAAAATACTATTGCGAATTATGAAGGTTATTATGCATCTATCTTCTACTGTTATTTTGCAGCCCTTGGTTTAGATGTTCGCACAGAGGATGTAACGAACCATGGTCAAGTAGATATGACCGTGTTCTTCGAAAAAAAAGTATATGTATTAGAATTCAAAGTAATTGAACTCACCGAAACTGGCTCCGCCCTTGCACAGATCAAAGAAAAAAAATACTACGAAAAGTTTTTAGCGGTTGATTCCAAAGATATTTACCTAATAGGAATAGAGTTCTCAAGAGACAGTCGTAATATAGTAAATTACGAATATGAAATTTTGTAAGTAGATCCATACTTGTTCTTTTTTTAGTCAAAATGTGCAAAATCATTGTCAAAAAATGGATTCATCTATATACATCTAGCCAGCCACATGTAATTATAAAAGATTACCACCGAGGGCACCGATAAAAGATACGAAGGCTTTTAAACATCCGCTGTAACGTTGCATTCATTTTTTTTATCGTTTTTTCATCGGTGGCAATCAGTTGATAATTTTTATGAGTAACGTTAATCCACTAGGAGTAGTTATAAATTTTCGAAAGAGGTTAGCCCGAAAATTGCATTGATTACAAGCATATATGAATCATTTCTCTCTTGAAATTTCTAAAGCGATCTTAGCAAAGCTAGGAATTCATATTGGAGAAGACAAAGTAGACTTCTACCTGGATACTCTCAAAAAAAAATCATCTCTCTTTAAAAAATTATCAGAGGAAATGTATTTAGATATTTTACGAGAAAACTCTGTTAGTTCGAATGAAGAATGGAAGATACTAATCAAGTCTCTCAATATTTCCGAGACTTACTTTTTGCGCGACGCCGGTCAGATTGAAATTTTAGAAAAGAACATTCTCCCTCATATCATAGAACAAAAGAGAGCTTCGAAAAGAATTCGTATCTGGAGTGCAGGCTGCTCTACGGGAGAAGAGCCCTACTCGATTGCAATTCTACTTTCCGAATTACTTCCATTTACCGCTGATTGGAGTATATCCATATTAGCCACAGATGTAAATGGAGACTCTATTAAGCAGGCTATCCTTGGTGAATATCTGGATTGGTCCTTTAGAGGAGTTCCAGAAGACAGAATCAAAAAATACTTCACACAAAAAAAGAATATCTATCGAATCAATGATTCTATTCGAAACCATGTTCAATTTATAGAGAGCAATCTATTTACCTCAAACTACTTCAAAGAATTTGATTTGATTCTCTGTAGAAATGTTTTCATTTATTTCGATGATCCTTCTAAAAAAATCATTTTAGAAAAATTTGAAAAAGCTTTAGTGGATAATGCCTATTTACTAATAGGACATTCAGAAGCCGCTCACTTAATTCCCAAATCGTTCGAAGCAATTCAATACCAGAAATCGATGGTGTATAAAAAAATACTTCCTAAAGCAGATTCGATTTTGCCCTCTATCGCCAAAACAGTATTACCCGCAAGAGAAAAAAACCAGACTCCTTCCCCACTGAATTCGATACGCCCTCTTGCAGAATCAAGGAACTGGGAAAGGGATTCTCTCGCAAAGGCAAGAGAATTCGCCGACGCAGGAAAAGTATTAGAAGCAGAATACTTAGTTGAAGAGTTATTGCAAACAAATCCTTCCAATCACGAAGCCTGGTTCTTGAAAGGTCAACTCAAAGAAGCTTCTGGAAATTGGAATGGAGCGATTGAACTTTATAAAAAAGTTATTTATTTAAATCCTCTTTTTTTAGAATCTTACTTGACATTGTGTAGTCTTTATAGCCTATTACACAATACTTCTGAATCGCTGAAAGTTAGAAAAGCAGGATTGTTTTGTTTGCAGCACAATGAACACTTAAAGCAGATTTATAAAAACAAAGGATATCATATTGAAAGTTTGGAATCTTTTTTTAGCGAAGAATCTGGTATATGGTTATAAAAGTTAATACACCTATGCAAGAGAGTTTCTTAGTTTTTTCTGTTCAGTCCAATGTCTATGCGATTCAATCCTCTCATGTAGTTGAGCTCATCTGGCTTCCAGAACTTACTCGTATCGAGTCTAATTCTTTCTTTGTAGTCGGGTATTTTAACTTTCGGGGAGAATTTGTCCCAATCATTGATCTCAATCTCAGACAGGGTATGAAAACAAAAAGATATTCTGTAAATGATAGAATTCTAGTTATCACCCAGGACAAAAAAAAATTTGGTATTCACATCAATGATGTTCACAATGTAATTCACTTTACCCATGAAAAACAAACCATCTCAAATGAAATCATTGCAGACAAAATCACAGACGGAGTGATTCAAACTCAATTTGGTATCACACAAATCATCAATCTAGAAGCATTGACTAATCTAGATATACCTCCGTCTGATCCGAAAAGGATTAAACCATTTTCAGATATTCACCTCGCAAAGCTATTCAGCGGTATAACCGAAAAAGACAAGCAAATACTCATTAGCCGTAAGAATAATTATTCGCAGTCTACAAATATCAAAGAGTATTCTAATTTATTATCTGTTGTTGTGTTTCGATTAAAAGATGAATACCTTGCGATCGAATTAAAATACATTCTAGAATTCGCACACGGCGAAGGCATTACTAGAATTCCCTGTGTGCCCGCCCATATTTCTGGTTGTGTAAATTTACGTGGTGACATGCTAGTTCTAATTGATTTACTCTATTTACTGAAATCAGAACAAAGCACATCGATTGAAAACAAAAAAATTGTAGTGATTCGCTTTGACGAAATGATGATTGGTTTGATTGTAGACCAACTCATTGATGTAATTTATCTTTCCAAAGAGCAAATCCTGAGTAACCCCACGGATAAGAATACCGTTGGGGAAAATCTCATGAAAGGACTTTGTTTTTATGATTCATTTAGTGTCGGTCTCATTGACACAGAAAAAATATTCGCTTATGAAAAACTTTATGTAGAAGAAAGTATTGGTTATTAAGGAGAAAAATATGCTTATTTCATTCGTTCATCGGCTCGATTTCACTTGGAGACTTATTCTATTTACAATTATTTCTACCCTAGTCGTCGCTCTTTCTATAGCGATTCCTGGAAATGTAATTGGTAGATCTATCATCTACTCCGGTGCTAATCAGCAAATTGAAATTATCCGCGAATCCAAAAAGAATGAATTCATGGAATACTTTGAATATAAAATCAAAGATGTATTCATATTTCGAAAAAGTGTAGCAGCTACAAAGCGCTTTCTAGAAATGAGAACAGCAGTAGAAAGAATGGGAGGATTTGAACGAGCAAAAGATATTTATAAATCACTCTACATCTCCGGAAATCCAAATCCACCCGGAAGCAAACAAAATCTTTTAGAAGCGGATAATTCTGAATACAGCAAAGCGCACGGACAAGCACTTAGTTTTTTTTCTTCCATCATCAAAGAAAGAAATTACTATGATGCATTCTTAATCGATGCAAGGACTGGAAATATTCTATTCACCGTTGCCAAAGAGGAAGATTATATGACAAGCCTCTCTGTCGGACCTTATAGAGACTCTAATTTAGGAAAGCTTTATCGAAAGGTTATCAACTCACCCGACGGAGGACAGCAAGCTCAACTTGTGGATTACGAGCCTTATGCGGCATCGAATAACCAGGTGAATTAATTTATAGGAAGTGGAATTTTTATAGACGGAAAATTAGAAGGCATTTTAGTATTCCAACTACCGTTAGACGAAATCAGTAACAAAATTAGAAAACCAATTGTGAAGAACAGAAAAGAAACATCCTTCTTAGTAGGTCCTGATTTTTTACTCAGAAGTGAATTCGAAGACAATGCAAAAGAATCAAGCATCTTAAAAAAGAAATTTGAAACCGAGCAAGCAAAAAAGGCACTTAGCGGCGAATCAGGAATAGTCGTAACAACAGGCATTGCAGGTGGGAAAACATTTACCGCCTATGCACCAATAGAACTACTCGGTGTAAAATATGCCCTGCTCATAGACTTAGATTATGACGAAACACTTGCTGCTCTCTCTAGCTTTCAAAACCAAATGTTTTTTATAACTCTGATTGTTCTTTCAATCATGGCGATAGCAAGTTATTTCCTATCTAGAATTTTAAGTAAGCCTATTCAAGAATCTGTAAATATTCTATCTACTTCCATTCGAGAAATTAGCTCTGTCATTGACAACCATGAAAGAACGGCTAACATGCAGTCTGCCTCAGTCAACCAAACAACTACTACGATTAGTAATATTGGTAACTCTTCTCGCCTCTCTGCCGAAGAATCACAGAGTGTCACAATGAAAGCAAAAGATGCACAGGATATGGCGGTTAACGGGCATAATTCGGTTCTAGAAATGATTCAGTCCATTGACACTTTAAAAATACGAGTTTCCGGCATTGCGGAACAAATCTTACGACTCTCCGAAAAAAATAGTCAGATCAGCAATATAATCGGATTAGTCAGTGAATTAGCAAACGAAACCAATATGCTCGCACTCAATGCAGCAGTAGAAGCGGCGAGAGCTGGTGAGAACGGGAAAGGCTTCGAGGTAGTAGCCGTTGAAATCAGAAAGCTCGCCGATGAAAGCAAGAAGTCAGCCCTAAAGATTCAAGAAATCATTTCGGAAATCAAAAAAGCAACAGACTCTACTGTCATGGCAACAGAAGAAGGAGTGAAACGAGCAGATGATAGCTCAAGACTAGGATCTAAAGTATTAGATTCTCTTTCTGGAATTAATCATTCCGTTGCCGGAGTATTTGATAGCATTGAGAAAATTTCTATCAACATTCGACAACAATCTATTTCCATGAACGAAATTGTAAGCGCGATGAATTCAATCAATCGAGGCTCACAAGAATCTGCCAGTGGCATTGCACAAACAAAAGTCGGCGTCAACCAAATTGGCGATGCAACCCGCAAACTAAGAGACCTAGTCGAAGGTCATAAGCAAGGCTAACAGGTATTTTGCGTGGGCATTATGATCGAAGACCAAGAACTAAGAGATCTCTTCCAGATAGAAAGTGAAGAGCATATGCAAGTAATCGAAAAATGCCTATTGACCTTAGAAAAAAACCCTCATGACTATGATATTCTGCATTTAATATTCAGAGAGGCTCATAGCATGAAAGGTGCTAGCCGTATGCTCGGTCTTTCTGATATAGAATCGATTGCTCATATTTTCGAAGAAGTTTTAGGAAAAGCAAGTCGCGGCGAATTCCAAATTACCCCTAAGCAAATAGACATTTACTATGAAGGCATTGACGCAATCAAGAAACTAGTCAATGAAGCGGTTACAGGCGAAAGCTCCGATGTAGATGTTATTTCTGTTTTAGATAAATTAATTGAAAGTAAGAATGACATCTCCAATAAAACAAAATCCTCTGAAAATAAAGCAAGTATCATCACAGTAGAAAAAAAAGAACCCGAAGAAGTAAAGCCAGAAGTTCCAAAGCAAGAAGTAAAAGTAGAACCCAAGCCCAATCCTGTTGCGGATAATACTGTTATTCCAGAACCACCACCAAAAGAACTAACGGCTACACCTAATCCTCCCAAGCCTGAGATAAAAGATCAGATTGATAAAATCATTGAAAGCAAAAAAGCATCCGTTGTAGATACTCCCTCTAAAAAAGAAGGGGATACTGAAAAGAATAAATCAAATTCTATAGAGCAAAAGAAAACGGATACGATGCGCGTGGATCCATCCAAGTTAGATGCTCTCATGGTGCAAACGGGTGAACTGATTGTAACCAAGAATAGAATTTTAAATCGAGTCAAAGAAGTGGGTGATGCATATTATTCTTACGAAGAGCTTTTACGCACAGTTCAGGAAACTAGAAATCTATTAAGCAATTTCGCAAAGCAAACTGATCTGAGTCCTAAGCATAAATTTTTTCTCACACAGCTACAAGAATTAAACACCAAAGAAACAAGTAAGCTCGAAAACTTAGAAGAGAATATCAATCGACTCAAAAAAAATCTAAGTAATGATACAACACGTCTTAGCCTCACTTCCATGAAAATAGAGAGACGAATCTACAACCTACGAATGCTATCAGTTTCAACTGTGTTCAGCTTGTTTCATAGAACTGTTCGAGATTTAAGCAGAGAGACTGGAAAAAATGTGCAACTCATTATCGAAGGTGGAGAGACAACCGTTGACAAACAAATTCTAGAAGAATTAAAAGATCCTTTGATGCATATTATCCGAAACGCTGTAGACCATGGAATAGAAGAAAAAGAAGCTAGAACCAAATCAGGCAAACCTGAATTAGCCACTATCACTCTATTTGGAAAAAGTCAAAGTGATACTGTATTAATAGAAATCAAAGATGATGGAAAAGGACTCGACATAGAAAAAATCAAGAGCAAGGCAATAGAAAAAGGTTTATACAATCAAGATGAATTGAGTCAAATGGATCATAAAAAAATTTACTCCATCATCTTCCAACATGGATTCTCTACTCAAAGCAATGTTTCCAACCTCTCCGGTCGTGGTGTAGGAATGGATGTAGTAAAAAGCTTTGTAGAAAAATTCAAAGGAGACATTGACACCGAATCCGAATTAGGCGTAGGAACAACATTTAGAATCAAGCTCCCGATTAAATTTTCTACCACTCATGTATTAATCATTTCAGTGGGAAATCAAAAGTTTGGATTTCCGGCGGATAATGTAATACTCAGTAAAACCATTTACCCGAAAGATATTTTCATTTTAGAAGGACAAAGCACAGTCGTTATAGAAAAACAACCAGTGCATCTAGTTCAGCTTGCAAATTATTTAGAGATTGCTCAAATCACAGCAAAGAAAATAACAGCGCCTACTCCTTGTTTGTTCATACAATCAGATGGAATTAAACTTGCACTAGTAGTAGATTCGGTAATCGAAAAAAATGAAGTCATTATTAAATCATTCGAAGGTATATTAAAAAAAGTTAGAAATGTATCCGGTGCTACGATTCTTGATTCGGGGGAAATATGCATTATCCTCCACCCTAAAGAATTAGTAAAGACGATTACTAAAACCAATATTTCTATAATGGTTGAAGACAAGAACCAAGAAGAATCTAATTTTAAAATTCTAGTAGTTGATGATTCTCTTACAACCCGTGTGCAAATAAAGAGGATTCTAGAGACAGAAGGATTCGATGTAGAAATTGGAATCGACGGAGAAGACGGTTGGTCCAAATTAAACACAGAGAAATTTAGCATAGTAATCACAGATATGGAAATGCCTAAGATGAATGGATTAGAATTTACGAAAAAAATAAAGGACTCAGCAAAATTACAAAACACTCCCGTCATCATGCTTACTTCCCTAGGCTCAGAAGAGAACATAAAACAGGGAATGGATGCAGGTGCTGACGCGTATTTAGTAAAAACAAAATTTGATAGAAAAGATTTGTTACAAATCATAAAGAGGCTTAGATGATAGAAAATAAAATCAAAGTATTGCTCATCGATGATTCGCCTATCGTCTTGAACATATTAAAAAGAATTTTAGATAAGAGTTCCGAAGTATTGGTAATCGGAACTGCAAAGAATGGAAGCGAAGGATTAGACCAGGTTCGCTTTTTAAATCCAGACGTGATCTGCACTGATCTCATGATGCCAGTCATGGATGGACTAGAATTTACAAAGCAGCTAATGGAGACTAACCCCAAACCGATTCTTGTTGTAAGTGCGGCGCTTCAGGGAGAAAACGAAACGAATGTATTTCAATTACTCGAAGCTGGAGCACTCGATGTATTTCCTAAACCATTAGGCGGAACAGAAAAGGACTATGATATGATTCGCGATAGACTCGTTTCAAAAATACGCGTAATCAAGAGTATCCCCGTTTATAAAAAAACTAAGAAACATCCTGGAGTTGATACAGGAAGCTTTCCTACAATCACTAGCTCTCAAAAACAAGTAATAAAATTCCTCGGTATCGGTGCATCAACAGGTGGACCAAATGCAATACAACAAGTGCTCGGTGGACTACCTAGAGAGTTCCCTCTTCCCATACTTTGCGTCCAACATATAAGTGATGGATTCATTGAGAGTATGGTTTCCTGGCTTGGACAAAATACAAAACTGAAAGTAAAAATCATGCACGAAGGAGAAACTCCTGTTGCGGGCACTGTGTATTTTCCGCAGAACTTAAAACATATGGTGATAGGATCTGACGGCAAATTACAAGTATCCAATGAAGCACCGTTTAATGGTCATTGTCCCTCAGTCAATGTGTTATTCAAATCTCTCGCCAAATACGCCGGAGATAAAACTCTCGCAGTAATCCTAACAGGCATGGGAGATGATGGAGCAACGGGGATACTCACCATTAAACACTTAGGTGGAAAAACAATCGGGGAAGCAGAATCAACTTGTGTAGTCTATGGAATGCCGAAAGTCGCAAAAGAAATTGGCGCATTAGATATTCAACTTCCAGTTGATAAAATAGCATCGCATATACTAGGATTGATTTAGAGATGCACACAATTGTTTTTGCAGAAGATAGTTCCGTGCAAGGTGTAATGCTCAGGCGTATCTTAGTAGACGAAGGCTATACTGTGTTTTGGGGAAAGAATGGAGCAGAAGCCTATGCGTTAGTCGAAAGAGAAAAACCTTCTCTCATCATAACAGACGTTGAGATGCCAGACATGAATGGATTTGAACTCTGTCGAAAAATTAAAAATAACGATGCCTTAAAGGACATACCCGTTGTTATCTGCTCTTCTCTTTCTAGACCGGAAGATATTATTACAGGCATCGAATGCGGTGCAGATGGTTACGTCACCAAGCCCTATGACAAAAAATACTTAATGTATCGAGTGGAGACTCTTCTAAATAATCCAATTGCAACCAATGAAGATGTTACTCCGATTAATATAAATTATGCGGGGAAAAACTTTGAGATAGTAGCAGACCGTTTACATATTTTAAATATGCTTCTTTCTACCTACGAAAATTCTCTCAAGCAATACAATGAACTCGTGAATGCTCAAATTGAATTAAAGAAATTAAACAAATCTTTAGATCTGAGTAAAAAAGAAACAGAAGAAGTGTTGTTAAATATTTTACCAAAGCGAGTAGCAAAGGAATTAAGGGAGACCGGCAAAGCAAAGCCGGTATTTTATGAAAGTGCGAGTATTCTATTTACGGACTTTAAAGGATTCACCAAATTATCGGAGAAATTTACAACAGAAGAATTGATTCATCAACTAGACCAGTTTTTTTGTTATTTCGATTCTATCATGCAAATCTATAAGATTGAAAAGATTAAAACAATTGGTGACGCATACATGTGCGTAGCCGGTATTCCAGAGAAAGACCCAAATCATGCGGTTAATATCATTAAGGCGGGACTTGAACTAGCAGACTACATGAACATCGTAAATACAATCAATTCCCAACAAGGAATTCCACCATGGGAAATTCGGATTGGAGTTCACTCCGGTCCACTCGTCGCAGGAGTTGTAGGAACTAAGAAATTCTGCTATGATGTCTGGGGAGATTCGGTAAACGTTGCCAGTCGAATGGAATCTTCTGGCTTTCCGGGCAGAGTGAATATTTCAGGATACACCTATGAATTGATTAAAGATAATTTTATTTGTGAATACAGAGGCAAGGTCGCAGCCAAGAATAAAGGCGAAATCGACATGTATTTTGTAAATGCAGCTAAGAGTAATTAGTCCCAGAATAGAATTTTAACTTTCCGATTTAGTGTTGTATTCTAGCCCCATTTTATTCCAATGGGTTATGAATTTCTCTGAGTATAATAAAGTCCGAGTCCGTGATACAAACCAAAAGCCAATCTTAGAAAATAGAACTTATGTTTTATATTGGATGCAAGCCTATCGAAGATTTGAATCCAACCACGCTCTCGATTATGCAATATTTCTAGGAAAAAAATTAGGCAAAGAGTTAGTAGTCTACGAAGGACTGAGAGCTGATTACAAATGGAATTCAGAGAGACTTCATAAATTCATATTAGAAGGAATGTGCGATAACCGCCAGACCGCAGAAAAGCTTGGCATAAATTACTGGAGCTTTGTGGAAACTCCTGATAATCCGGCAAAAGGAATTTTACGAAAAATCTCCGATAAAGCGTGTGTTGTGGTTACAGATGATTTTCCCGCATTTATCATCCCGGAACAAATTGATAAATTATCCAAGAAAGTAGACTGCAAGCTTATCGTAGTAGACTCAAACAGCATCATTCCAATTTCTCTTTACGGAGAACATGCCTCTGCCGCCCGCGTCCTTCGTCCTAGAATTCACCGACTCTTCGCAGAAGCCTATGTTCATAGAGCAAAGGAAAAGATTTCAAAGAAAGACTTGATTCAAGTAGAAAAGATTTCCAAAGCACCATTCAAAGAATTTAAAATAGAAAAGAAAGACATAGATAAATTTCTTTCTAAGATAAGTTTTTCGAATTCTATAAAACCTGTTCCCGATATGATTGGCGGATCTAAAATAGCATTAGAAAAATTAAATTACTTTATTAAGAATAATTTGAAACTTTACGGGGATAATAGATCGAATCCGCATTCCCCCAAACTAACACCCGCTAGCGCGATGTCTCCCTATTTACATTTCGGACATATCAGCGTTGAGACAATTATTGCCCACTGCCTAAGTGCAGACGAAAAAGAAACATGGGCACCTGATAAACTAAATATTGACGCGAAAGGAGACAAAGATACTTTCTACGGCAAGAATAAAAGTCTAAACTCCTATTTTGATGAACTTCTAACATGGAGAGATATAGGCTACCTACTCTTCTGGCCTAAAAAAGAATTCAATAAAGACCTTAGAATACTACCTGATTGGATTCAAAAAATCCTAGTCAAACATGCAACGGATAAGCGTGATTATCTTTATACAAGAAAAGAGTTTGAAGCAGCAAATACCCATGATCCGCTCTGGAATGCTGCACAAAAAGAATTAATTATCACGGGTAGAATGCACAATTATATGCGAATGCTCTGGGGAAAAAAAGTCATTGAATGGTCTAAGACTTACCAAGAAGCATTTGATACACTAGAAGAGTTTAATAACAAGTATGCGTATGATGGAAGAAATCCAAATTCTTATACAGGCATCCTCTGGTGTTTTGGACTATTTGATAGACCGTGGTTTCCCGAAAGAAATGTTCACGGAAATTTACGCTATATGTCTTCTGACTCAACAAAGAAAAAATTTAGGATGACTGAGTATTTAGAGTATATTGCAAAACTAGAAGGAAAAGAAGAAAGTCTATTTTAAGTCTTCGAGAGCAAAATAGGTGTTTGCCCTATTGTGATCGTGAATGTGCTTCCCTTCAACTCTTCGCTTTCCAACTGAATCGAAAAACCATGTAAATCTAAAATGCTTTTCACAATAGAAAGACCGAGCCCGGTTCCCTTCGTCTTGGCAGTAAACTCATTTCGAATTTGTTCAAACGGTTCAAAGACTCGGACAACTTCAGATTTAGGAATACCTATACCAGCGTCCCAGCACTTCAATATGGTGTTATCCGCATCTTGATATAATTTAAAACCAATACTACGACCATTTTGAGTAAACTTGATCGCGTTGCTACTTAGATTGATCAAAACTTGCTTTATTCTCGTTCTATCGGCAAATATAAAATAGTCTCTGCTGCTATCGACATCTAATTCTATTGTAATATTTTTTTGGCTTGCTAATGCTTCTTGTGAATTGATGACTTCTTTCACTAATGCATTGAGATCGAAGTTAGTTTTATCTATTAACACTCTGCCAGCATCTATCTTTGAAAAATCTAGAATGGTGTTAACGAGGGCTAACAAGTGGTTGCCGCTTTCGTAAATATAAGAAACAAACTTGCTTTGCTTTTCATTTAATTTACCAATCTGCTCCATCTCGAGTAATTGACAATATCCTAAAATCGAATTCAACGGTGTGTTAAATTCATGAGTAATATTTGCTAAAAACTCGGATTTTGATTTATTTGCCTGCTCTGCCTGGTCGAATGCTTTTAGAAGTTTTTGATTTACTTTTTCAATTTCTTCAGCATATAACTTTAACTTAACTTCAGCACGTTTACGATTTGTTATATCATTTCGAATTCCCTGAAATAGGAATGGTTGTCTATCTTTATAAATTGAGGTAATATCTTCCTCTAACCAAATCATTTCATTGTCTTTTCGAAAAAAACGATATTCTATCAAAAAACTTTTAGAATTAAACGTAACAGATTCAAACTTACCTAAAACCCTATTTCTATCTTCGGGGTAAATCCGACTTAGCCACAATTCATACGTAAACTCATCATTTGAATAATGAGTTATCTTGGAAATCTGCGGACTGTGAAATAGAAATTGTCTACTTAAATCAGCAGTCATTATATAAATTGCACCGGACATATGTTCGACTAGATTCTTGTATTTGATTTCTTCAAATAGAAGACTTTTTTCTAGCTCTAATGCTTTTTCTTCTAAGAATCGGTCATTGTAAAAGGCACCGAGAGCCTCGTCGACAGAGGATAATAGCTCTTCGTTGCTCCATGGCTTAGAAATATATCTATAAAGGTTAGCATTATTAATAGCATTACTAATACTCGTAGTAGAAGCTTGACCCGTAAGTAATATTTTTCTAGTATCAGGATTAGTCTTATGAATCTGAATTAGTAATTCATCTCCACTCATAAGAGGCATTAGACGATCGCATATTATTACAGGTATATCAGTATTATCCTCATTGCACTTTAGGACAATATCCAATGCTTGCTCTGCATTATCCACCGCTTGAATAGAAAATTCCTGTCCATATTTGCGCATCAATTGTTGACTGAGAGAGGATAGAATAATCAACTCATCGTCTACGCATAATATTACAGGCCTCCCGGTAACGTTGTTTATTTTCAGTTTATTGACTAAGTCAAGCTGGAACATAGAATAGTATACTTTTCCAATAATTGCCTAGATGAGAAAAGCACTTTTTATTTCAATTCGATTTTTTTTCTAGCTATAATTCGATAAAAGAAAAATAATTTAATTATCCGCGTCGCCATCTATGAAATTTTTCCACATACGAAAGCAATTTCTCTGGCTTATTCGCCTTCTTCCAATTACCCGCAACGAACTTATTTGCTTCTGACATCGTTGGATATGTATGAATTGTTCCTAATATTTTATTTAGACCAAGTCCATGTTTCATAGCGAGAACATACTCCGCAAGC
Source organism: Leptospiraceae bacterium (assembly GCA_016708435.1). Lineage (NCBI taxonomy): Bacteria > Pseudomonadati > Spirochaetota > Leptospiria > Leptospirales > Leptospiraceae > Leptospiraceae bacterium. The sequence continues at coordinate 45,500 of JADJFV010000035.1, read as the reverse complement.
AAGTCTCCTGCATGTGCGGATACTATAGTTACTCCCAATATTTTATCGGTTCCTATTTTGGTCAGGACTTTTATGAATCCATTTGCCTCACCATCGGCAATAGCTCGGTCGAGTTCTCCAATATCATATTGACTCAATTCTATTTCAATATTCTTTTCTTTTGCTTCGGCTTCCGTTAAGCCTACATGAGCAACTTCTGGGTCCGTGAACGTTGTCCAAGGTATAACGCTGTAATCCGCTTTAAACTTTTTAGCAAATCCAAAAAGTGCATTGACCGAGGCATACCATGCTTGATGAGATGCGGTATGTGTAAATTGATAAGGTCCTGCCGCGTCTCCGCAAACAAATATATTTGGAAAATTGGTTCGCAAAAATTCATCCGTCTCAATCGTTCCATTCGGATTCAAACGAATTCCTAATTCTTCGATTCCAAACCCTTTTGTTCTGGCTTTTCTTCCAATTGCAAGAATTACTTCATCAAATTTGATTTCTACCTTGTTGCCATTAGCCTCACATATAACAGAATTCACTTTTCCTTTTTTAAACTCTATGGCTTTATGTGATGTTAAAATTTTAAGCCCTTCTTTTTCTAGGGTTTCTTTCATGAAGGCAGAAACATCTAAATCTTCTTTTGGCATGATTCGCTCTCCCATTTCAACTAACGCTACGTCTGAACCTAGTCTAGAAAATGCTTGTGATAATTCACAGCCAATCGGTCCTCCTCCCAGGATAAGAAGTTTCTTCGGTAGTTTTTTTAAATCCCAGAGTGTCTCGGAGGTGAGATATTTTATTTCATTTAGTCCTGGAATATTTGGAATATAAGGCTCCGCACCCGATGCGATTACGATTGATTTTGTGCTATATTCTTTACCATTTATAGAAACAACATAAGGGCTAACAATCTTTGCATCTCCCGAAAAACATTCTACGCCTAATTTCGTATAACGTTCCACAGAGTCATTTGGTTCAATTTTTTTAACTACACCGGCAACTCTTTTCATTACGGTAGCAAAATCAAATTCAATCTTTGCAGATTTAATTCCATACTCTGCAATTCTTTTCTCTGTGTGAATTTTTTTAGCAACTGCAATGAGTGCTTTAGATGGAACACATCCATAATTTAAACAGTCTCCTCCCATCTTATGTTTTTCGACTAACGCAACTTTAGCTTTAACGGTAGCCGCAATATAAGAAGTAACAAGTCCAGCGGCACCTGCTCCAATTACAATTAAATTGTAATCAAATGACTTTGGCTTTTTGTAATTTTTATATATCTTTTGATTCTTTATATAGGCAATGATGGATTTACCAAATAAAGGAAGAATGCCAAGGGCAACAAATGAAAAAAGTAGATTTGGAGAAAGAATGTCTTTTAAGGAGCTAATGCTTGCTAGCTGCGTGCCGGCATTTACATAAACGATAGTTCCCAAAAGCATTCCGACTTGACTGACAAAGAAGAATATGACGACCGATATATCAGTTAGTCCCATGAGGACATTAATTAAAAAGAAAGGGAAAATAGGAATCATCCGAAGAGTAAAAAGATAAAAAGCACCATCTTGGCTCACACCTTTATCTATAGCAGTTAATTTATCAGAAAATTTTTCTCGTAGAGTATCTCGAAATAAATATCTAGAAATTAAAAAACTGAGAGTAGCACCAATAGTGCTAGCGAAGGAAACAAGGATTACCCCCTTCACGAGACCAAACAAAGCACCACTACCAATGGTTAATATCGTAGCTCCAGGCAATGCAACCGCAACAGAAATTATATAAAGCAAGATATAGCCAGAAATGAATAGAATTTCATTTTGCGCATAATAGCTATTTAACAGTTCTTTATTACTCTTCAAAGATTCAAAAGATAAATATTCTTGCAAGCCATAATACCTTGCAAGCACAATGAGTGCAATCACGGAGAGGATAATCAAGAGTTTCTTTAGTTTCATACGGTTCCTTTATTAATATTTGCTGCGTCATTCCCGAAATTTTCTATCGGGAATCTCTATTACTTGAGACCCCCTACAGAAAATTTAGGGGGTGACAAAGAGCGACAACGCTATTTTATTTCAAATTGCCACAGTGCAAGTATTTCGCAAGATGACTGGAATGAAAGACAAAATTATTTATATCCGCGGAGTTGGAGTGATTGGCTGGCCTCTCGCTGGACTTTTTCTTTCGCTAAAGAAATTACTACCCAAAATAAAAATCGCAATTGAGCCATATAAAATAAATGCAGAAAACATCTATCACTTGGAGCACCTTTGCAAACTAGGCGCTCTGATGGTAGAATCAGATATGAATAGCTCGAATGAGGCTTCGAAATGGTTTGCGTTAAGATACGTATGCAATGCAGAAGAAATTCGCAATTCCTGTGAAATCGTTCTAGATTGCTCTCCATCTGGTGTTGCAGAAAAAAGAATAGGCGAATATACAAAAGAAAATTATCCAAACACAAAAGCATTTATCGCGCAGGGAAGTGAGCATACGTTTGGCAAACAGCTATTATTTCCTGATAATACCGAAATCCTGGAAAATACAAAGGATACTTTCTTTCACGTAAGCACTTGCAATACACATACATTATCCGCAATAATAAGAGTATTCAACTCTATTCCAGTAGAAATTTCTAATATAGACTTTGTGATTATCCGCCGCGATGCAGACATGGCAAAGAATGATCCACATGTAACAGGACCACTCTTTCAATTTCCAGAAGGAACACACGGGACGCATCATGCAAGACTTTTAAATGAACTCTATACAACGGTTAATCAATCTTATGCGGTGACATCGAGTGCAATGACAGTTAATTCTCCGTATATGCATATTACCCGCTTTAGAATAGAACTCGAAAAAGAAATCTCACGTAAAGAAATTTTGGAATCTATTAACAACGATCCACTGCTTTCCCTAACAAGTCAGATTTCCTCTAATATGATTTTTTCCTCCGGTCGAGAGCGTGGCGAGTTTGGAAGAATATTTTCTCACGCAGTCTTCGTCGAACCAAGCCTTGAGGTTAACGGTAATATTGTCCGTGGAATTGCCGCTACACCAGGAGATTCGAATGTGTTGATTTCTACGATTTATTCTACTCTTAAAATATTGGGTCATGAGCGGTTAAATGATATTATGCTTGCGTTGTATGGGAAGGTGTTGAAGAATATTTGAAGAATACCATGCGAAGGCGCTGGTCGCGAATACTTGGAGCGAAGGGTGGAATGGACACAGATGGACCACAGATAAAAGATTAGGAGATTTACCGCCGTAATCGTAGAGACGTAGCGCGCTACGTCTCTACGACGTCTCTACTTCACAAAAATCTTCTCAGGTAAAATATCCATACCTTCTATCAACTTTGACTCAATAGAATCAGGAGTATAATCAGTCGAAGCGTGTAATTTGTATTTGCCGTCAATGAGAGTAAAGACTTCAATCGATTCTATTTCAGGAAACACTAGCCAGAATTCTTTGACGCCGAAGGTTTCGTAGATTTCTTTTTTCTCGACACTGTCTCTTGTGAGCGTTCCTTTGGAAACTACTTCGATGACTAGATCAGGAGTTCCGTAAATCCATTCACGGAGTAGATGAAGATTTTCTTTTTTCAAATAAATCAAATCCGGTTGTAGACGAAACTTTCCTTCTTCTAAAATTACGTCTAGCGGAGAAAGAAATACTTCTCCTAAACCATTCTCTTCCACATACCTGCTCATATATTTAAAAATATTTGCTACAATTCTTTGGTGATACCCAAAAGGACTAGGTGCCATTCTCTTTTCTCCCTGAATGATTTCAGTTAGATCAAAGTCTTGGATTGTATCAGTCGTTGTATTCATAGCAGGGGTTGAATATATTCAACCCCTACGAATGCAACCGTCAATCAAAAAAAAATGATAGAACCTAATTACATTGGGTTAATGAATTAAATCTTGTGCGGTCTATTTGAAATTTTATTCAAAGAATTACATAGTTGATGACAAAAAATTAATATTTTACTGGAATACATTAAGCTCATGCAAATTACGAGCCTTACATTACATGAGGAACTATGAATTATAAAAAAATAGTATTAGCCGGTGGGACTGGTTTTGTGGGAAAATACCTAAAGACAAAGTTTAGTGAATTGGGTTACGAAGTAAAAATTATTTCGAGGCAAAATGATAGTATCCAGTGGGATGATATTTCTTCCATCGTTGATGCCCTTGACAATTCAGAAATGCTAATTAACCTCGCAGGAAAATCCGTCGATTGTCGTTATAACAAAAAAAATAAAGAAGAAATTTTGAAATCAAGAACAGAAACTACCAGAATACTCGGAGAAGCGATTTTGAAATGTAAGAATCCTCCCGAACTTTGGATCAATTCTAGCACGGCAACCATTTACCGTCATGCGCAAGATCGACCAATGACAGAAAGCGGTGGAGAAATAGGAAGTGGATTTTCAGTTGGTGTAGCAACTCAATGGGAAAAAACATTTTTTGATTTTCAATTACCAAAGACTAGACAAGTTGCTTTACGCATGGCAATCGTTTTAGGAAAAGAGGGGGGAGTCATGACACCCTTTAAAAATCTAGTTCGCTTTGGTTTAGGCGGCAAACAAGGCGATGGAAATCAAATGTTCAGTTGGATTCATATTGAGGATTTATTTACTATTATCCGCTTCTTACAATCCAATAAAAATATGACAGGGGCTTACAACTGTTCATCTCCCAATCCAGTTTCCAATGCCACTTTAATGCAATCACTAAGAAAGGCAATGAATGTAAAATTTGGTTTACCATCTCCTAAATTTCTTCTAGAAATTGGGGCAATCATGATAAGAACAGAAACGGAGCTAATCTTAAAAAGCCGCTGGGTCATTCCAGAAAGATTACTGAAAGCGGGATTTCAATTTCAATTTTCTAATATTGACAAGGCGCTAGAAAATATTTTAATAGAAAAAGGGAGATAGACCTCTCACATGCGAAGGCGTTGGGCGCGACCTAGCGCAGGGTGGAAACAGTTCGAGGTGACTGAAATGAACAAAGAAAAACGAGATTTTATAGAAAAATTAAATGGAAGATTTGGATTATTTGCAATTCTAATTTTCATAGGAGCGGCTTATATTGGTATAACCCAGTCAGGTCCCGCGAAGGCAATCAATATCTGGCAGGCAAAAATGATGAATGGGCAGTATTATGTTTTACTTTCTACTTTTTTAATTGCACTCCTGTTATTCATTCCGCTTTTACTTGCCCGCACATTAGTCATTTATTTGCATAACAAAAAATACAAGTCTCAACCAGAAATGCAAATTCCTTATTTTAAAAAGCTGTAATAGCATAGTTTTTAAATAATTTTATTAGTTGACTTGGGTATTACCCAAGTTATACTTTTCCTATGAAAACAGCTATTTCGATTCCTGATGATTTATTTAAGACAGCAGAAAAAACAGCAAAGAAAATGGGTATTCCCAGAAGCCAGTTGTTTGCTCGGGCACTCGAAGAATTTATTCAGACACACAGTAAAAATTCTGTAACAGAAAAATTGAACAAAATATACAGCAAGAATTTACCAAAATCTAAAACAAGTATTGATAAAGTATCCGTTCAGGCACTTCGCAAGAGTTTAAAAAATGACACGTGGTGAGATTTGGTGGGTTGATTTAGGTATTCCATTTGGAAGTGAACCAGGATTTAAAAGACCTGTATTAATTATTCAAGACGACGCATTTAATGAAAGTAATATTAGCACAATCATTGTTGCTGCTATTTCCTCTAATCTTATTCTTGCCGAAGCTCCAGGCAATGTTCTTTTAAACAAGAAAGAATCAAATCTTTCAAAAGATTCCGTTGTAAATGTTTCACAAATTGTTACTTTAGATAGAGAGAGATTCACTGAACGCGTCGGAAAATTAAATCCGAAGCTAATGGCAAATGTTGAAAGGGGAATCAAATTAGTTGTAGGTATTAAATGACGGATAATATCTATAACCCCGAACAATTAAAAACCCTCGCCATAGAAACAAACCGTATTTTAAAGCCAGGTGGTAAATTTTCCTTTGTCGAAGTTTCTAAACCAGAAAGTTTTATTCTAAAATTCTTCTATGGATTTTATCTTGGAAATATTATTCCCATTCTAGGGAAACTTTTTCAAGGTGATCCAACTGCTTACGAAATGTTATGGAAGTATACTGAAAAATTTGTAAATGCAAAGTCTGTGACTGAGACATTTCAAAGCGCGGGGCTAACGGCAAATTATAATTCCTACTTTTTTGGCTGCGCTTCTGGATTTAGTGGGTATAAGTGAATGCAATTTTATTTCCAAGAATTTGAATCTAAGAACCGATTAGGATTATTTAAATCATTGCCAAGAATAATTTATTCTTTGACCCTAATTCTATTATTTACAACTCCTACTTTAATCCATGCAGAATCCAGAGTTGAAATCAAAACAGGAATTTCAGTTTCTGACTATCGGCCGGAATTTGAAAAGCGTTATTATAAAGATGACTTAGCAGCAGGTGGAAGCGATGGTTTAGGTTTTGGAGCGATTAATAGATCGTATTCACAGAAATATTTTCCTGCGTTTTTAAATCCAATGGAATTTAAATTCTTTTACACTAAAAGTAATTTTGTCTTTTTAGCAGGACTTGAGACTCTCGGACTAAATGGATTCAATGCTTCCCAATTGCAGTCTAATTTCAATTATCCCGCAGTTGGTTTTTTTCAAGGACAAGGAAATATTTTGGCTAAGACTAGTAACGCAAATAGCAGATTATCCGTTGGAAATAAATTTTCATCCATTATTGTCAGCGGTTTAATAATGAAGAGAGATTTTCAGTCAGAGTATGAGAAAAACGTTACTCTTTACGCGCCAGGATTTTTAGGAGTAGTTCATGCAGAAAGTAATTACAGGACTTCGAATTTATTTGCCGGTTTTAGCATAACGAAAATATTCGAGAAAGGAAAAATTACCGGTGAAGTTTCCTTTCGTCCTAGAAGCCTTGGACTTATTTCTAGTTCTGGAAAAATCGAACAGGTAGGAGCAATTCGATTTCCCATTGATATTTTCACCGGCAATGTATCCAGCGATTTGCTAGTTACAAATTATCTTTACGGAGATAAAAAGCCAAATATTTATGGAGTGCGGATACTCATGGATTACCAGTATCCAATCTTTGAAAATCTTTCTATTTCAGTTACACTTGATTATGATAGGTTATATGTTTACTATGAAAATTATCAGCCTCCTGCTTTCTTTCGATTTGCCAATGCATCAGGAATTTCTAGACCCCAACTTGCACTCTCTGAAATGCTATCAAGTTATATCATTTATCGTGACCCAATATTAAACGAATTAAAATCTTTACGACTGGGTGCCGTTGTAAATTTTTAGATTAACTAATAAAACTATACCAAAAAAGAGAACTGATATAAAGGTAAAGTGTTAATGCGGCTACTTATGAATACCCGGTAAAATGAATAAATTTGAAACGCATAAGAGACTAGAGATGTAAAAAAGGCTCAGAAATATTAGAAAACGAAAGAATGAGAAGAAAAACTTCAACTGTAAGCACGTTGGATTTTAACCATAAAATTACCGACGCGAGAAATATAAAACGCCAAACCCAAATTATTTTCTCTTTCACAAATCTATAATCCTTAAAATCGCCTTGGAATGTCAAGTAATCAACCTTCGCAATGGATTTACGTGTAAGTAATTCGGTGACTTCCACGCTCGGTCGAACAAAGAGAAATCCTTCGTGGTAATAAAAATTTCATTGACAAAATAAATCAATTTAGTTTACTATCATTATATGATAGTAAACTTCGCAGACAAAGAAACCGAGATGATCTGGGAAGGAGAATTTTCAAAGAGAATAAAACTATCACCTAATTTGTTTGAAGTAGCACGAAGAAAGTTACGTATGATTGCGTCTGCACCTAGTATTGACTCTTTGCGGATTCCTCCTAGTAACCGCTTGGAGCAATTATCAGGGAATAGAAAAGGTCAGTGGAGCATTCGAATCAACGAAAAGTATCGAATTTGCTTTATCTGGACTGATGGAAATGCAAGTGATGTAGAAATTGTAGATTATCATTAAATAGGAATTATACTATGAATAAGAAAATAAAAAACATTCATCCCGGTGATGTGCTAAAAGAAGAATTTTTAATTCCAATGAGCATCTCTGTTTATAAATTAGCAAAGGAAACCGGACTTTCGCAAACAAGACTCTGGCAGATCATTCGCGGTGAACGATCAGTAACCGCAGAGACAGCTTTAAAGCTAGGTAAATTTTTTAGTATCGAGCCTGAGTTTTGGCTCAATCTTCAAAACTATTTTGACTTAGAAGAATCTAGAAAGCATTTTGCTAAAGAGCTGAAATCAATTCAAAGTGTTCAAGAATTAGGTTTGATTCAAGCTTAGAATTATTTACAAAATCCAATTTAGCAAACTATTTTCTCTTCTGATGTTAAATGTTTAAATAGAAAGTAAACAGGATAGAACAGTAAATACTCGTTAGCCCCGTAAGTGGAGTCAAAAGGTCAAGTTCGGATTCGACTCAAAGTTTCTTTTGTGATTCCGAGATAGGATGCGATATGACCCAACTTAACCCGACGAAACAAGGTTGAATTCTTTTCTAGGAAGTGCGCATAACGAGCTTTAGCCGATTGAAACTGAAACGAGTTGGCTCTTTCCTCTAACTCAACATAGTATTTTTCAATAAAGATTCGACCGAGCATATTTAATTCTGCATACGTGGAATACAGTTCATTTAGATCTTTGTAAGAAATAAAATCAAGCTCTGAATCTTCTAAGGCTTCAATAGTTTCGAGAGAAGGATTTCGAGACACAAAAGAATACATAGAAGTTACAAATTCATTTTCTTTCGCAAACCAATTCGTAACATCTTTTCGTTTGTGCATAGAGAATCCCCGAAACAAACCCTTGCGAATAAAGTAGAGGTTATCGGCTATTTGCCCATGACTTAATAAGATTTCTTTTTTGGAGATGCTAATAAATGCGGTTTTAGATTGAATTGCTTTTTTTGTTTTTTCTTTTACTTGAATAAATGAGTTAATCGCATCTAAAAGATTTTTCATTGCAAAACTCCTTCTAAACTAGAATTCTACTTTCCCGTTTGCCGACAAGGGAAAAAGAAAGTAGCCGATGCCAAATTATTCAAGTTTTCTTCTTCCAATAGCTTAACTCCCCATACCTAAGTAGTTTCCTTTTACCATCCTATAAGAAGACGATGCACATAACATAGGGTAGGAATGGGTTCCCTTATACCTTAAATATGGGTTCAGGGGGCATAGGGAACCTATATTGAGTATAGCTTTGAACCTATCGCTACCCTATGTTTGATAAAACGTTATCTTATACAAAGCGTTTAAACAGCATTAGCCTCATCATCCTGAGCCAGCCTGTCCTGAGCGAAGGAAAGGACATTTTTACTACAAGGCATAACTCTATTCTTTGCGCCTTCGCGGCTTTGCGTGGGAAAATCTTCTTTTTACACAGCCTCAGGACAAAGCAGGCATATACCGCAACTTATATAAAATTGGGGTGAGATGAGTGAAGCAAGGAAATTATACGTATGAACTTATTAGCCAGTATCAAAACAAAGATTATTCTATTTTTAAAAAAGCTCTATTGCGTAAAATTTACCAGTAAGCCCGAAAAAAAAACTCTGTGCGCTTTTCCTCATTCCCATTTTTTTGCATAAGACTATCTTATCTTTTATCCGTGTTCATATGTGTTCATCTCAAGTAATCTTTAAAAATCCAACTTTGCAAGGCAAGAACTATGATAAATATCACGAATTCAGAATAATTTATTTATTTTCTTTCATTTATAATCTGATATTTTAATTTTCTACATATATATAAAAATTAGCAAACAAGAGGATTTCAAAATGTTAGAGGATTTAAAAATTTCAACGAAGCTTAGGCTGGGATATGGATTAGTTATATTTTTCCTCGTCATACTAAGCACTATTGTGTTCTATTTGATGAGTCATTTGGGAGGAAGTTTGGAGAAAATTACCAAAGTGTATTCACCTAAAGTTGTCCGAAGCAATAATATTATTGACCGCGTCAATGAAAATACAATTTACCTACTCAGCGCAACACTAAAAGAATCGAGAGAAGAAGTATTGCTTGCAAAAGATAGAATTCTGCAAAACCGTTCAGGCAATGTGCAAGATATTCAGTTTCTCCGTGAAAATGCAAATACGGAAAAGGAAAGATTTGGCATACAGGAATTAGCCGATGCAAGAACAAAATTCATTCCCTATCAGGACAAATACATTTCGCAATTAGAAGTAGGCGACTACAAAGGAGCAAAAGATACTTTACCTCAATTCTCAGTTACTCAGCAGCAATATTTGAAAGCGGTAAAAGATTTAATCGTATATGAAACAGAGCTGTCTACTACTGCCAATCAAGAGTCACTCAATGATTCTCAAAAAGCGAGTTCCTATGTGCTAGTTATATCGTCTATCGCTATTCTTTTTTCTATCTTCTTCAGTTACATGACTTCAAATTCTATTACGAAACCGTTAGCCGCTCTACTCCTTGCTATTCGCAAAGTGGAAAAAGAAGGAGAATTTTCTATTAAAGTAGATTCAACCTCCAAGGATGAAGTAGCAGAGGTCGCTAACTCACTCAGTAGTTTGTTAGCAATGCTAGAGAATATGAAAAAAGATACTATGTTACTTACAGAATCTGCCATTCAGGGAAAACTTTCTACTCGTGCAGATATTTCTCGTTATCCCGGTGACTTTAGAAAGGTTGTAGAAGGGGTTAATAAGACATTAGACGCTGTGATTGGACCTTTAAATGTTGCCGCAGATTATGTAGATAAAATATCCAAAGGAAATATCCCTTCCAAAATCACCGATACCTACAACGGAGATTTTAACACTATCAAAAATAATCTCAACACTTGCATTGGCTCCCTTTTGGGTATTATTGAATCCATGAATGATATGTCCAAACAGCATGAACTGGGAGACATTGATGTAAAAATTGACGTTTCAAAATTCCAAGGTGCATACCAAGAAATGGTTACTGGTATCAATAAAATGGTATTTGACCATATTAGCGTTAAAAAAAGAGCAATGGGAATTTTTAAAGAATTTGGAGAAGGAAATTTTGAGGCAAATATTGATAAGCTACCTGGCAAAAAAGCTTTCATCAATGAAATAATTGATCAAGTCCGACTGAACCTAAAAGCGTTGATTAGTGATGCTGGAAAATTGGCAGATGCTGCTGTCAAAGGTCAATTAGCTACGCGTGCCGATGCAACCAAACACAAAGGAGACTTCCGTAAAATTGTCGAAGGGGTTAACGCTACATTAGACGCAGTTATTACACCTTTAAACGTTGCCGCTGATTATGTAGACAAAATCTCTAAAGGAATTATTCCTCCCAAAATTACAGAGAGTTATAATGGAGATTTTAATACTATTAAGAATAACTTAAACCTACTCATTGACTCTGAAAGTCTGCTTACCAATGTAGCCTCTTCTCTATCTATTGGAAATACAGAAGTCAGAATTGAAATGAGATCACAAGGAGACTCCCTATTCAAGAATATCCAAAGTATGATTGCAAATACCCAACATGATGCCGCCGTTGTTCAAAGTTTAGCGGAGGGAAATTTAGATGTCGAAATAAAAGTCATGTCAGATAAAGACATCATGGCAAAGAGTAACGTTGCCATTCGAAATGCACTGAAAGAACTAGTTGCCGATGCTAATATGCTTTCCCGCGCGGCTATTGAAGGTAAGCTTTCAACAAGAGCAGATGCATCAAAACACAAAGGCGATTTCCGAAAAGTAGTCGAAGGGGTTAATCAGACATTAGACGCTGTAATCAGTCCAATGCAGGAATCCTCCAACGTATTATTGGAATTAGCCAAAGGAAATCTAAGTGCAAGAGTCAACGGTGATTACAAAGGCGATCATGCCATCATCAAGAATGCTTTAAATTCCAGTCTCGAAACTTTAAATGAATATGTGGGAGAAATTTCCAGAGTCTTGTCTTCCATGTCTTCGGGCGACTTAACTATCGAGATTAAGAAAGCGTTTAATGGTGATTTTGCGGAAATCAAAGAAGCTTTAAAGCTTATCATTGAATCGTTCAATGATTTGATCGGGGAAATCATCGATGCATCGGAGCAAATCTTTATTAGCTCTAGGCAAGTTGCCGACTCCAGCCAATCTCTCTCACAAGGCTCTAACGAACAAGCAAGCAGTGTAGAAGAAATAACTGCTACTCTTGCTGTCATAGAACTCAAAGCTAAGGATAATGCCAATAATGCGAAGAATGCTAGTGATCGCGCTCTCAATGTAAAAGACCAAGCAGTATCAAGCAATAACGAAATGAAAGGGATGCTCAAAGCAATGGAAGAAATTAGCGAAACATCCGAAAACATTGCTAAGATTATCAAAGAAATTGATGCAATTGCATTCCAAACAAACATACTCGCATTAAACGCCGCTGTAGAAGCAGCACGTGCAGGACAACATGGAAAAGGTTTTAATGTAGTTGCAGAAGAAGTCCGTAACCTCGCATCTCGTAGTGCCAATGCTGCAAAAGAAACTACTAAGATGATTGAAGGTTCAATTAAAACTGTTCGTTCTGGTATGGACATTGCGGGAAGAACTGCAGGCGAATTAAACAAGATGACTGCAGGTGTTGTAGAAGTGACAGACCTGGTGAAAGACATTGCAGCGGCATCTATGGAGCAATCTTCTTCTGTTGTAGAGACGACCTCTGGCATCAATCAGATTTCGCAGGTGACTATGAGTGCAGCCGCAACAGCAGAAGAAAGTTCTGCGGCTAGTCTTGAGTTGTCGAGCCAAGCAGAAGCATTTCAAAATATGGTAAAACGTTTCAATATCAAAAGGGGAAAAGAGGAAAAAAAGAAAGAAGCACCGCTAACAACGGGGAAAAGAAAGATTAACCTCAAATAATGAAAACGGGAATATAAAAAAGTTGTAGAGGATAAGTTAATTTATCCTCTAAGGAGTTTAAAAATGTTTCAAAAATTATCAATTAAATCTAAGCTTATTTTTAGTTTTATAGGAGTGCTTTTCTTATTCTTGGGAACAGCAATATATAATTTATTTGGATTAAACGAAATTCAGCATTCGGTCAATGATATTGTCAATGATAGAATTCCAAAGATTCTAACTTTGCATGAAATGAATAATAATATTAATCAGACAGCCCGTTCCACTAGAAGTATACTTTTACTGGAAGATATAAAAGAAATTCAGAAGGAAAGAGATATTATTATTAATATCAGAGACGAAAAGAATCCAAGGATCATTGAATATTTAAAGACTGTAGTTAGACGCGAAAGAGGAAAAGAATTATTAGCCGATGTAATGAAGACGAGAAGTGCATATGTAGAGACTTTAAATCAGTATTTAGATTTATTCGATAGTGGCAAAAAAGAAGAGGCAAAGAAATTACTTCTATCAGAACTAAGACCAAGACAGCATGATCTTTCAAAAGCAGTAGCAAGTTTCAGTGATTACCAAAAAGATATTATTACTTCAGAAGGCGCAAAGACAGATGCAAGTGTAAAGAAAATATTTTTAGCCTTTTCTATCATTTCCATTCTTGCGACAATCATCATCATACTCGTTACGATTTTTACCACGAAGAGCATCAATCGCATTACTTCAAGAATGGATCAATTTATTTCTGATATAAATATTTTTGTTGTTGGTTTAGAATCAAAAGGCGATTTTTCTTCTAGATTACAAGTTACTCATAATGATGAGATGGGCAAAACATCAGAAGCCTTGAATCGATTGATGAATATGTTTCAGACAATGCTTACAGAAACTAATATGCTTTCTAAAGCAGCTATAGAAGGAAGACTAAGCACAAGAGCCAAGATCGATTCTTATATTGGTGATTTTAAGAGTATTCTAGAAGGGGTTAATAAGACGATTGATTCATTAGTTGGATTTCTAGATCAAATGCCAATTCCAGCAATGATTATTGACAAGGAATACAATGTTCTTTATATGAATTCCGCCGGTGCAAAATTAAATGGACGCACGGGTAAGGAACTCGTCGGAACAAAATGCTTTGATCATTTTAAGACGAATGACTGTAAAACGGAAAATTGTGCCTGTTATTTGACAATGCGGGATAATCGAAATATTGCGCGAGATAACGTAGCAAGACCTGGAAATTTAGTCTTAGATATTAATTATTCTGCCGTTCCTATCAAGAACGAAAAGGGAGAAGTTGTTGCTGCCTTTGAAGTTGTAATGGATCAAACCCAAATTAAAAATGCGATGGGAGTTTCCAAAAAGATTGGAGAATACCAAATCAAAGAAGTTACAAAATTAGTTGACGCATTAGGGAAATTGGAGAATGGAAATACAAGTATTGCCATCAAACCAGAAGAATCAGATCAAGATACTAAATTGGTTAAAGAGCAATATGAAAAAATTTATGTATCACTTGAGCAAACCGTTCAAGCACTTACACTTTTAGTGACAGATGCTAATATGCTTTCCCGCGCAGGCATTGAAGGTAAACTTTCAACAAGAGCAGATGCATCAAAGCACAAAGGCGATTTCCGAAAAGTAGTCGAAGGAATTAATCAAACGTTAGACGCTCTAATTCTTCCGACTCAGGAAGCGACTAACGTATTAGTGGAGTTGTCTAAAGGAAATTTAAAATCCAAAGTTACCGGAGACTATAAAGGTGACCATGCAATTCTTAAGAATGCGCTCAACTCAAGTCTCGGAACACTCAATGAATATGTGGGAGAAATTTCTAGAGTTCTTTCTTCTATGTCGGCGGGCGACTTAACTGTTGAAATAAAAAAAGAGTTTAATGGTGATTTTGCGGAAATCAAAGAAGCCTTAAAACTTATCATTGAATCTTTCAATGACTTGATCGGAGAGATCATGGATGCATCGGAGCAAATCTTTGTTAGCTCCAGACAAGTTGCTGATTCGAGTCAATCTCTTTCACAAGGATCAAATGAGCAAGCGAGTAGTATAGAAGAAATTACTGCTACTCTCTCTCTCATAGAACTCAAAGCTAAGGATAATGCCAATAATGCGAAGAATGCAAGTTATCGTGCTCTCAATGTAAAAGACCAAGCAGTATCAAGCAATAACGAAATGAAAGGGATGCTCAAAGCAATGGAAGAAATCAGTGAAACTTCTGAAAACATTGCTAAGATTATCAAAGAAATTGATGCAATTGCATTCCAAACAAACATACTCGCATTAAACGCCGCTGTAGAAGCAGCACGTGCAGGACAACATGGAAAAGGATTTAACGTAGTTGCAGAAGAAGTCCGTAACCTCGCATCTCGTAGTGCCAATGCTGCGAAAGAAACCACTAAGATGATTGAAGGCTCAATTAAAACAGTTCGCTCTGGTATGGACATTGCGGGAAGAACTGCAAACGAATTGAATAAGATGACAGCTGGTGTTGTAGAAGTTACTGATCTTGTAAAAGACATTGCAACAGCATCTGTCGAACAATCTTCTTCCGTTGTAGAGACCACTGCTGGCGTCAATCAGATTTCACAGGTGACTATGAGTGCAGCCGCAACAGCGGAAGAAAGTTCTGCGGCTAGTCTTGAGTTGTCGAGCCAAGCAGAAGCATTTCAAAATATGGTAAAAAGATTTAATATCAAAAAAACAAGAGATGATAAGAAAAGAGACGCGCAGACAACCGCAAAAAGAAGAATTGAACTGAAATAAGGAGAAGTTTATGGTAACAGCAATAATAGATGAAGAAATAGAGGAAGACTCACAGGATACGATGGAAGATTTATATATTATCTTTTTCATTGATGGAAGAGAATATGGAATAGAGATTCGTTACTTGATTGAAATCATTGCATTTCAACCTGTGACTTTTGTTCCAAACTTACCTGAATATGTTAAGGGAGTAATTAACCTTCGAGGGAAGATTATTCCCGTCATTGATGTGCGGCTAAGATTCGGTTTACCCAAGATAGACTATACCGAATTCACCTGCATATTGATTATGAATTTTAACAATCTAAGTGCAGGGCTTATCGTCGATGGAGTTAAAGAAGTTTTAAAAATTCCAAAAGATTGCATTGAGCCTTCACCCGGATTTGAAGAAGCAAATATGGAACGATTCGTCGATTCCATTGGAAAGTCAGGCGATACATTGAAAATATTAATCGACCTGAATAAGTTTATTCATGAGAAAGATGTAAAAGGAATTGCTTAGGTTCTACAATGCTTGGAGAAAATGAACTTTCAGACCTTGTGCTTGATTCACAAGAGATATTGGATAAAGCAGAAGCAATTCTGATCCAATTGGAAAAAAGTTTAACTGAGTCAACGGTTGACGCAGATAAGGTAAATTCATTATTCCGCTATTTCCATACACTCAAAGGAAATGCGGGATTTTTCAATTTCAATGTGATAGTAAACCTATCGCATTCAGCAGAATCATTATTAGAGATTGTAAGAAATGACAATTCTCTTCTTGATCAAAAAATGATTCAGCTCTTCATGGAAGCAAGAGATACTCTATACGAAATATTCACAAATTTAAACGAAAACAAAACAGATACAATGTATAAAGAGAAGGCGGATACTTTAATTCCCCGACTCTTCTATATAAAAGAAAATCTAAAAGCAGAGTCTTCAGAGCCAAAGAAAGAAGAGCCTAGGTTTGGAATCTTCAAAAAGAAAATTGTGCTTTCTGATACTCCAATAACAGAAGAGGATAATAAGGAGTTGCCAGTTTCGAATGAACCTGCCCCTACTCCGGAAAATTCAGAATCTGATAAGTTAGATAAACATATTACAGAGAGAGCCACGCAAGAAAATCCTGTTTTAGAAAAAAAGATTCAAAATACTATAGAGGCAAATAACGGTAATTCGAATGGACAAGCTACAGTAAAAAAGAGACATTCGAATCGAAACAGAGAAATTAGATTACCTACTAGACATGATTGGTGAGCTAGTGATAGCTGAATCTCTTGTAACTCAAAATCCAGACATCAAAGAACTAGATCTTCCGAACTTTTCTATTCAATCTTCCTATTTACGTAAAGTAGTCCGTAATCTACAAGAAGTATCCTTGCAGCTAAGGATGATTACCCTCGAAGGTTTGTTTAATAAAATGGAACGACTTGTTCGAGACTTAGCACAAAAAACAGGAAAGAAAGTGGGTCTTCAAGTTACGGGAAAAGAAACAGAAATTGATAAGAATGCCCTTGAAATATTAACAGATCCTCTAGTTCATATTATCCGCAACTGTATCGATCATGGATTGGAAACAGGCAAAGAGAGATTAGCCAAGGGCAAAGCAGAATCCGGACATATCAAGATTGAAGCAATGCATTCAGGAAATGAAGTATGGATTATTATTTCTGATGATGGTGCAGGCTTAGATAGAGATAGAATTTTGAAAAAAGCAATGGCTCGCGGATTAATCAAAGAAGGAGAAGACGAAAATCTAAAAGACGAAAGAATTTGGGATTTTATTTTTCAACCTGGATTCTCGACTAGTGATAGAGTAACTGATATTTCAGGACGCGGAGTAGGACTTGATATAGTTCGCAGAAATATAGCAAAGATCAACGGCGATGTTGAAATCAAGACGAAAAAAGACCAGGGAGCATCGTTCATTCTAAAGCTACCTCTTACAATTGCTATCATTGAAGGTATGGTGGTAATCTACAACGGGGTATTCTATATTATCCCCACAATAGACGTAAAAGAAACACTGAATTTGGCAGAATCGAAAATCGACTATATCGATCAGGACAAAAAAGTAATTCGCTTCCGAGAGCAGCTAATACCCGTTGTCTCCGTAGAGAGATTACTCAATCACGATTCAAGTGACAAGGACTCTAACTACGAAAATTCTTTATATGTAATTATTGTGGAGTATAAGAATAATTCGCTAGCCCTAGTATTTGATGGAATTGTAGGAAATCAATCGGTTGTAATTAAACCAATTCCAGATTATTTAAAAGGAACAAAGGGCTTTTCAGGTTGCACAATCCTGGGAAGTGGGAATATTGGAATGATTCTAGACATTAGATTCTTTATTAATAATTACTACAAGGAAAACAAAGAATCCGAAGCAGCACATGGACAATAACAAAAAAATTAAAGTATTTATTGTGGACGACCAAAGAGTCGTTCGAAATGTTATTCGAAAAATGATAACGACCGATCCGCGCATTGAAGTGGTAGGAGAAGCTTCAAATCCTTTTGAAGCAAGCGAGCTGATTCCAGAAAAAGAGCCCGATGTTTTAACTCTAGATGTAGAAATGCCTCGCATGGATGGAGTGGAATTTTTGCGAAAGCTTATGCCTCAGTATCCAATCCCTGTGATCATGGTCAGTAGCACAACTGAGGAAGGTTCAGAGAAAGCAATTTTAGCAATGCAATATGGTGCAGTTGACTTTGTCACAAAGCCAGATGGTGGAGCGATTACTCTCGAATCAACGCAAGCAGAATTAATTCAAAAGATTAAAACAGCATCTACGATCAATATTGATAGATGGCTCAAGCAATTAAAATATAAATCCATGCCACTCATGAATAATCCTATGGCAGGTAAAAATGGAAAGAGTAAATACAATCTTATTGCTATTGGTGCATCAACTGGTGGAGTGACTGCAATACGTCAGGTGCTATCTACAGTGCCTAGAGATTTTCCATGCATTGTGATTACTCAGCATATGCCGCCAGGATTTACGGCTACTTTTTCAAAGGGAGTTTCTAAAGATTTCGGACTTGATGTGCGAGAAGCAAAAGATCAAGATATAATTCAGACAGGAAGAATTTACGTTGCACCGGGAGACTTTCATTTAGTGGTAAATAAAAGAAATGGAATTAATCACACGGTTGGCTTAAATCGTGCCGAGAAAGTTAACGGACATAGACCATCTGTGGATGTTCTATTTCATTCCATTGTTGATAATAAACTTGCCAGTGAGACAATTGGCGTTATTTTGACAGGCATGGGAATGGACGGAGCAAAAGGGTTACTAGCAATGCGAGAAGCTGGATCGAGAACCATTGGCGAAAGTGAACAGTCGGCACTCATATACGGAATGCCGAAAGTTGCTTACGAAATCGGCGGTGTGGAAGAGCAACTTCCCCTTTCTCAAATGGTGAATAAGATAAAAAATTATTTAAACTACTCGGGCCAATATGTCTGATAAAATATTACTCTATACTCAAAACAAAGAAATAACAGAGCAGGTGAAAACCTACGTTGATGATCTTACTTACGCTTTCAACGTAGCGGATAATATGGATAATCTCACAAGTTATCTTAAATCAGATGACACATGGCTACTCGTTTATGATTTTCTTGACACGAGTAGCGAAAATCAAAAAAATCTTGGAAATATTCTTTCCGAATATCCATTTCAATTGGTTATTCTATTAATCAATCGAGAGGAAGGAGACAAGTTTCTACAAATGATGGAAAACTATCATGTGTATGATATTATCTCCTACCCAATTTATAAATTCAATTTTCATTTTGCGATAACAAAGGCTATCACCTACGGAAAGGTGATGTCCAAGATTTCTGATTTTAAATCAAACGAGAAACAAGTTTTCGAATCCATGATTAAAGTATTTGATTGGAGAAAAGAACTTGATACTAGAAAAGTCGAATCTCTTGCAAATGAATTAATACACCAAATCAATATTAGCTTCTTCCATGGAAGTGGTCTCGGATCACTTATTAGCACACTGAGTATTTTATTTTCAAAAGCTAAATTAGATGAAGAGAAAAAAGTTTACTTAGTTCATGAAAAAATTTATCACCTATTAAAAGACAACTACGACGAAATTCTAAAACTAAGTGATAGTTTAACTAAAACACAAGCCATATTAGCGGAAAAGGATTTTTATATAGGGAAATTAACCCTGAAAGATTTCTATGCTGCATTAACCGAAATGGTAAAAGGTATGAAACCAGTTGCTGGAATTAAAAATCAGAAGATAGTTATGGGTGATTTTCCAAGAGACCTAGCCGGAAGATCAATTACTGCCAGCCCAGAAAATTTGAAGCTAGTCTTTGATGAATTATTAACAAATGCAATTAAATACTCGGAAGATGGAGATACAATCTATATTCTATTTTCACATGATAAAACGGATTTTGGAATCAGAATCCTGAATCCCGCCTACAAGAATTCAGACGGAACAGTGGGGATAACGGAGAGTAATGCGCATAAAATCTTTGAACCATTTTTTCGATTGACTAATGTTGTAGATGATAGATTCATGCAGGAAACATTTCGATTTGGTCTGGGTTTGACAGTTGTAAATAAAATTATTGATTTACACAAAGGGAGTATTTCGTTTTATACAACAGACAATAATATGAGACGAGAAAACAATATGAAAGATGTATGCGTTTGGGTTCGATTTCCAATTTTATAAAAAAGGCAAGGAAGTATTATGAAAAAAGTTCTTATAGTTGATGATTCTCCAATGGTTTTGAATATAATTGAGACTGCCCTAAGCCTCGAAGATTATGATGTAGTTAGAGCGTCTAATGCCGATGAGGCGCTAAAAAAAATTGAAGAAGGAAAATTCGATTTTGGAATATTCGACGTAAATATGCCTGGCAAGACTGGAATCGAACTTGTCCCACTAGTTTTAAATCATCCCAACGGCAAATCAATGAAGATTGTAATTTTGACCACCGAGTCTAGTGCTGAGATTCGTAAAAAAGGAGAAGACGCAGGAGCATCTGCTTGGATGGTAAAACCATTTAAAAATGCTGAAATGATTGACCTGCTAAAACAATTAGAGTAGTCACTCAAAGTAAAAAATAAAACGAATATTTTTCTACTTGCTTGTTCTATTATTCAAATTAAGATTTGCAGAATAAACTATTAGCAGGAGATTTTTATGGCAGTAGAAGAAAGACAACGCGAAAGGGATTTAATTCTCTCCCCAAATGAATTTGCATTTATTTCTGACCAAACAAAAGGTAATATTAATATTTACGTTGGTCCATATAAAGCAAGTCTCTCCAACACCGATCAGCCAATCATCTTCAATGAGAAAACGAAACGCTTTGAAAAGTGCTCTCTAGAAGGAGCCATTCAAACCTTTGCGATATCTCCAGAAGGTTGGTATCTTGTTCTAAAAAATCCTGCGAAAGATAATTCAAATCCAAAGACTGGAACAGTGAATAGCCTCATCGAACTAAACGTGGGGCATAAAGTAAATATCCCCGGACCGATTTCTTTTCCTCTCTGGTCGGGGCAAATGGTAAATGTAGTTAAAGGTCATCATTTACGATCGAATCAATACTTGGTCGTGCGAGTGTATGACGAGACTGCCGCTAAGGATAATTGGAATAAGGCGGTCATCAAGACAAGTGAATCAAGCACCGGTCAGACTGAATTTGATATTTCAAAACTCAAACTAGGGAAACATATCACCATTAAAGGAACTGAGGTTTCGTTCTATATACCCCCAACTGGTATTGAAGTAGTAAAAGATGTTAGAAACCAATACATTCGCGAAGCAGTTACTCTTGAGCGGCTAGAATATTGTATCCTCTTAGATGAAGACGGAAATAAGCGTTATGTGCGAGGTCCTGAGGTTGTATTTCCTGAGCCTACAGAAACATTCATCCAAAAAGATGGCAGTCGCAAATATAGAGCGATTGAGCTAAGTGAAATCAAAGGTATTTACATCAAAGTAATCGCTCCTTACACAGAAGGTGAGGCACAATACAAAGAAGGTGATGAGCTTTTCTTTACTGGCAAAGACCAAATGATTTATTTCCCACGTAAAGAGCATGCAATCGTCAAATATGAGGATAACGAGGTGCACTACGCAGTCGCAATTCCACTCGGAGAAGCGCGCTATGTAATGAACCGTCTCACCGGTGAAGTAAAACTTCGTCGTGGTCCCGATATGTTCTTACCAGATCCTCGCTTTGAAGTCATTGTTCGTAGAATTTTAGAGCATCGTCAAGTCGGTCTTTGGTTTCCAGGAAATGATCGAGCAGTAGAAATTAATTCAGAACTACGCAAGCAAGCAATACCAGCGGATAAGCCTACTTTGCCTCCAAGACCGCAAGCAACACCTTCTCCCGCTTCCAGCAAACGTGAATTTTCGGTTGCTGACTCTATGCTATCAGAACCAGAAGCAGAAGAATTAGAACAAATAGCCAGCGATTCGTTTCAACGAAGAAATAAGTATACTCCTCCTCGCTATATCACACTCGATACAAAATACGATGGAGCAGTTTCCATCGGAGTATGGGCAGGATATGCAATCATGGTTGTTGGTAAATCCGGTGAGCGCAAAGTCATTGTTGGACCAAGCACTTACCTTTTAGAATTCGACGAGGATATGCAAGTATTCTCTCTATCAAAAGGAAATCCAAAGACAGATGAAAACCTCATTCGAGATGTATATCTTCGAGTGGCTAACAACAAAGTATCCGATACAATCGAAGTAGAGTCAAAGGATTTTGTAAGCATACAGATTAAGCTTTCTTACCGATTGAATTTTATAAATGATTCTTCTAAATGGTTTAATGTTGAGAATTATGTAAAATTTCTCACTGATAGGTTTAGATCTGTTATCCGCTCAGCCGTAAAGAATTTCCGCGTAGAAGAATTTTACACAAATGGAATTAACATTATCAAGAAGACGATTCTCGGTGAAGATAATGCTGGTTATCACTTTACAGAAAACGAAATGAAAATCTACGATGTGGAAGTTACGGGAATTCTTATCAAAGATGCAGCCATTGCAAAGCTTATGCAAGAATCGCAACAAACTCTGATTCAGGAGTCAACAACTCTTACCCGCGAGAAGTCAAAGCTTGAAATATTAAAATTCATGGAGAAAGTGAAACAAGAAACCAGTGAATCTCAATACTCAACTCAAAAAGCAATCTACGGTTATGAAAAAGAAGAATTAGAAAAGCGTTTAGACTTAGAAACTACGCGCGCAAAATCAAACGCATCCATCGAAGACTTAAAATTAAACAATCAGTTGAACAAAGAAGATTTGATGAACAAGATTAACTCTGTCCAACTCACAAGGGACAAATCTAGGCTTGACCAAGAAGTATTCTTCAAAGAACAAAATATTAATCTCTCAGCAAAAGAGCTTGATACGCAGGTCAGATCCATGGTTGAGCGGGCAAAGGCGATTAGCCCCGATTTCATCGCAGCACTTCAGTCTTTCAACGATAAAGATCAACTAGTTAAAATTGCAGAAGCAATGGCTCCACTTGCAATCCTCGGTGGTGAATCTGTTGCGGAAGTATTTTCAAGACTTCTATCGGGAACTAAACTGGAAGGTGTATTCTTAAACATAGGTGGTGAGAGTCTGGGGAAACTCCCAATTAAACGCAAAGAAGAAGAAAAGTAATTCTAAAATGAGACTTCATACATGGCCCTAAAAACTTAATGCAATCAAAGTTGAGATATTTATTTACAAGCATTCTGATTTCTATGGCTTTCTACTTATTTGCCAAGATCGGTTTAAAAATTGCATTTATTCAATCGAATGTCACATTAATTTGGCTTCCTTCTGGCCTGTCACTTCCTGTTTTACTTTTCGGGGGTTATAAGTATTTGCCTGCAATTAGTATAGGAGCATTTTTTACAACCTATTCAACAGGTGCACCGATTGGTTTTGTAATAGCCACTGTTATCGGAAATAGTCTTGAGCCTTTGTTCAGTGCCTATTTTTTAAAATCCAGACTAGAGAATAACAAATATCCGCTTAGTCTAAAGAATGTTGGTATGTTCTTTCTGATTGCAATTATCATTGCGCCTACAATTAGTGCATTGATCGGAGTTCTAGGTCTATGTTTAAATGGCATGGTCGAATGGAATTCTTTTTTTTCAATTTCACTTGGTTGGTGGGCAGGCAACGCATTCGGTGTATTAACCTTAGGGGCTTTGGTCTTCGCTTGGTTATCAAATTCGAATATTAATCCTACAAAATCTACTCTGCTCGAAGGATTCTCTCTTCTCATTCTATTGACCTTCACCCAAACAATTATTTATTTTGATCTTGTTTCGCCTATCGCCTCAATGTCTCTTGCATGGACTGCATTTCCATTTTTAATTTGGACTTCCATTCGATTCAATCATAAAATTACAGTAACCTTTACTTGCACAACAATAGCGATAGCGGTCTTTGCAACGATAAGCGGTAAAGGTCCACTCTTTACGGGATCAATCAATCCTAGCCTATTTCTGCTTTATGGATTTTGCAGTATTACAATGTTAAATTCGATGATACTGACAGCAATTGCATCTGAAAGAATTTTAAAAGAAAAAAGTCTAGCGCGTAATAACGAATTGCTCAGACAAACAGAAGAAATAGCAAGAATTGGGTCATGGGAAATGGATACGGTAACAAAGGAGCGCACTTGGACTGATGAAATTTTTAATATTCATGAAGTCCCGATCACGAAGTCTCCTCTTTCATTAGAAGAGGCTATTCAATTTTACCCTCTTCCAGGTAGATTAGTCCTACAAGCTGCCATGCAAAATGCTATAGAAAAAGGAGTTCCATACAATCTTGAATTACCATTTATTACAAAGAGTGGTAGAAGTTTATGGATTCAAACGCAATGTAGAGTTATAAGAGTCAATGATAAAATTATAAGACTGATAGGAACTTTCCAAGATATTACTTTACGCAAAGAAACAGAAACGGAATTGATTAAAACAAAAGAAGCGGCTGAAGCGGCAAATCAGGCTAAATCGGATTTTCTTGCAAATATAAGTCATGAATTACGAACTCCTTTAAATTCTGTAATAGCGCTAACAGATTTATTATTAAAATATAAATTGAATGCATCACAAGAAAAAAATATGGCAATTGTTTTTCAGTCTGCAAATTCATTGCTCGATTTACTCAATGATATATTAGATTATTCTAAAATTGAAAGCGGCCAGCTTGCTCTAAAGATCGAAAAAATAAAATTAATAGAATTAGTTAATCAATCAATAAACACAATCAGATCCGCAGCCAATGATAAAAACATTTCCATTCTAACTAACCTTGCTAAAAATCTACCTACTTATATATGGATAGACTCTACTCGACTACGGCAAATACTAATTAACCTTTTGATTAATGCAATTAAGTTTACCAATGCAGGAAGCGTTGAAATAATAATTGAAGTTTTAAAATTTGATTCATCAATAAACCAAATGCAAATTCTTTTTTCAGTCATTGATACAGGAATTGGAATTTCAGAAGAACATCAGAAAAGGATATTCGAAGCATTTACACAAGCAGATAGCTCCACGAGTAGACGCTATAAGGGAATTGGTTTAGGACTTAGCATTTCGAATACACTTCTTAGGCTAATGAACAGTAAACTGAGATTGGAAAGTGAATTAGATAAAGGAAGTAGATTTTATTTTATTCTGGAAACAAAATAGAATACGAAAATATCCAAGAAGATGCAAAGTATTCGTCTACGAATGAGAATTATAATAGTTTCTTTCCAGACTCAACTAACATTTCCAAAATCCTAGTTGTTGATGATGATCCAATCAATTTATTTTTAGTAAGGACAATCATTCAAGAACTATTGCCAAATTCTAAATTGATTGAAGCAATGAATGGAAAAGAAGCCATTGATATATTTCAGAAAGAGAATCCTGACCTAATTATACTAGATATACAAATGCCAGAAATGAATGGACTCGAAGCAACAATAGAGATTAGGAAGCTTGAAAAGGAAAAGCGAACACCTATCATCGCATTAACCGCAGGAACGATGAAAGGGGATAAAGAGAAATGCCTCTCCATCGGTATGGATGATTATGCGTGCAAACCATTTGTAAAATACACAATTGCTAAACTATTATACAAATGGTTATTCAATCAATAACTATTCAAATCCATTCATCTTTTGATTTACTTTAAATAGACTAATAAAATCTTCTTCTCCTAGATTCTGCGACATACCAGAATCATAAATCGACTTGAGTGAATGAATTAAAGGCAAACTCACATTATGCGACATTGCGATATTAAGAGAATGATTTAAATCCTTATTCATATTCTTGAGAGAAAAATTGGTAGAATAGTCATTGTTTAAAATACAATTTACTTTAAAATCTGAGATACCAGAGCGCGCTGCGGAATTTGTTATTATTTCATGAAGAATTCCCAAATCAAGTCCGAGTTTTTTTCCAAGAATAAGACCTTCCATATAAACTTGTGCAAGACCAGCTTGCATCATATTAAGGGTAATCTTCATTAGCTGCCCATTTCCAACATCACCACAATGAATGACTTTTTTACCACAGGCTTCCCAGATGAAATTGCAATCCTGAAAGTCT
This sequence comes from Leptospiraceae bacterium, assembly GCA_016708435.1. Classification (NCBI taxonomy): domain Bacteria; kingdom Pseudomonadati; phylum Spirochaetota; class Leptospiria; order Leptospirales; family Leptospiraceae; species Leptospiraceae bacterium. The sequence continues at coordinate 19,142 of JADJFV010000035.1, read as the reverse complement.
TCTTGACTTGCTCCAACCATAAATAGAATTTCACCCTTATCAGCAGCCATTTTACTTCCAGTCATAGGAGAGTCTACAAAACGAAAACCTCTCTTGAGAGATTCATTGTGCATTTTCGCTGTTAGCCCAGGTGAACTCGTTCCAAAATCCAAAATAGTGGCATGTGTTGGTTCAGCCATTACTTCCATAAATGATTTTTCTACAATATGGTCTTCAGTCAGACAGAGAATAATAAAATCAGCATTTTGCACTGCATCCTTAATTTCCGAATAAATGATAGTATTCGCATCTTGCAACTCTTGAATCTTAGAAGGATTACGCGCAAATATCTGTAAGGTCGCGCCTGTCTTCTTTAAGTTTTTTACAAGCCCGCGTCCCATAATCCCCACACCAATAAATGCAATTTTTTTATTCATAATAATCTCCTTTCGCATAATCAGAATTTATCGTTGTATGATTCAGACAACTCAAAAAATACATTCGAAAGATTCATTGTCTTTCCGTAACTACTCAGTGTGTTTTGCCACAGAGGCAATCCATTATGTTGAGTAGTTACGTCTTTCTATGAATAAACATTTTATTGACATTTTATTAGAAAGGGAAAGAATGAAATTAGTAAAATCTCTAAGAGGTGGCAACTTATGGAAATCATAACTATAAATAAACAGAACTTAGAAGAAGAGCATATTTGTTGTGCTATTGGGAATGATAAAAAAAATCAAGCTAGAGCCAATTCAAAAAAAGATTGGATGAGAGATCGATTCAATGATGGTCTGATTTTCAAACGTTTTGACCAGAGAGGAAAGATCTTCATTGAATACATACCAATTGAAAAAGTATGGAAGCCAATTGTTGGCAAAAACTTTATGGTTATCAATTGTCTTTGGGTTTCCGGTCAGTTCAAAGGGAAAGGTCTTTCGACTCAATTATTAGAAGAATGTATAAAGGATTCAAAATCAAAAAAAATGGATGGAATTGTTGTGGTGACGGGTAATAAGGTGAAACCGTTCTTAACTGATAAAAAGTTTTATATGAAACATGGATTTGAACTGATTGATTCCGCTCCTCCTTATTTTGAATTACTTGCACTTAAGTTTAATCAGAAAGCGGATAATCCTAAGTTTGTGAAGAACGCAAAAGAAGGAATTTGTTCAAACAAAAAAGGATTTACTTTTATTTATTCCAATCAATGCCCGTTCATGGAAGAATATATACAATTAATGGCGTCCGTCTGTAAGAAAAAGAAATTCCCTACTGAAGTAATAAAACTAAAAACGATGAAAGAAGCACAACAAATTAGTAGCCCCTTTGGAACAATGGGAATTTACTACAATGGGAAATTAATCACACATGAGTTAATGCCAGAAAAGAAATTTGATTCTTTTGTTGATGCAATAAAAGAAAAATAAGCTGAATACCGCTGAAAGAATTCAGAAATTTTTTACTTCAGGGATCGAGTAAAAGCATAATTTTTGTAACGCAGAATGATGAAAAACCTCATTCTCTCTGTGTCTCAGTGCCTCCGTGGCAATGCTTTTACGCAACGCCTTATTTCAAAAACAATTTTCCAATTTCTAAAATACCAACAGTGTCACGCATGAAAAAAGGCTCTGCGTATTCTGTGTGAATGCGTAATCCGAAATAGCGATTTGCCTCAAGAGATTCACGGATGAATGCCCCCTGCCCTTTCTTTATAAACTGAGATTCATAACATTCAAGCACCTGTCTCTTTCTTTCGATATAGGGACTAATATCAACACAAAAGGATGGTTCTAGATTTAGTTTAATATGATTGGGGAAATAGTAGATTACCCGCTCTGGAAAGAAAGGTTCTCCTTTTATGTCTGATTTTGTAAGCTTGGAATAGAAACGTGCAGAATCGGTAAGCTTACTCACCGCAATATGATCTGGATGCACATCATAATCATAATGCGTAAAAATATATTCCGATCTTATTTCTCTAAAAACTTCCGCCAGCTTGATTCGATTTTCCACTGTTTCTTCTATATAGCGATTTTTTAAGTCGAGAGTAATTCTTTTTACCCCCAACAAATCCGCTGCTTTAGTTCTTTCTTCTTTTCTTATTTCAACAGATCCATGTGGTGTAGGCTCTCCATCAGAAATATCAAGAATGGTAACTTCATGTCCTGCGTCTAATAGACGTAAAACGCTACCCCCCATAGAAAGCTCTACATCATCTGGATGTGCACCGATGCAAATTATTTTACTCATATTTAGAATTCAAAAAAGAAAAGATTTTTTCTTTTTGTTCCTCCGCATCTTTTTTCCCGAGTTCATAGGCTTCTCGAGCACCTATTGCATTTGTATAATCAAACGTATGAATGGGCAACTTCCCATCTGGCTTTATGAAATATGTATTTTTCATTACTTCTTCTGACTTCCCATATAGTGTTGTATCTTCATAATAGATTCCAATCTTTTTTCTCGTATTAGAAAAAGATTCAAGGAGCAAATTGTTTGTTAGCCCTCCGTCTAAGTAATATTCTTCATTGATTCTCTGAAAACTAAGCACCGGTGGAATAGAGGAGGAATTCATGATTATCTGCTCGGTAATAGCGGGATACTGAAAGTCTTTATTTGTAAAGATTACTTCTTTTAGATTCCATTCCTTTACAATATTGTCTACTCTGTGACAGGGGAGTCCTTTCTCTTTGTCTTTATCGTCTAGTAGAACTGCTCTCATGGTCTTTGGAATGAGAAGCAATTTCTTCCAATAATTATGCAAGTTTCCTTTTCGGGGAAATGCTTTTACAGCTAAGATAAAAATCTTCACCCTACTCTTTCCTATTTTCTCGAAGTCTATCGCATAACGTAATGTTCGTCGATACATATTCTCGTGGGGAAATGGTCGTTTGCCCATGAGAAGGTGATGAGGCCAAAAATTACTTTTGTTTCGTTTGAGTAGTTGTTCAAAGTATTCGATTCCCGCTTCCTCTCTACCCGACAAAATCATGAGCCCTATGGCAGAGCCAGCGCTCACGCCGGAAATTTCTTTTATCTTTAACCCCCAACTTCTAAGTTTATATCCAACTCCTAAACCATAAAGTGCTTTGCATCCTCCACCTGCTATGGCGAGTGCTATTTCATTATTTCTCAAAACTTTGTTAATTTTCTTTCGAACTGACTTTAATGCAGGCATAGATTTATTAGTTTTCGCCTAATTTATTCTAGCAATAAAAAAACGTTTTAAAAAATAAATACTGTGTTAAACTCGCCTTATGAGAAGATTCTATTTAAGTATTAGTTTTACGATAACCTGCCTTTCGGCGGGGTGGCTATTCTCCCAAGAAGGAGAATTTGTGGAGATGAAAATGCATGACTTTATGGAAGATCATGTGGAATTGGCAGAGAAAAAATTCAAGAAAGGCGATAAAGAACCTTTGAAGAAAATGCTAGAGGCAATGCCGAGCTTTGCAATTCCAGAAGACAAAGAGGTTTGGGAAAAGATAACTTCCGATGCACTTAGCTCAGGAAAATATCTTTCATCCTGCAAAGCCTGTCATTCAAAGTTTAAAAAATCTTATAAAAAATCGTATAAGAAGCGATTAATTTCTATTCCAAAAGATATTCTAATCAACAAATAATTAAATCCATGACGAAAGAACTTTTTCAAAAAATTGCAAAGCTTGCTAAAGGCGAGAAAGACACTGAAGTCTTAATGCAAACTCTCATTGACTGTGAAGCAGAGATTAATAATAAATTTGCACAAAAAGAATATCTTCTTTCTCATGCTCTTAAAATTGGTAAGATTGCTACTTTCAATCTAGATGTCGCTTCCAAAAAAATTGAATGGTCTTCTGAAATTTATCAAATTCTAGAAAGAAATGAAAATGAGTTTTCTTCTAGCGTAGGGGCATATCTAAGTTTTGTGCACAAAGATGATTTGACTGGAGTGCGCAAGAAATTGAGAGAAGCCATAAAATTAAAAAGAATTTTTTCCATTGAATATAGACTCATCATGCCCGATGAAAAAATTAAATATGTATTGAGTGAAGGCAGCATAGAGTATAATAACAATAAGCCGATAAGATTCCTTGGATTAACCCAAGACATTACAGAGCGAAAAAATCGAGAAGAAGAATTAAAAATCTATAAGCATATTCTCAAAAACAATTGGGAAGCAGTTGTATTTGCAGACATGCAGGGAATAGTGCGTTATGCGAATACTTCTGCTTATGCGCTTTACGGATATGAAGAGCCCGAATTAATAGGACTTAATGTAGACATTTTCAATTCTCGTGATACAATCCAAACGCCTGAGATTATTGATTCAATCCTAAACAAAGGTGGTTGGTCGGGAGAATTGATACAAAGAAAAAAAGATGGAAGTAATATTCAAACACTTCTGACAGTTTCACTCATAACAAACGACCAGGGCGAGCCAATCGGTTATTCTTCTAATAGCAAAGACATTAGTGAAAAAAAATACTATGAACAAAGACTTTTAGGAGTTAGAAATTTTTTAGATAGCATCATCAATGCAATCGCTAGTCCCGTCTTTGTGAAAGATATACTACATAATTGGATTTTATTAAATGATGCATTTTGTAGCTTCGTCGGATTCAAACGGGAAGAATTGCTGGGCAAATCAGATTATGATTTCTTTCCAAAAGAAGAGGCTGAAATTTTTTGGTTCAATGATAATAAAGTCCTCATTGACGAAGAAGATGTTGTAAATGAAGAGTCGTTCACAGATTCCTTTCATCAAAGAAAAACTATTCTCACTCGAAAACGTCTTTACGTAGATGAGGCTGGAGACAAATACATAGTAGGTGTAATAACAGACATTACCCGCACAAAAGAATTCGAGAATGAATTGATAAAAGCAAAAGAGCACGCTGAGATTGCAACATTAGCAAAGAGTGAATTTCTCGCTGATATGACACATGAAATAAGAACCCCGATGAATGCAATCCTTGGATTTTCTGAGCTATTGAAGAATGAAATCAAAGAGGGAAAAGCACGGAGATATCTAGATGGAATCATGAGCAGCGGCAAAAACCTATTAAACCTCATCAATGATATTTTAGATTTATCAAAAATTGAAGCAGGGAAGATGGAGATCAAAAATTCTCCTGTATTGATGCATAGTGTTTTGAGTGAGTTACAAGAAATTTTTAACTTAAAATCCACTGAAAAGAATGTTGAATTAATATTTGTAATCTCCGGAAATTTTCCAAAAATAATTTTGGTAGATGAACTTCGTCTTAGACAAATTCTTTCCAATCTTATCGGAAATGCAATTAAGTTTACAGAGTCGGGATCTGTAACTGTAAAAGTGAATTCTGTGTTTAATCGCAATAATCCCAACAAGATGGATTTGATGATAGCTATAGAAGACACTGGAATTGGAATAACGGACGCGGAACAAGAAAAAATTTTTGAGGCTTTCTACCAACAATTAGATCAGAATATAAGCAAGTTCGGAGGAACAGGACTAGGACTTACTATTTCGTGTAAATTAGCTGAGATGATGAAAGGAAAGATTGATTTGCAAAGTAAAGTGGGAGTTGGCACAACGTTTACTCTTCATTTGCCGGACATTCAGATAATGAATGAAAATTTAAAAGAAGAAGATATAAATAATGCTAGTTTAGGATTGCCAAAATTTTCTCTTCTAATTGCAGATGATGTGGATTACAACCGTAATCTGGTAAAAGATTTTTTAAGCGAATATGAAATTGAATTCTTTGAAGCTTCGGACGGAAAAAGAGCATTTGAACTTGCTCGTGATTTAAAGCCAGATATCATACTAATGGATATTCGAATGCCAATTTTAGATGGACTAGATGCAAGTCGAATGATCAAAGAAGAGGAAAACTTAAAAGACATTCCAATTATAGCACTCACTGCTTATGTGATGAAAGACGCAGAAGAAGAAATTAAAAAATACTGCAACGGATTCATTCGAAAACCTATGAGCAAAAGAGATTTACTGACCGAAATCATTAAAATACTACCAACTCGTATATTGTAGTTGCAAATTGCATATTGTTTTAAGTCAAAAAAATAAACTCTCTCAGACAATAAAATCTAAAAGTGAATGACACGATCTTAAAACAATATAGAATGCGTTTACTTTATGGAATTCGACGAAATTTTCAAACACCTACTAGACGTGAACAAGGATGCACCGGATAGTCGTATTCTGAAATTGGAATGTCCAATACCGCAAAAATATGAAATTGCGATGAATGAATTCTTAGAGAAATTTTTTGTAAACGATCCATTTGAAATTAAGCCACAAGACTTAGAGACGTTTAGCACTCCGACTGGAAAAATAAAAAAATTAAAATTTGATAGAAGACCTTCTACATTTTTAAGCATTCTTAGATTTTTAGAATTATATAGACAACAGTTAAAAAAAATTCAAGGCAATTTGAGTATACTTGCGAGTTGCTACAAAAAATTTGAATCTAACGATCTATTTGATCCTGTGAATTCAGTATTGAAGAACGAAATTTTTTCTCATTTGTTATCCGCCGGTCGGCTTTTAAAAAAATGGAATCCTCAAGTGGAACAACTATACAAGATTACTCTGACTAATATCAATTTGGCGATAACCGAGTCAGAAGCCATCAATGGTCGCGGAAAAGGATTTGTAAACATTCGAAAAATTCACAGCGAAGGATATTTAAACTTAACCTTTCATCCTTATTACGAAAACATGATTAACTTCTGTATCATGTGCATAGCTTTCTCTGCAAAATTTGAAACTATGACAGTCGATTATAGTGCAAAAGCAAAAGCAGCACTTAACTTATAAAACATTAACTCTTTTCTGTTGGTTTTAAAAATGGAATTCGTAGCATCCAGTCAAGTCTCAAATACTTTGAATCTCTAAAAACAGGAAGCCCGAGCGTTAAACTTCCCTTAGCCTCATTTCTTAAAGTTCCAAGAAGTCTATCCCAAATGGAAAGATTAAATCCATAATTCATATTGTATTCAGAAACCAAGACGGAATGATGAATTCTATGAAGTGAAGGGGTAATCACTATATACCGTAAAACTCTATCGAGCGCAGCAGGAATAAAAATATTACTGTGATTAAACATAGCCATTCCATTTAGAATCACTTCAAATAGAAGAACAGTAAATGGAGAAACTCCTGAAAGTAAAATGGCAGACCATTTAATCAACATAGAAATAATAATTTCAATCGGATGAAACCGAGTTCCACTGGTAACATCTAACTCCAAATCAGCATGGTGCATTTGGTGAAGCTTCCACAAAACAGGAATGGCGTGAAACAAAACATGTTGAAGATAGATTACAAAATCTAAAAATACTAAACCAACAAGAATATATATCCAGTCTCCCGGGTTTAGAAGTCTTAAAAATCCAAACTGTCTAGTAGCGGCAAACTCTGCTAAGCCGATGGCGGTTACAGGAAATAAAACTCGAACGATTAAATTGTTTAATAAGACAAGACCCAGATTCGAACTCCATCTAGTCGTCTTAGAATACGGAGACTTGTGATCTGGAAATATAACTTCCCAGAGGGCAAAGAGTAAAAATAATCCAAAGAAAATTCCGAGTCTAAAATAAACTTCTTTTTGTAGTATCCAAGTTTCCATTTTATTTTACTTCCACTTTGTTCTTAGAATAATAAAACTTTAAACCAATGATAAAGAGAGGACTCAAATGAAAAAGTAAATCAAAGATATCAATTGGTTTTGTAAGCTCACCTTTGACTAAGAGTAAAATTTTCTCAATCGAATGAGGCATTGGAACAAAAGGTGCGAGTCCCATCAAAACTGCTCCAATGATAAGGTTTGTATACGTTATTTTGTCTAAGAACGATAGATATTTCATTCAAATCTCCTATTGCCTAACTTAAAAAGAATCTTTTCTTTGTCAAGCCTTATACGGTAGGGGGTATACTATATCTTCTTTCGTATATCGGATATATCAAATTGCAGTCCTTGTTGCGGTTCATCTTGCAGTTCATCTTTAGTCTTAAAATTTCAGGAGTATAGTTGAACTGCAACGTGGACTGCAACATGAACTGCTACTTGGTGTATATTTGCTTTAAATTTATCTTATCGAGTGTGTGTTGGCAAGGATTTGATAGTGCGAATTATTCGGTCAAGTTTTAATCCCTTGACTTTTAGTGCGAAAAGATTCAGTTTGAAATTAATGAATACATATTTATTAGCGTGGAATCCGAAAAGGTTTGATTGGGATATACAAGAAAGTATTCTAGAAATTTCTAAAAATGGATTTTGTAAAGGAAGATGGAGTTGCGGTCAGCTAAAGAAAATTAAAAAAGGAGATAGAGTTTTTTTAATAAGATTAGCGAAAGAACCAAAAGGTATTGTTGCTTCAGGCTTTGCATTATCAGATGTATTTGAAGATGAACATTGGGCAGAGGAAAACAAAAAAGGTCTTTATATAGATATAAACTTTGATTGTATTTTAGATGTAAATGAAAATGATATTTTGAGATTGGAGTATTTAAGTCGATTAGATTTTCATTGGACAATTCAAGCTGCGACTACTATCCCAGAAGATGTAGCGAAGAAAGTAGAAGAATATTGGAGCGAATTATCAAATGTATCCGCTATTTTTCCTAACGAGTTAATAGATGATAAAATAATTTATGAAGGAAGTATTACAAAGGTTCTAGTAAATAAATATGAAAGAAATCCAGAAGCAAGGAAAATTTGTATAGAGTATTATGGACATAAATGTTCAGTGTGCAATTTTGATTTTGAAGAAGTATACGGAGAAATAGGAAAAGATTTTATACATGTTCATCATATAAAGCCATTGTCAGAAGTAAAAGAAAATTACATTGTAAATCCTGTAGAAGATTTAATTCCAATTTGTCCGAATTGTCATGCAATGATTCACAGACGTAAGAAAGTATTATCTAAAGATGAATTGAAAAATATTCTAATGAATCCTAAAATAAGGGAAAGTATTTAACATAGAAAAATTTTAACTAGACCTACCCAATAAGACAGAGTCTAAATAACTTTCAAAGATCAAAATCATAAAAAAGGGGATAATACCAATTACCCTTAAAACACAGAAGCCTCGGGTTAGGGATGGAAGCGGCGTCCATTTTTTGCTTATGCAAGAAAGTCTTCGCAGTCAAGAAGTGAGTCTGCAAAAAATGGACGAGAGCGAGAGCCCGACCGGCGTGTAATTCCTGTAGGTGACGCATACATGCGTTCACTAAGTATAAAGCCGACGGGAACCCCCAAACAAATCAAATCCAAAAAAGTTTTTTTGTCTAGACGTAATACTAAAACTATAAAAAAGTCAAATTAAGAAAAAAGAAATACGAAGACTTTGTAAAAATGTAAATGATTGCATTGTCACACTGAGCCAGTCGAAGTGCGCTGTCTATAAAAGCATGGATTCGACAAGCTCACCATGACAAAAGTCAACTAACAACGTTTATTATTAATTAAAATTCCAAGGAAACAAAATGAAACTCTTAAACCCTAAGAAAGAAAAGTATGAGCATCTAGACGAAAAGTCTAGAAACCTAATGTTAAAGACAATTGAGTTTTTTGAGACTAAAGGCAAACTCAAAGTTCTAGATGATGACCACAAAAAAGTTTGGTATGCAGACTTTTTAGAGTTTGTGAAAAAAGAAAAAGCATTTTCCATTCTCATGACTCCGAAAGGATATGGTGCGAATGATTCTCGTTGGGACTCCAATCGTATTATGGCGTTCAATGAAATTCTAGGTTTTTACGGTTTGTGTTATTGGTATACATGGCAAGTTTCTATGCTTGGTCTTGGTCCGATTTGGCTTTCTAAAAATGAAGGCATTAAAAACAAAGCCGCAAAACTTTTAGAAGAAGGCGAAATCTTTGCTTTTGGTTTATCTGAAAAAGAGCACGGTGCTGATTTAATCGGTAGTGATATGATGCTTATCCCCAACGGTGATGGAACATATAAAGCAAGTGGAGACAAATTCTACATCGGTAACGGAAACAAAGCGGCTATCGTTTCTACTTTTGGTAAAGTAAAAGATAGCGGCGAATTTGTGTTCTTCGGTGTAAATTCACAACATCCAAAATATGAATTGAAACCAAACATCGTTACCTCCCAAAACTATGTAGCCGAGTATGAGTTACACGATTATCCAATTACGAAAGATGATATTATATCTATTGGTCGTGAAGCCTGGGATGCATCTCTTGCAACTATCGCATTTTGTAAATTCAATTTAGGTTGGGGATCTGTTGGTATTGCGACTCACGCATTTTATGAGTCTATCAACCACGCCGCACATAGAAGACTATTCAATCAATACGTAACTGACTTTGCTCATATCAAACAACTTTTCATGGAAAGCTATACTCGTCTTGCTGCTATGAGAATGTTTTCTTTCCGTGCAACTGATTATATGAGAACAGCTTCTGCGACTGACAGACGTTATCTCCTATTTAACCCAATGGAAAAAATGAAAGTCACCATGCAAGGTGAAGAAGTAGTAACTGCTCTTTGGAATATCATTGCTGCTAAGGGTTTAAACAAAGATGCTTATTTTGAATTGGCAATTCGTGATATCCAAATGCTTCCAAGACTTGAAGGAACTGTGCATGTGAACATGATCCTGATTATGCGCTTTATGCAAAATTATTTCTTCAAGCCAGATGCGTCTCTTCCTGTCATTCCAAGAGTTCATACTTTAACAGATGATACCTTCCTTTTCAATCAAGGTGCTACTACAAAAGGTTTCGATAAGGTTGTTTTCCATGATTATAACATTGCGTATAACAGCTATAATCTCCCGAACCTCACTATCTTCAAAGAACAAATCGCAGTCTTCAAAGAACTACTCGACAAAGCAGCTCCAGACAAAGCGCAAAAAGTAGACATCGACTTTATGCTCACTCTTGGAGAAATGTTTACTCTTGTGGCTTACGGTCAGTTGGTGCTCGAGCAAGCAAAACTCACTAACGAAGAAGAAGCTTTAATCGATCAAATCTTTGACTTCATGGTTCGTGATTTCTCCCGTTATGCGACACAGTTGTATTCAAAACCTACTAGCACAAAAGAACAACAAGACTATGCTATGAAGATTTTGCGTAAACCTGTTTTAAATCAAGAAAGATTCGATCATATCTACAAAGACCATATCATGGCTCTTGTGGATACTTATGAGATGAATCGATAATTGATTATTATCCACTGTAGGTTATGCATATATGCATAACCTACAAGTGATATCGCGAAATTGTGTTTTTTGTTAAACGTAGAGACAAGTTTCAAACAGCGTAAGCGTGTCTCTACTCCTTTTAAAATTTTTTTCATTCTATCTTCTTCCTCTCGTAAAAATCAAACACTTCTTTTTTAATAATGTTGTTTGACATTATTAAATAAAACGAGACTTTGATCCCATGAACAAAAAATTACTCTTACGAATTGCGGCGGGCTTGGTTCTATTTACCTGCATTGGACATACGTTTGGAACGTTTATGCCGATTCCAAAAGAAGAAGTTGAAGTGATGAATACTACGAACATTATGAAGGAAACGTTAGTCTCCATGCCTATTGGTAAAGGTAAAAGTTATTTCGATATTTTTCTTGGGAATAATATTTGTGTGATTGTTTATCTTTTTGTTACAGGACTCAGTTTTATTTCCTTTTCCTCTTCTGAGAATACAGATACAAGCAATCGTAGAATGTTACTTCTACATAGTCTTGGATTAATTGCAGTTGCTATTGTGAGCGGACTTTACTTTTTCCCTCTGCCTGCTTTTTGCACCGGTGCCGCAGGAGTCTTAGGCTTGGTTGTTTACTTGCGCAAATAAGACCGACACAATAAAATTTCTTCAAAGTAACTCAAATTACTAAAAAAATATTTCTTTACCGCACAAAGGAAGATAATTTACAGTCTAAACTTCACAAGTAAATGGGGACGATTTGGTTTCGACTGTTGTAGACCTGGGTACTGTGGCATGTAGAGGTGAGAGGCCGCCTTTAAAAACTCTCAAAAAACAAACGCTAACAACGAATTAGCTTTAGCAGCTTAATCTAAGCCGCTACGAGAAACTGCTCTAACTTTCCGGTGGGCAGCGTATCGACTCTAAACGGAAAGTTGCACAAGTCGTTCTCCGACTTGGATTTGTGCAGAACCAAAGTTGGATAGGAGTGAATCACCTGTTTGTAGGTCAAGGCACTTCGAGATTTATTTACAAACTAAACATGTAGAGGCTTTACTTATGTGCAATAGGACCCGGGTTCGACCCCCGGCGTCTCCATTTTCTACTTTCAAGTTAAACACGTAGCAGTTTTACTTCTGTGCAATAGACCAGGGTGCAACCCCCGGCGTCTCCATTTTTTGTGCAATAAACAAACCTTACACCGACCGTATTCTTTACTCTTTATAAACTAATCGATTGAATAAAATGACTTATAACATCTGGCATTAAGATAGCTGTAATCACCATACCGGCTACTGCTCCATAAAAATGAGCTTCGTGGTTGATGTTGTCGTATTGATTTTCTGCGGAATAATAAGAGTATGCGAGATATAGAAATCCAAACACAAAGGCAGGAACTCCAATTGGAATAAACATGATACCGATCTTAGCCATTGGTTGAAATAGAATAAAACTAAAAATTACACCCGATACGCCGCCTGACGCACCGAGACTGCGATACACAGGATTCGTTTTATTTTTAAGAATACAGGTATACACGCTCGCCACTATAGAGCCAAAATAGACTAGAAAGAATTTGGAAGAACCAAGATAGCTTTCTAAGACAAAGGCAAACGAATAAAAAGAAAACATATTAAAAAGCAAATGCCACATATCCGCATGGATGAACGCATGAGAGAAAATACGATAGTATTCTTTTTTGCGAATCATCCCATACGGATGAAGGATGAATCTTTCAATTAAAGATTCATCCTTGTAGAGAGCCCAGAGGCTAATTCCTATTGTCCCTATTAGGATAAAAGAAGCGACCGGGAATAGAATGAGATATCTCAAGCTTTAGACCTTTTACTAAAATATGCATCCATTTCAGCTATGAACGGATTGATGTTTTGTTCGTAAGCTAAGATTGCTTGAATTGCTTTTTCGTATACGCTCATTACAAGAGCTTGCGCTGCATCACACATTTGTTCTTTACGGAAAGATTCTTCGTGTAAAGTTTCAGTGATAGAGCCGTCTGCTTTGAATGGAAGACAACCAAGTAGATTTTGCATTACAATCTTATCATCCCCCGCAACATGAGATGGATCAAAAATAGTAGGCAGTATTGTTTTTTTCTTAGCGTGTGTGATAACGTTAAAGTCAGGAGTATTACGGCAGTAACCTTCTTTGATGAATAGCGTCTTAACACCGCGCTCGCAGAGGATAATATTGAGATTCCCCTGATTGGCAATGTATTCTGCTGCTGAGAACCATTCTTCTGCTTCGTTACCAAAACCACGTTTTAGAATTACAGGTTTCATCGTCTTACCCACAGCTTCGAGTAATTCAAAGTCTTGAGCGTTTCGAGTTCCGATTTGAATCATGTCTGCATGTTTTGCAACTTCTTCTGCCATGGTATGATCCATAACTTCGGTTACGTATGGTAAGCCGGTCTCTTCTCTGACTCGGTCAAGCATTTTGATTCCTTCCCATCCAAGTCCACGCCAATCAGTTGGTCTTGTTCTTGGTTTGAAGGCGCCACCACGAATAATCATTCTATCTAAGATTCCATATTTTTCACCGAGAGCTTTGGCTTGTTTTGCAATAGTAAGAGTTTGTTCCAGCGTTTGAGGAGAATCAGGTCCTACGATAAATACATGTTTGCCGTTTCCAATTTTACGAACGAAACCATCAGGACCTTTTACTTCTACAATTCTATCTGGTCTATGAACGACTTCGCCTGCTTTTCCAGCGGCTACTCTAGCAATATTTTTATAAGGTGCCGATACATTCCAGATGCGGCTAACACCTGCTAGTTCCTTTACGTAACCTGATTTTTCAGAGATTTTTCTTGTGTCTCCAATGAAATGAATGGTATCGCTTACTCCACCACCACGAATAATTTCTACATCATTGCCACACTCTGCGGCTAATTTCTTTATCTTTTCTTCTGTCTCGGAAAATCCCTTTTCTAATTCTACAATATCCATTTTTTACCCTCGAAATACAAAGTCCTATCGAACGAGTAAAAGTCAAGAAATACTAGTAACTCACCTTTCAGAAGATGAGTTTGGGGGTCTACCTTTGTTGAGTAGGTAAAGTTTTACCAACAAATTACAAAATCCTGTGAATCTTGTTAATCCTGTCTAAAAACTCTTCTAGACATGATTAACAAGATGGACAAGATTAGGATTTATAATTCATATTATTACAACACTTAATTTTACCTACTTCTAACAGGTAGACCCTGAGTTTGGATTTAGGTGGACTAAAGCCCGATGCTACGAGCGATAATTTCTTTCATGATTTCTGTTGTGCCGGCGTAGATAGTTTGGACTCTTGCATCTAGGTAAGCACGGGCGATTGGATATTCCATCATATATCCGTAGCCACCGAAGAATTGGAGGCAATCGTCTGTATGTCGCTTTTGCATTTCAGTAGAATACCATTTAGCCATAGAAGCTTCGCTTGTAGTAAGCTCACCCGCCATAATAGCATTAACCGCTTGGTCACAAAAAGAACGACAGACTTCAAGTTCTGTTTTCATCTCTGCCATTTTAAAACGAATGTGTTGGAAACTACCAATCTTTTTACCAAATGCTTCGCGCTCTTTGAGATAACGAAGTGTAATCTCATGCACTGCTGCTGTTGCCTCTGTTGCGCCAACTGCAAGCACAAGTCTTTCCTTAGCAAGTTTAGTCATTAGGTAACGAAAGCCCTGCCCTTTTTTCCCGATTAGATTTTCTTTGGGAACTTTTACATCTACAAAGTGCAACTCAGATGTATCTTGGGCTTTTAATCCTATCTTTTCGAGTCGTCTGCCTCTTTCAAATCCAGGCATACCACGCTCTACCATTAAAAGACTCATCGCGTCATCGCTTGTCTTTGCGGCTACTATCACGTAATCTGCGAGTTGTCCGTTGCTGATAAAAGTCTTGGAGCCATTTAGAAGGAAGTGATCGTCTTTTTCAATTGCGGTGGTTCGAATTGCTTTTAAGTCAGATCCTGTTCCTGGCTCTGTCATAGCAATCGCTAGAATCTTTTCGCCAGACACACATCCGGGAAGCCATCTTTTCTTTTGCTCTTCGTTCGCGTATTCTGAGATATACGGCGCGATAATATCATTGTGAAGAGAAACAAAGAAGCCGCTGTTCCCTGCACGAGAAGACTCTTCAATGATAATGAGGTTGTATAAAAAGTCTGCTCCACTACCGCCATATTCTTCCGCGACATCAGGACAGGGTAAACCTGCCTCGCCTGCCTTACATAAATCTCCCTTGGAACGATTCCTACTTTTTCCCATTCTTCGTGGAATGGCTTCACTTCAGTCTCAAAGAATTTGCGAGTAGTTTCTCTGAAACTGTTGTGTGCTCTTCTGTGAAAGGAAGACTTCGTTTCACTTTCTACTGATGCCTTTCGATAAAGTTTTTGATTTGGTTCTTTGGCAATGCTCCGATTGCTTTATCAACCAATGCTCCGTCTTTGTATAACAAAAGTTGGAATAGACTGAATTCCTAGGTCTTGCGCTGTCTTTTGGTTATCATCTACGTTTAATTTTTTGATGGAAACTTTAGCTCCGTATTCTTTAGATAATTCTTCTAGAACAGGTCCGACCATTCTACAAGGACCACACCATTCTGCCCAACAATCTACCAATACTAAAACCGGAACCGGTTTCTTGCTTATAAGTTGAATCTGTAATTTCTGCCAATGCCATAAAAAACTCCTTTTAAGTGCTTCTTATTATTAGATAGTTAAATATCTAACGATTTCCTTCTTTATCTAATTCAATAGATAATTCTAGTCTGACTTTGTCAAGCTTCACAATAAATTGAATGGAAAAAGATACGATATTTTCAGTTATCCGATGAGCCATAGCCAACCATACACTAGATTTGCAGAGTAAATCTCGCAAGTGACTGTTTGGAAATCGATTTTGACTGTTTGAAAATCCAACGGTAAACAGTCAAAATCTATCGTCAAAGTTTACCGACGCGCCGTTAAACTTTAAAGATTGTTTAGCTAAACTTTAACGCCACGTTTTTAAACTTAGACAGAAGCCTCGGCAAACACTGCGCAAGCTTTTGCAAACAGGGACAGAGAAAAGTCAGTGAAACTTTTACACACTCTCAAATTTCTCAAGAATATATTCCCCAATATTTCGATCTTTGAACTCAACTCCCACAAGATAAATATCTTTACCTTTGTTTAAATATTTTTCGTAATATTTCTTGTTTTGATTTGGGCAAGGGCTTCTTCTTTGTGCCGCTTAGTTTGAATTCAAAAATATAAATGGAATTGCTTTCGACTACTGCATCTACTCGACCAAGATTTGTTTTCACTTCCGTTCGTATCTTAAATCCCAACAAGGTGAATGTAAGACAGAATAGAGTTTGGTAGTATTTCTCTTGCGATTACATGAAGTCATATTCATATCTTAAACAAATATTTTCCTACAATAGGAAATGCGAGGCTTCTGGATCATCGACTGCCAATGCATTTAAAATTTCATAAAGTATAGAATCAGAAAAATCCTTGCTTTCCAGCTTGCGAGTAGAGCTGTCAGAAAGCATTCTTCACTTCATAATTCGGAAAATCTAATGTAAAAAGTTTTCTCTGCACTATAATCCTTGATTTTCAAATACCCCTGTTTGAACAAGAGGCGTTAGACTTAGGTCATCCACTTCACTTGAAAAGTTTAAGGCATCTATTTTTAATTGGAATTTCTATGATGTCTAGTTATTTTAAAAATTAATTTAACAAAAGAAACTCAAGGTGTGCCTGTCTCAAACCAATGGTGTTCAAACTTTTCTTTTAAATCACTAGTAGAGTGGAAAAGGGATTGTAAACTGAGATCCCTTCGGAGAGACGATAACCGTTATACCAAGCGCGAATTGTATTTAGAGTTTCAACTCCAGTTTTACTTTCGTTGATTTCAGAACAAGTATAATTTGAAAAATAATTATCGATTCTTACCTTTGCACTACCCACGTTAGGTCAGAAATAGTGCATCATCGAGTTATTATCAATTGAGGTGATTCAAATTGCTAAACACGCCCACCTTCGAAAACTTACTCGCTCGTGGCAAAGGGAAATCGGATATACTCATCTTACCCTTTTAAACAGTAAAAACCCTTTCATCACCTCGCGCGTTTGAGGCAATCTCTATATCTTCTAGATGATCGTTGACCGGGTTTGTCGTATTCGTCAATTAGGATAACAACTTTTTCTGTCACTCCTATGTTTCATGATCAGTTCTTCCAAATCTGTTCAAAGTATTCCTTCTTGCTTAAATGAATGAGAATGCGCTTCCGCAATATAATCAATTGATTATTAATAAATCCTTTTTTTAAACCTCATAGTTCATTTGTTTTCTGTTTACTAAAATCGAGTCGTATGACTGAATGTCTTTCATTTGTATTCGAATTGAAAAACCAAGTCCCTGGAAGAGTTCTTTTGTTTCGAGAAATTTCTTCAGTGTAAGGTAAGATTCTTTTCCAAATCTGCCAGGCGAGATAGAATACTAAGCTCAGGCAAGTTTTTGATCATCTGATATACCTTTTTGTGTTTTGTCTATGTATAGATAATTTCCCTCTATGAGTTTTCAGAGGATTTTAATTCCTATCAGGAAACGGTTTCATAGTTACACTATTGGGTTAGAGTTTTGGGAGTCAAGGAAATCTAGAAAAAGAAAATTCTGTGTGTTGCCCCAGGACGTGGATTAACCACGCCCTTGGGCAAATACGAAATAATCCTCATTCAAAACGCTCAAATGTCAAACTACGGTCCGGAGACACAGCGCACCAGAATGGGTGCCACTCTGCAGCTCTCAGACGAGATACCAGCGATGAATTCGACTGTCCACGCATCGCCTGCAGATCTCTGGGTAGAACTCCAATAAAAATTGGCAACTGTATTCCCAGGGAAATAAAGTATTAATGGAAGGACTTGGAGCTCCTCCTAAGTTAGATCATCATTTGGCATTTCTTGTTTGTAGTGTTGCATTCAGTGTAATTTTAATTCATTTTTAGTAGGAACACGCCAGTTGGTCTTACCATTAGTCCCTGCACCTGCGTTTAAACCATTACAAGCTGTATACGCCCCACTTGTGCCAGTCCCATTTAGGAGACCAGTTACTGCATCATTGCACGATTGGTCAGCTATATTACAGTATTGAACTCCAGTTGCTCCGTAAGCTGTTGCAATGCCAGTTCCTGAGCGTGTGTTCGTGGATGATTTCCAAGCTTGTCCATGGCTACATTTCATCAAGTCAGAGTCTGTGCCGTGTAGGTTTGTTTGTCCACCCAAGTTCCAGCAGTGACTGCCAAATTTGAATAGTTCCATTATTATTGTCAGTAAAGACCCCCAATTGCGAGTTATTGGAACGCTACATGCTAAAGTTACAGTTGTCACATTCACGGTTGCGGTTCTAATGCTGCCCAGCCACCGAGCAGGTCAAACCAGTTGGTTGGGTTTCTGCGTTACAGCATAGGCTGTTCCTGTTGCTATCCTTTGTGCTCAAATGTGAAGCTAGTCGCACCACTTGCTACTGTTAAATCGTTACCTGCGTTGTTTTGCAATACCAAGCCCGTTGCTGTAAGGTCGGTGATCGTTCCACCGATTGTATGAGTTACTGCAACGCAGGTAATGCCGGAGTTGTCACATTCGCGGTTGCCGTCCCTGTTCCACTTGAAACCGTGCAGGTTAATCAGTTGGTTGTGTTTTCACGGTTACTGCATAGGCTGTTCCTGTTGCTATCGCTGAGCTTCGTCTTGAAGCTAGTCGCACCACTTGCTACTGATAAATTGTTACCTGCGTTGTTTTGCAATACCAAGCCCGTTGCCAGCGGGTCCCGTAATCGTTCCACCGATTGTATGGGATTGCTGCTGTTCCTGTCACTTCCGTTGCCACTGTTCCACTTCCTCTAGAGGCAAGTGCTGCGCCGCGAATAGAGGAGTTTATCGTCAACCTTTTCTCCTGACAATTTACAAATGTCAAAGTCGCAGCTAG